>DAOTTD010000262.1:0-41649 GCA_034438015.1 Ktedonobacteraceae bacterium | reverse complement strand
GCTCCCACGACATCCGCCACAAACTCATCTATGATAGCAGACGCAGTTCTCGTGCGCGTGCAACCGCCTCTGTACGATTGTGGACGTTCAGTTTATTGTGGATGTTATGCATATGAACCTTGACCGTTCCCGCGCTCACCACCATGTGCTCGGCGATCGTACGATTGGGAAGCCCCGCCGCCACCAGGCGTAGAAGCTCTATCTCGCGCTCGGTGAGTGGCTCAAGCAGCGGCTCGACGGGCTCGTCGTCCTCGTTCACCTCCGGGATGGGATGGTCGCGCTCTTCTGGCAGCTCTCGCCATAATCTCTCCTGCTTGATTGTTGCGAGCAGTGTGCGAATATAGCCAGGCGCGATTTTTTGCAGGCGTTCTAGCTCAGGCCGCATCTTGATAGCGCGCGTCAACAGGGCCTCCATCGGCGCTCCCTCGTCGACGAAGATGCGAATATACCCCTCGGGTTTCGCAAGCGCAAGCGCGTCTACCAGCGCGGCGAGCGCCTGCTGCATATCACCCTGCTCCTGCCAGGCCAGGGCCTCCAGGAGCGCAATCTCGATCACGCTGCTCACCCGTTTGCCGGCCTCGGCCTCCTGTCGCAGGCGTCCCAGCAGGCCCAGGGCGAGAACGAGCTTGCGCTGCGCGATGTAGACCCGCGCCAGTGTGAGATACTCCGCCTCGCGCAGGTGATCGAGCGGATCGTCGAAGCTCAGGCCACTCGCCACTGCCCACTCACCCGCCTCTGCAAGGTTGCCTTGCGTCAGCCAGAGCCGCGCTCGCTGCATGGAGAGCACAGGGACAAGCCAGGTGGAGCGATGACGATAGATATAGTTCTCGATCTCCCGCAAGAGGTGCCATGCCTCCTCTTCGTCTCCCTGCGCCTGTTTGATGCGCGCCCGAATAATGTGGCTATTCAATGTAACCTGCGCATTCTCTCCCGAGGCGTCGAACTCCATGCCCGCAAGCACGTTGTCCTCAGCGCTATCAAACTCGTTCCATTCGTAGAACAGATTGCCGAGACCCTGCCGCGCGCGCCTGGTGACGGGCAAGAGATCAGTGCCGTATTCTAGCACCTGCTCGTAGGTTGTGTTTGCCTTCTGAAGCTGTCCCTGCAGCATCTGTAGAAAAGCCAGATCGCAGCTCACGATCAACGCAGCATAGATATTGTTAGACGCATGATTGTAGCTGGCAGCGTTTGCGAATGCCTGTGCGGCGGCGACCACATCGCCCTTGAGCCAGCAAGAGATGCCCATATTCCTGCTGACAAAGCCGCGCACCATCAACGCGTCTTCGGGTAACTGGGCGAGCGCCAGGCGCGCGGATTCGATGCCGCCTGCGATATCGTGTTGTGCTATGCTAATACCTGAGCGAATGGCGGCGACCTGTCCTATAATTTCGGGGATTCTGGTCCCGTCGAGAAGCTCCTCGACGACCTGCAGATCTGTTTCAGCGGCGTCAGACTGGTTCATGAGCGCATACATCCATGCGCGCGTGAGACTAAGTGGCATATGCGATTGTACGAATTCGGGTGGAAAAGCCGCCAGCCACGCCTGTAATGTGGCAACTTCCCCTCGTTGTAACAACGTACTGCTCAGGCGCTCTATCAGGCGAGCGGCGCGGTAGTAGTCGTCTGCGGCCAGTGCATGATAGATCGCTTCGTGCAGCAGGTCGGCCCTTTCGTACCAGGAAGCGGCGCGCAGGTGGAGCGTGGGCAGCCGATCGGCGTATCTCTCTTCCAGGCGCTTGCGCAGCGCGTCTCTAAAGAACTGGTGATAACGGTACCAGCACTGCCGCTCGTCGAGTGTGGCGATAAAGGGATGCGTGCAGGCTAAGATCTCTAGCAGTTCCTGGTTCCCCGTCTGGTTCAACAGCTCATCGCATAGTGAGCCGTTCAGGCGGTTGAGAAGGGAGGTAAAGAGTAGAAAATCCTGTACATGCTCGGTCTGCAAGTTAAGCGCCCTGTCAAGCAGATAGTCGACGAGCGCGTTGTGATCCGTTATGCAGATCTCTGCCTGGCTGCGGAGGGGAAAGCCGAGCAGTTGTAAGCCCGCAATCCAGCCCTCGACACTGGCTACCAGCGCAGCGATCGTCTCTTCCGCTAGCTTGAGCTCCATTACTTTGTTAAAGAGTATAGTTGCCTCTTCGGCCGTAAAGCGCAGATCGCTGGGTCGTACCTCCTTGAGCTGCCTCCTTGCGCGCAGCCGATCGAGCGCGAGCGGCGGTGCCGTGCGGCTGCTGATAACGATATGCATCTGAGGGGGAAGGTGAGCGAGCAGGTAGTCGAGACCATCATGAATGGCGGGCGTTGTGATGAAGTGATAGTCGTCGAGTACGAGCACGAAATGCTGCGTTGTGCTGGAGATGGCCTGTAATATCGTGAGCAGTAGCGCTTCAAGTGGCGGTGGCTGAGGCGAGTTGAATAATTGCGGCACCTGTTCACTTATGTCTATTACCGTTCTGAGCGCCCTCGTGAAATGTCGCCAGAAGCGCATTGGATCGTTGTCATCCTGGTCGAGAGAGAGCCATACAAGCGGCTGGAGCGATCTCCGTAAGCGCTGCCAGTCGATGAGTGCCGTTGTTTTGCCGTAGCCGGCGGGTGCTGAGATCACGGTGAGCTTACACTTCAACGCGTCCTTCAATTGTTGTACCAGCCCTGGTCGTGCAATGTGGTAAGGTTGCACCGGTGGTACCTGCAGTTTTGTTGTGAAGAATGATCCCGACTCCTTTGCTAGACTTGTTGAGTGCATGTTCAAAACCTCGTGCTGTGACAACTCTAAAGATGCAACGCTCGTCCCACTATTTTGCGCGGAACACAATTGTTTGTATATTACCGAAAAATAGTCGCCTCGTGCAAGGCCATCTATGCTTTATCGTGCTTCATCTTGCTTATCAGTGAGCCATAACCCCCCTTATTGAGGGCGCGCGCGCGTTTTTGAGTATCTTCTAAACAAGATAATCGGCACGATGAACAGGGCAATGACGAAGATATAGGCAGCGATATCGATAATCTTGCCTATTGGCGAGTCCTGGGGGACCGGGGGCGGATAGAGGCCGGTAATGATAAACTGGGGGTTGCCGCCGACGTGTATGGTGGTGATGGTCTGGCGCCCTGGTATGTCGAGCATCGCAACGCTACCGTTCGCCAGCGCGACGAAGCCGAACTGCCCATCGCTGGTAATGGCGACCGATGCGGGCTTGACGTCGAACTTGATGACACGGGCAGGCTCGCGAGGAACCGCGAAGCCGGGATTGACGGGCGTAAGAACGACGAGCTGGTTATGCGCCTGATCGGGCACATAGACCTCGCCCGTGCCGGCGTCGTAGTCCATCGGTCCGTATTGTCCGCCCTTTATCAAGGGCACGACCTTGCGCGTTGTGAGATCAATGGCCTGTACAGTCCCGCTCTGCGTGCTGACGTAGACGGTGGCGCCTGCCGGGATGGTGATGTAGCGCGCGCCGCCTGGAATGGTGACGCTGCCGATGACTTTGCCGCTGATATCATCGAAGGTCGTTACCTCGTTGCCAGCCGAGACCCAGAGTTCGTTCCCCGTGTTGCCAGAGAGCGCCGAACCGACGGCGGCGATAGCGATGCCATAGACGGGACCGCTTGTGTGAAAGATATGCTTGATCGCGCAGTTCGTGGGATCGATGGCGCTAACGCTGGAAGCTCCGTTGCCCGCCGCAAAGAGCGTGTTGGAGCCGGTATCCATCGCCAGCAGGTCTGGCTGACCGGGAACATCCGCGGTGCAGACCGGAGCGCCGTTGTTGGCTTTCAGGATGGCAACCTGTCCCTGCTGCGGCTGCGTGACGTAGAGGTAACTACCGTCCAGGCTAAGCAGGACGGTGTGGGGATTGCCAGTGGGCGTAATCGTGCCTGTCACTTTTTCCTGTTTTATATCAATGACACTGATCCCTTTATCGCCGCCAGCCACATACGCCAGATTGGGCGCGCCCCCATCGGCATGCGCCAGAGCAGGCAACAAGAGGAGCAGGAGCGTACAGGCAAGCGCCGCACGGTATATTCTGTTGAGCATACTATTCCCCTTCTCTCCCTGCTACGCCTTTGGCGTCAGCGATGACCATTTCCCATCGCTCTGACTGAAACGATAGACCTCCATGGGGTAGGAGAGCGAGAGGTAGAGCAGCGCGGCGCTGGATGGAGCTGGCGCCAGATCCTGCAGGTTGCCCTTAATCGTCGGCAGAGCCTGCCAGCTATGGCCGCCATCCGTACTCTTATAGATCGCCTGTCCCGTTTTCCCGTAGAGCAGTTGAGGCTGCACGGGTGAAGCGATCAATGAGCCGTACGAAGATTGTGTATAGACCAGCGTAAAGGTCTTGCCTCCATCCTTTGATGCGTAGATGCCGGAGTCGCCCGATGCGTAGATCGGTTGGTGGGGGCCGAGGGTCGTTGC
Source organism: Ktedonobacteraceae bacterium (assembly GCA_034438015.1). GTDB lineage: Bacteria > Chloroflexota > Ktedonobacteria > Ktedonobacterales > Ktedonobacteraceae > JACDAE01. The sequence continues at coordinate 37,244 of DAOTTD010000262.1, read as the reverse complement.
GCCGAACACACCGCCGCTCACCCCAGCTATGACCTGCCAGTGAACTCCGCCGTCGCTGCTACGAGCCATGCCATCATTGCCATACGCCAGCAACTGTCCAGGCGCGCCCGGTATGGCGAACAGGCCGAGAATGCGTGCAAAGGGCAGCGTACCCGTGTTCGAGAAATGCTGGCCCGCATCTTTGCTGACTTTGAGCCCCTGCGGACCCAGATCGGGCAGATAGATATATACCTCCATTGCCGAAGCGTTGCCAGCCGCGACAGTGTAGATATTGCCGGTGGTCTTTGTCGCAATGGCAAGCTGCCATGTCTGCCCCGCGTCGGCGCTGGTGTAGAGTCCTAGCGTTCCCTTTGCTCCCGCTACCGCCGGCTGGGTGAGCACGTACAGACGCTGGCGATCGAGCGCGCTACTGACCATCGAGGTCGTCATCAGACCGTCCATCGGTTGACCGGAGCCAGCCGCGACGAGCTTCCAGGTGGCGCCGCCATCGCCGGAGCGGAACAGTCCGTAGTGTGTTGCCAGTACCAGCGCATTATCGGGGAGCGCGAGCAACGAATGTCCATGATTATTCGCACCTCCAAAACCATTGACGCGCGGAATGGTCGTCGTCGTGCTGCCCGTATCTCCCGCTCCACAGGCCCCCAGGAGCAATCCCAGCAGGCTGAGCATGGCAAGCAATGAGAAGAGGCATCTTACGCTTTGTGCGGGTGCCATGATCGTCTTGCTCTCGCGTGACTGCTCTAAGTTATGTATATTCATATCGTTGCGTAAGACCTTTACAGAAATTTTCAGTTCTACCAGGTAGAACGCTCAATATGGCGTTACCATCTTCACAGTTCCTTCATGCAGCTTAAGGTCCGGGGCACGTATCTGTACGCGCAATGCCCAGTTGCCGCCCATATCCAGGTCGCCGGTCGCGCTGAAGTGTCCCTTGCCGTCCGGTTGCAGGTTGATCGCATTGGTCCCCATATCCATATCCAGCATAGTTGTGTAGATAGAGACGCCCACGTTGGTAACTACCGTTCCCTTGCTATTCATAACGGTCGCCGTGAAGACGTTGGAGCCGAAGCGATTGGGCGAGACCGTCAGCTTGACAGTAAACAGGTGATCGCTGGTCTTTACTAGGGCGTTGAAGGGTTTGACCTGCTGCGTGGGCGTCGTTGGCGGTGGTTGATTTACGGAGGCAGGCAGCAAGGTTCCTGCGAAGACATTCATCAATCCTGCACAGATCAGTACGCCAACGCCCAGCAACGGTTCCCAGCGTAGAACGCTCATCAACCTCCTGCTCTGCGCCGCGATACTGGTCTCAAGCGGTTTGACTGACTCTGTAGTGAGCGCCGGCGCTTCCTGCGTTCCAGTCGCCTCCTGCGCCGTGTCTGGTACGGCGACCGCATCGCGCTGTTCGGCTCCAATCAGTGCCAGGTACTTCGTATAGTCTTTCTTTAAGCGGGGACGCAGGATGCCGACGTGGATAGCGCTGGTGAGCAGGAGCGATCCTACCAGCAAGACCTTTATCACCAGCGCGCGACCATACGCAGTCGTGACAAGCTGGTTCAGCGAAGTCAGGTGCACCACAGCATTGAAGGGGCCACTTATCGCCATAATGATCACACCTGTGATAGCGAGCGGGGAGTAGTGTGGGAGCAGCGAGACCAGTGAGCGAGCGCGCTCCAGCGCCGTGTTGCCCTTCAGCGCAGGCAGGTAGATCAGGGAGATATACATCATGCCGCCCACCCAGAGCGATGCCGCCAGCAGGTGCAGCCAGTCGACCAGCACGGAATAGACCAGGACATTGTTATTCGTCGCGGCTGCATGGCCGGACATCGTGAGCGCGATCAGCAGCGCCAGGCCCAGTATCAGGTTGAGCCAGGGCACGAGCTCGATGAAGCTCCGAGGCAACTTTTTTACCAGCAGAGTAATGGCGGCCAGTACAATTGCCAGGAAGATGACGATCTCACGCATCAGCCAGTAGGTGCCAAAGCGACCGTTTGTGGCGAGCGTGCCGAGTATTCCGGGTGTAAGCGCCTGCCCCACGTTGCCGTTTGTCAGCACCAGTCCCTGTCCCAGGAGCACGCCGACGTTTGCCAGTAAAAGTATAAACAGGACCGGCATCGAGAAGTCGCGATCGAAGCGTTCTTCAATGCGACGTTCTATCGCCTCTTGCGTGCGGCTGCCAGTGTCCGTGAGTTGCAATACAAAGGTGCGCCAGAGCTGCGCTCCCATCCAGAAGACCGCCCCAAGATCGACGAGCGTCACCATGAGAAAGCTGAAGAACGTCGGGCCGTCGAGCTGGCCCGAGCTTCCTCCCGCGTTGCTCTGGCCGGGCAAAGGTCCAGTACTTTTGGGAACGGTACCGTCGGGGCCAGCAATATTGAAGATAAAAGAGCCGCGCAATACGTGACCATCGTCGGCTGATTGTGTCGTCCACAGCACAACATAGACGCCGGGCGCGAGAGCGGGTTGTAGTGAAACATCCATTTCCTTCGTATCGCTGGATGAAATATGTGCGTTGTTGGCATCGACGCGTCGATTTGAAGAAGTCACCACCGAAGCAGTACTGAAGCCGTCGCTCAGATCCTCGCTAAACCACATTCTCACCTGGTCGGGCGAAGATGTGAGGACAGCGTCCTGCGCCGGATCTGAGCGCAACAATATCGCGTGGGCCTCGCTGACAGCGGGAAAGAGAAATAGCAGACCCAGTGCGAGCGGCAGTGCCATAAAGAGCGCACGTCGAATTTTATGTATAGGTAGGCATGGCAGCATAAGCCAGGAATCCAATCTATAGTAAGATGTAGTGCTCTCGCTTCTCTCGGAAGTAGGGCCTTTATCATGAACTATCACATAGCATACACAGCAGGCGTAACAATAACGTTACCATCGAGGCATGCGCGGATAGGATGCTTTTCCACAAAATATATTATAGCGCAGATGTCGATAGTCTCTGCTTGCCCGCATGCCTGTTAAAACAGGATAATCTCAACTCTAGAATAGTAATGGCCATCATTGGCCTACTTTTTGTAGTCTGCAAGCCCCTGCTGAAACCTATCTACCTTCTGACACGTTATCTATCAACGAGAAGAAAGTGAAACAGCAGAGGCGCTGAGGAAACAAAACTATCAGAGGAGAATACATTACGCACAGAAAAAGAAAGCCTGCACTAGAAACGGATGATTATGGTAATTGGCCAGCAGATACAAACGAAATTAGAAGATTCTACAAAGAAAAACACGATCCCGATACTCGATGGCGTTCGTGCGTTCGCCTGCTTGATCGTTATCTGTTTTCATATCTACCGCATACCGCTCGATCTGGGTATATGGGACTCTCAACCAGCAAACCATTCACTACTCAATTCCTTCCTGTATTTCGGACAATATGGGGTAATACTCTTTTTTGTCCTTTCAGGTTTCCTGCTCTTCATGCCATTCGCCAGGGCGCTGCTCTTTGAAAAAAAGTGGCCTTCCATACGGCAATTCTATACGCGGCGCATTTTTCGCATTTTGCCAGCGTATTATCTCTCGCTGATACTTATAATTTTGCTTTTTCAGCAACAGTATTTGCAGCCGCAACACTGGAAAGAACTGGGATTGTTTTTGACATTCCTCATGGACTCCTCCCATGCCACGTTCAAACAACTCAACGCGCCGTTCTGGACGTTGGCGATTGAGTGGCAATATTATATGATCTTGCCGTTGTTGGTGCTGGGCATGCGCCTGATAGTCTGGCACGTCAACCAGGGCTCCCGTTTGTACACGACCGCTGCCTGTATACTGGTGTTAATTGCCTGGGGTATCCTCTCACGATACTTCGGTTCCTACTATGTGGATCAGCATCCCTCAGAAACACTTTTAGTGCCCCGTTCCGTTCTCAATGTCATCCTGGTTTTTACCTATGGCGTGAGTGGGAAGTATCTCGAAGATTTTGGAGTGGGAATGTTACTATCTCTCTGTTTTGTCTATGCTCAGCATCCCTCCGTTTCGCCCAAATTACGTACGGCCCTGCAAAAGCTGAGCTTCTGGTTCTGGGGAGCGGGCTTGCTCTGCTTAATTATCATGATACTGTGGAGCTACAACCAGAGATTCATGAATATATGGGCGCTCTTCAACCATCCGCTTTTCGTCAAGCTTTACAATCCATTCAATGGTTTTTGTTTTTCACTGTCCTTTGGCCTGTGCATCCTCGCGCTGCTCTTCGGGCCGGACCGGCTTAAGCTCCCATTTGAGTGGACTCCGTTACGCTACATTGGTGTGATCTCCTTCAGCCTGTATATGTGGCACCTTCCCTTGCTGCTCATGTTCATACAATGGGGGCAGCCCTTGCTGAAGGATTGGCAGCCCGCACAGGAATTTGGCATATACTGGTTATGGGTGATAGTGGCTATCATCCCGTTCTGTTTTTTGTTCTTCGTCTGGGTAGAGAAGCCCGGCATGAAGTTTGGTGAGCGCTTCAATCGTCAAAGGGGACGGGTGGCAGAAAAACCTGGAGCCCCATATTTCCTCAAACCCTACAGCTTTAAAATAGGATATAATAAAGGTTGTATGGAAGAGACAGGGAATAGACAAAAAACCGAGGATAGCCTTACGTCGCTAGAAGCGCTACTCCAGGTAACGTTTCAAGATCGATCACTGTTACAGCGAGCGGTGACTCATCACTCATGCTGCTCAGAAACTGCTGTGCGTGACTCTTACGACACGCTAGAATTCCTGGGTGATGCCATTATCAGCGCACATGTGGTTGAGTATATCTATCGTACTTTTCCAGATGCATCGGAAGGAGAGATGACCGCGCTGAAGTCCGAGGTGGTCAGTCGTCGTGTCTTCGCCATAATCGGGCAGCAACTGGGGCTGTTTTCCTTTATTCGTGTAGATATTGCCAACCTGCGGACGTTTAATGAGCGCTCGCGTGACTCGCTCTGCGCGGATGTGCTGGAGGCGGTCGTGGGTGCGCTTCATATCGACCAGGGACCAGATGTGGCACGCGCCTTCGTTGAACGTACGGTCTTTCCTATGATTGAGCTGGTGAGCCGTCAGACGCTGGATACGAATCCTAAAGGGCGCCTGCAGAAAATTGTGTTGCAGCGCTCAGGCATTCTGCCGCGCTACCGCGTACTTGAACAGAGTGGGCGCAATAACGATCGTGTCTTCCTGGTCGGCGTATTTGAGCACGAGGTTCTGCTGGGCGTGGGGAAGGCATCCAGCATCAAAGAGGCTGGTCGTTTAGCTGCGCGTGAGGCATTGGAACTTCTGCAAAAGAAAGAGAAGCTTTGAGACGGTGATGTCGTCGCAAGATATCCTTAGCTGGTATGAGGCGAGCTTACCTGTGCAGGAGCGCAAGATGCGCGGTCACTTCTCGACTCCTCCTCTGCTAGTTGAGAGAATACTTGACGCCTGCGGCTATACATCCGATAAAGATCTTTCGCCCATCCGCGTACTCGATCCCGCCTGTGGCAGCGGAAACTTTCTGGCGGGTGCGGCCTCGCGCCTCCTATCTTCCGAACGACGGAAAAATCTTTCTTGTCGTGAGCAGAGCGCCTCCGTGCAGGGCAATATCTGGGGGTTCGATCCCGACCCTGTCGCCTGTTTTCTGGCTGAGATGCGGGTGCGCGCGCTTTTACCTGAAGAGAGCGAAGGAGACCACACTGCCGCTGCGCTGCATATTCACCAGGCTGACGGACTGACTTTTCCCTGGGAACAACACGCGAATGTCGATCTCTTCCTGGCGAATCCGCCCTACCTGGCGGCCAAAAATAACGACCTGAGCGGCTACCAGTTCGCGCGCCAGCGAGGGCAGGCCGATAGCTATCTCCTGTTCTTGAACCTCGCGCTACAGATCGTCCGACCCGGTGGTTGGATAGGACTGGTTATCCCCGATCCCGTGTTGGCGCGCACCAATGCCCGGCTCGAACGACAGCGCCTGCTCACAGAGACGACGCTTCACCATCTCTGGCACATCTCTGGCGTCTTTTCAGCCTATGTCGGTGCGGCTGTCATTATCGCGCAGAAATCGCCTCCCCGGCCCATTCACCAGGTCGCGTGGCAGCGCGAGGTCTGGCCTCGGTTGAGCCAGGACGTTACGAAGCCCGCTGTCCAGATGCATGAGCACCTCGCCGCTCCCTCTGTGACGCGTAGCGTTCCCCAATCCCTGCTGCGCAACCAGCCCGGCGCCGAAATGCGCTATCTCTTGAGCGGTGCGCAGAACAGTCTTGTGGAGAAGCTGCACGCGTTTCACTACACTTTGCGGAGTGCGCAGGAGCGTCCCTTTCTCCCTCTTGGTGAAATCGTCGTCATACGTCGCGGCGAGGAGCTGAGTAAGAACAGCACATATCTCTTCAAAACAGAACCCCGCGAAGGGTGTCTGTGGTATCCCGTCCTGCGCGGTGGCAGCGCCGTGCGTCCCTATATGGTGCCTGGCGCTGACAGTTGGATCGCCCGCGAACATATCGCCAAGTCGATGGAGCACTATCTCTCCCCCAAACTACTGGTCGTCAAGAGCACCAGTCGCCTGCAGGCGACGTTGGACCTGCGCTCGCATGTGGTATTACAGACGTTGTACCTGCTCTATCTGCGTTCGGATGAAAACGTTGAGCAGGGCGAGAGGCAGAGCGACGGAGCGCAGGGCGACGGAGCGCAGGGCGACCGCCCTGCCTCTCGCTCTGCCTCTCACCCTGCGCGTGATGGTTCTTCGTGGGAGCATCTCTTGTCGGAGCATCCCTTGTGGGAGCATCCGTCGCCTGATCGTCCAGGTGTCACAAATTCCTCACAGATCTCACGATCAGACGAGCTGTATTTCTTGCTGGCTCTGCTAAATTCGCGTCTGCTCCAGGAGTACGTCTACGTGCTCCACACCGCCTACAAGTGGGTGCAGCCTCAGATCGAACAGCACGTATTGACGCATTTGCCTATTCCTACTATCGGGATTGCCGAGAAAGCGCGCATCAGTGAGTACGCAAAAGCTCTAATGCACGCTTGCGGTGAGAAGATAGCCGTTGTAGAATTGAGTAAAGAATATAAGCAGATGTATGAGGAGCTAGAGCGTGCGGTCTGTGCGCTCTACGAGCAAGTTTTGAAGAGTTGTTAGACCTGTTGGAGCCGGGCCTGCTATTTTGACAAGAGCGTGCGCTCTAGCTATTTCTAATAATGATAGACGAAGGAGTCACTACTATGGCTGATACTCGCCCTATTCGTGTATTAGTTGCCAAGCCGGGGCTGGACGGACATGATCGCGGCGCCAAGATTATCGCCCGTGCCCTGCGCGACGCCGGCATGGAGGTCATCTACACTGGCATTCGTCAGACGCCGGAAATGATCGTTGAGACCGCCATCCAGGAAGACGTAGATGCCGTTTTGATGAGTATCCTCTCAGGCGCGCACATGGCTGTCTTCCCCAAGGTCATGAATCTATTGCAGCAGAATCACGTTGATGATGTGCTGGTAGCCGCCGGCGGCATTCTGCCCGACGAGGATATTCCAGCCATCGAGGCGATGGGCATTAAGGGCTGCTTTGGACCAGGGGCGCCGCTGGATGGGATCATCCAGTTTGTACGCGACAATGTACAGACCGATCGCCTGTCTGTCGGAGTGTAGGTGCGCGTTGCAAAATATCGTTGAACGTCTTCTAAGCGGGGACCGGCGCGCCCTTGCTCGCATGGTGACCCTGATCGAGAGCAGAGCCGCGCTCTCCCATCGCTACCTGGCGGAACTGCACCAGCACGCCGGTCACGCCCATATCGTCGGTGTGACTGGATCTCCCGGTGCCGGCAAAAGTACGCTTGTCACCCGCATAGTACGCGAGTTTCGCAAGCATGATGCAAAGGTTGGCGTCGTAGCGATTGACCCGACCAGTCCATTCTCCGGCGGTGCCATCCTCGGTGATCGTATCCGGATGATGGAGCTGGCCGGCGATCCCAACGTCTTTATTCGCAGCATGGCCAGTCGCGGCAGCCTGGGTGGACTCTCCTCCTCGACGCGCGATGTCGTGCGCGCCATGGACGCCGCCGGTTACGATCCGATCATCATCGAAACGGTCGGCACGGGCCAGGCCGAAGTCGAGGTGATGCGTACCGCGCAGAGCGTCCTTGTAGTGGTCGCGCCCGGCATGGGCGATGACATCCAGGCTATCAAGGCTGGCATCCTGGAGATCGCCGATATCTTCGTGGTTAGCAAAGCCGATAAGGCCGGTGCGGACCAGAGCGTAGCGGAACTGGCGATGCTACTCAGTCTCGACTCCAATCGGCGTAAGGCTGCGTGGCGCATCCCGATCGTCAAGACCTCCTCGTTCAAAGTGCAAGGCATCGAGCAACTGGTCGAGTCCATTCAACTGCATCGCCAGTATCTGCTCGAAAGCGGCGTGATGGTGAGCCGTGCCCAGCGCCAGGTGCACAGCGAGCTGCAGGCGCTCATCATGCAGGCCGTTACCGACGCCCTCAAGACCGAAATGAGCGATGAGGAGTGGGACAGCACGATCGCCGATATCACGCGCCGTGAGCGTGATCCCTACACCGTGGCGAGCGAGATACAGGCGCGTATCGGTCTAGGGGGTGGTATTAGCAAATAGCTCCCCCTCGCCGGAATAGACCTCTTCGCAATAGACGAGAATTTCATCTCCCCCGTCTTCCGGCTCGCTGATCATGCTCATAGCCATCGTCGATAATAGCGACCTTACAAACACTCGGATCGATGCGGGAACCTGTTATCGTCATTTCAAAAACCTCCTCGACATAACCTATTGATGCTCAAACATCATATGCTGCAATTGTAACACGAAACTTCAAAAAATGATAGGTGTGTTGCCGAATGCAAAAATAAATCGTTATTTGTAGGTAGTATCCCACATTCCGCAGTTTTTTTGTGAATTTAGGCGAGAAGCCATTCTATATTGCAGAGCTATGAATAAACTCTACTTTGCAAGTCAGCTCTGCAAGCGATTTTGCGAAAAGTGCAAATGCAAACTGCGGAATGTGGGTAGTATCGATGTATATTTAGCTTTTGACCGTTCATAGATACTCATAAATGCGTATTTTTTGGGCGGAGAGAAATTTTAGGTGTAATAGACTTGAAAACTGCAGTGAGAACCGCTATAATGCATGTGTTCTTTCGAAAAAAGGGATGTTTGAAATGGAGGACACGTGGTGTGATGAACAACCTGATGCGTTGCTGGTCGAGCGGTTCCGCTTTTACGACTTCCGCGGAGAATACAAGGTGCAGTAGCTGGTTTCCTGGGCAGAGAAAGGGGTTTGTACAGAGAGGGGGAAATATGCTATGAACGAAGATCTGCAAGAACAAGCATGCTGGCTACTGTTAGCGTTCGAAAGCGGTCTGTCTACTCGCGTTGTCAATGATATTCTTGTGATATGGTGTAAACAACTTGGCCGATCATTGCAGGATTTCTTCGCAGTGGGCGCACAGGAGTGGAGCGCCACCTGTCAACTGAAGCCGGAGGCCATACAAAAGCTTGAGCAGGCAAAAGAGAAGCTTGTCGCTCAGGCATTTCTTGTGGAGCAGTTGCAGCATGAGGGCATTCGGTTGATCACCGTGCTTGACCCGACATATCCTCTGCTGCTGAAATCTGCTCTCGGCCGTACGCATATACCGCCGATCCTGTTTTGTATGGGTGATCTGGGAATACTCCAGCGACAAACAATTGCCATTATCGGCGCTCGCAACGCAAACGAGCAAAGCCTTGCTTTTACCAGGGTGACTGCTAATTATTGTGCGGCGCATGGCGCAAATGTTATCAGTGGCAACGCGCGTGGGGTAGATCGTACCGCTTATGAAGGAGCTACCAGCACGGATGGTTATACAACGGTCGTCCTGCCACATGGTATACATAGATTGAGTAAAGTGCAGATGCGCGATCTGCAGCCCAGGATCGAGAAGGGCAGCGTCTTGTTGTTAAGTCAATTTCATCCCAACGCTCCGTGGGTCGTGAGCCGGGCTATGGAGCGGAACCATGTTGTGACGGGCCTGGCTCAGGTCGTCATCGTTGCCGAGTCGGATAGCAAGGGTGGGACATGGGAAGGTGCGCATGGGGCTTTGAAGCAGGGACGCCGTCTTTATGTGCGCCAGCCTGACGCTGAAACGCTTCCTGGCAATAAAATGTTGCTCGAAAAAGGCGGAAGACCTTTATCCTGGCCGAGCGAAGATCTCGCTGCCGTTCTTTTGCCTGTTTTGCAAGAGGGCGATGTGGTGCGCGAGAAACAACAATCTCTGTCTGCGCCGCCCGACCAGCTTTCTCTGCTCGTCAAGACTGATTGAGTGCTTATGTCTATAACAACGCTTGAACTACGGGGTCGTGACCTCGTGATCATACCGGCGGAACAGTGGCTAGACCTGTCGTTGTCCGTGCTGCTCTCAATGCTGTTCGGAACGTACCTGCCCACCGCTATTCGCGCGAATATCGCACAGGATAAGCGCCATGCCTTCCTGCGCATGCAGCCGATCCATCTCAGTGTGGTGAAGCAGGCTTTGGAGCGGCAGCAGGTTCCTTTCGCCGTTGCCTTCGATGAGAGGCCGGCCCTGGCGTACGAGACGAAGCTGGCGTTGGAGCCACGCCCGTATCAGGAGGAGGCGCTGGCGAACTGGCTGGCTGAAGGGAGCCGGGGCGTTGTAGTCCTGCCCACTGGAGCAGGCAAGACCTTTGTGGCGGCGCTGGCTATTCACGAGACGGGGCTGAAGACGCTGGCGGTGGTGCCAACGATCGATCTGCTACAGCAGTGGCGCACGGCCCTGGCGGCTGCGTTGTCCCTGGAAGCGAACGAGATCGGCGTCTTCGGCGGGGGCGAGAAGGAGCTGAAGCCGATCACGATCATCACCTACGACTCGGCGGCTCTCTATCCGCGCGAACTGCGCCACTTCGGCCTGCTCATTTTCGATGAGTGTCACCACCTGCCCGCGCCGACCTATCGCCTGATCGCGGAGAGCGCCTTTACGCCGTTGCGCCTGGGCCTGAGCGCCACGCCCGAACGCAGCGATATGGCGCACGCGGATCTTGATGAGCTGATCGGGCCAGAGGTCTACCGGCGCTCCCCATCCGAATTGACGGAGGGACGCTACCTGGCGCAGTACGAGGAGCGACGCATCGATGTGGTGCTGTCAGACGAGGACGAAGCGCGTTACAGCGAGCAGCGTCGTATCTACCGCTCGTTTTTGCAGCGACGACGCATCGTTATCCACAGCCCGGAGGATTTCCAGCAGAAACTTATCTATATGAGCGCGCGCGATGGCGAGGCGCGTGAGGCCATGCTGGCCTGGCGCGAGGCGCGCAATATCGCCATGAATGCGCCCGCGAAGTACGATGAGATCGAACAACTGCTCCGCCTGCACGCTGACGATCTGGTGCTTCTCTTTTCGGAGTACAACTATGTGGTCGATGAGATCAGCCGCCGCTTCTGCATACCCGCGATCACTTACAAGACGCCAACTGAGGAGCGCCGCGTGATCCTGGAGCGCTTCCGCTCGGGACAGTACACGAAGCTGGCGACGGGACGCGTGCTCAATGAGGGCGTCGATGTGCCGGATTGTCGCGTGGCGATCATTGTGAGCGGCAATAGCACGAAGCGCGAGTATATCCAGCGTCTGGGCCGTATCCTGCGCCCTAAGGAGGAACAGGCGTTGCTCTATGAACTGATTACCAGCGGCACAACGGAGGAGGAGGTTGCGAAACGCAGGCGATAAAAGGCCGCTTTAAGATTGAGACTGATTCGTACAGACGTTTGTGCCTGATCCTGTCGGGCATGATCTGATGGCGAAACTGTAGCTGGAGGAGGATGAGATCTGTGCGTAGTAGAGGCGCGAGGCCGGGTCTGTATAAGGGACCACCGGACCGCTCCCGGTCTTCTCTTTTGTCACGAGGAAGAGCGTATTTGTGTAGAGCAGGTTCGCGCGACCAGGATAAGACTGGTTGTCCAGGTGTAGGTTCCCGTTATTATAGGACAACTGCCAGTGCGGGGGACTGTTTTCGAGCGTCCCGTAGACGAGCCATGCGTAATATGTATATCCCTGCGGTGGTGATGGGACGCTTTGTATATCGATCTGGATCTGATCATAACTACCTGGCGCTGCGTACGCGCTCTGTGTAAATGTGACCTGCCCCACGACGGGATTCGTGGGCGTGGTGGATTTGCCTGGCAGCAATGCAACAGTGCCCAGACCGGCAGCGATAAGCACGATCAGTAGGATGCCGGTAAGAACGAGTGTGCGCTTCTTGATGCGTTTAAACCAGGGCTCACGTTGGCGCGGAGGCCCCGGCTCCAGCCCTGGCGGTGTGGATGAGGGTTCGGGTGGCCGTGCAGGCGTACTGGCCGTAAATGAAACATCCTGCGCCGAGCGTGGCGTCACGGTTTGTGGATGTAGTGTCCCAAGCAGCGGCAGCGTGGGCCTGGGCACTTCGGGATGAAAAGAGTCTGTAGACTCCTGGATGGATTGCTGCATGTTGAGCAGCGGCTTGCCCGACGTAAGGCTTAGCGATGTCAAAGATTGTGGCGTGAGAGCGGGATTCGAAGGCGGATTACCCGGCGATGACGGCGGGTTTCCAGGCCATGACGGTGGATTTCCGGGTGATGACGCTGGATTGCCCGCTGATGATGGAGTATTCGGGGCGCCTCTTGTGCCTGGCATCTTTATGTCGAGGGTCTGGGCCAGCATGGAGGTCATTGCCATGGCGCTGTCGAACCGGTCCTCCGGGCGTTTAGCGATGCTTTTTAGAATGATCTCGGAGACGGCTTGCGGAATATGCGGATTGATAAGCGCGGGCGGCGTCGGTGGCTCGTGCACATGTTGCATGATGATCGCTACGGTGGTGTCGCCGCGAAATGGTGGAACGCCCGTCGCGATCTCATAGAGGATGACGCCGAGCGAGTAAAGATCACAACGTCGATCGCTGTGCTGGCCCATCGCCTGTTCGGGCGAGATATAGAGAGGCGTGCCAACCAGTGAACCAAGGATGGTACCGCTCTGCGCGCCCTGTAAGCGCGCAACGCCAAAGTCGGTCAGGATGGGCTCTCCCATGGACCTGGCCGTCGCGGGCCGCTGGTCCAGGAGTATGTTAGCTGGCTTGATGTCGCGATGAATCATCCCCCGCTGGTGCGCATAGTCGAGGGCGCGGCTGGTCAACGTGAAGAGATAGACGATATCGTCCCAAGACGGAAATTGCCCCTTCCGTGATGTGGCACGGATATAATCGGCAAGCGTTTGCCCCTTGACATAATCCATGACCATGTAGGCCATCGTTGTCTCCGACTCGGGCGGCAGCGAGATGAGCAGATCATGGATCTTGATAATGTTGGGATGGCTCAGGGACGCGATCAGCCGCGCCTCCCGCTCGAAGCGCACCACGAAATCACCGTCTTTGCGCAGCTCCGAACGCATGAGCTTGACGGCGACATGACGCTGCAACTGGGGATCGAAGGCTTTCCAGACCTCTGCCATGCCCCCCTGGCCCAGGCGTGTCTGCAGCTCATATTTCCCCAGGCGACGCGGTTGTTGTGGCCCCGTGCTCATGCTTGCCGCTGTCCTCTCCTTCTCATACCAGACTGCATTCAAAAACGCTGCATTCTCACCGATCCTTATGCAGTCGGAAACGCCACTGTCGTGGCTACGCTTCGCGTCATCCGACTGAGCAGAAGCAGCTCGTGCTTCGCACTCATTTGAATGCAAGGAGGTCTCACAGACTCTGTGGGATGTCCCTGGTAATCGTCATCGTTGCCAGTTGCTGAATGTCGTAATGGGCCTGTATTATGCCCGGCTTCACGGTATTGGTAGTCGGGTCGAGCTGGCCAATGTACGCGTAGGTCGCCTGCGTGACGAGATCGTCCAATAGATCACCTACGCTCTGCTGCTTCAACTGGTCAGCGCTGAGATGGAAAAGTTTCACATCGTCGCTATGCACATTCAGCAGCCATTGTTTCGCGTTTGTCACCGCGTCGAGAATACGTTCCGTGCGCTGGTGCGTATCCTGCGACACATCGGTCGCTTTGTCCACCTGGCCGACGTGTAGTTGCACGTGATCGACGTAGCCCGGCGGATCAACATTGAATTCCGCCGCTACCTGGTGCTGTGTATCGACGGTGAGCAGCGAGACCCTGGCGATCACCGGGTCAACCAGGATAGGCGTTCCCGTTGGCGCGTCGACGTGCAAGTTGGTCGTGCCGTCCAGGTATTCTAGAATACTAATGGACTGCCGATGTATCTGGTCGGTCTCTACACTGGTTGTCTGCGCGCCGTGCCAGTCGTCGCGCGCGCTAACGGCCCATTCGAAGACCTTCTCGGTGTTTTTAAGCATCCAGGTATCAAGACCACCGGGCAGACCCAATACGTTTATGTTCGTCTCGTTATAGAAAAGGTGGCGTATGTGCGTCAGGGCGCTGAAGCCGGGATTATCGCCCGGTATCTGGTCCTGTGGAATCTCGCCGTAGTAGCGCCACGTCGTGCGATCGCTGGAGGGAGCTGTGTGCGTCCCGCTCGTGCTCTCCTCTGTGATAAGTATACGACTCGTCGTCGATATCAGATTGTTGTTGTGCCCGTCGCCTCCGTATGTGAAATGCACCGCCCCGTTCTTCACTTGCAAATTGCGGCTGACCAGCAGTGGCGTTTTGATCGGTCGCGGTCCCGTCTGATCTTTGTTTGTATCTGGATGCCTGTCCGCAAGCAGCCAGACATAATAGCTTTTGCCCGGCTGAGGGCTGGCAACATTTTGCAGGTCGATCTGCATACGATCAGCAATTCCTTGCGCTGTGCCGTTCCTGGATTGGCCGCTACTCGTGTAGTAGGCATACCCTACGATATTACCTGACGCTGGTGCCGTAGAGTGGTTGTTGACTAGAAAGTACGCACCCAATCCTGCGCCAAGAAGTATGATAAGCAAGACTGGAATCAGTATAGCATACAATCTGCCTCTCCGTCTTCTTTGCGGGGGCGGTGTCAGAGACGCCGGTGGAATAGGAGGAGCTGCTGGCCCCCCTGGAGATGCCGGAGTCGAGTAGAGCATTACGGGCGTAAGATTGGCATTGGGCGTGTTAGATTGATTGCCCGTTGATAATAAAGGCTTACTGACAGCCTGGCCCGGCGGTGGTATACTGTTCGGACCCACCTGCGTGAGCAGCGGTTGGGAAGCAAGGATGGTGGGCATATTGAGCGGATCGAGAGGAAACGTAGGCTGCCCCAGGATCTCCGGCACTGGCTCGTTAAGCGCATCCGCGATGGCGGCGGCCATGGATGACGCACTGGAGAAGCGCATCTCTGGATCCTTTGCCAGGCTGCGCATAATCACCAGGACCAGCGTCGGCGGTAGGTTCGGATTGATAAGCGCCGGAGCGGTCGGGGTGGCATTGATGTGCTGCTTGATAACGTCGAGCGGTGTGTTGCCACGGAACGGTGTTACACCCGTTACAATTTCGTAGAGGATGATACCAAGCGCGTAGAGATCGCTGCGTTCGGTGCCGGGATTGCCTCTGGCCTGTTCCGGTGAGATATAGAGCGGCGTCCCTAACTGCTCGCCTGTCAGACTACTACTCGGGACGCTCAGCAGTTTAGCCACACCAAAGTCTGTGAGAATCGGCTCGCCGATAGGGCTGTTGGCGGTATTGCGCTTATCGAGCAGTATGTTAGCCGGCTTGATATCGCGGTGGATCATGCCTTGCTCGTGGGCATAATCAACAGCCAGGCCGATAGAGGTGAAGAGATGGACGATCTCAGTCGGAGAAGGTATCTGCCCCCGGCTGGATGTTCTGCGTATATAATCTGCCAGCGTCTCACCTTCGACATAATCCATTACCATATAGGCGAGTGGGGATTGCTCGCCCCTGCCATCGTCCTCCGGCTGGAAGACCTGGAAATCATGCAGATTCACGATGTTGGGATGGTGCAGGGTGGCGATAAGCTGGGCCTCGCGTTGAAAGCGCTTGACGAAGCTGGGATCGTCGCGCAGGTCGGGCTGGAGTATTTTGATGGCGACGTAGCGCTGCAACTGCGTGTCCAGAGCCTTCCATACCTCCGCTACGCCACCATGCCCCAGGCGCTCTATAAGCTCATATTTACCAAGCCGTTTAGGCGTCGTACTCATGCTCAATACTCCATCTTCTTTTGGCTCGTAGGAATGACGCGAGCCCCTCACCTGTAAAAACTTTTACGAACAAGCCGGATTGCTCGTCGTGCAAGGCGCAACATCGAAGGTGGCGAGGCGCTGGATATTGTAATGAATCTGCGCGACGCCCTCTTTTACCTGGAGTGTATTGGGATCGGTCTGCCCGATGAAGGCGCTGTTTGCTTGCGTAAACATGTCGTTGAGAAGCGCCGTGCCCGCAGGCTGTAACAACTGGTTGGTTGGCATCTGCAGAATCTTCTCCGCGTCTGAATGCACCGCCTTTAACCATACGTTGACGTTATCGATTGCAGCCTGGATACGAATGGCAAGAGCCTCCTGTTCGGGAGAAGCGCCGGGCGATTGCGTGATCTCACGCAAATGGTTGGTGATGTGCTTCAGGTAGCCAGGAGGATACTGCGATGGATCGATTTCCAGGAGGGCGACGCGAGCTATCGTTGGATCAACCTGCACTTGTGCCATACCTGCAGGCAGGTGTTCCGTACCTATAAATTGTGATCCGTCGAGGTAATCCAGAATGCGAACGGTCTGCCTCTGTATGAAGGCCGGGTCCGTTGAATCTCTTGCGCTCCCCGACCATTCCAGAATCTTCTGTGTATTTCTGAAGAGCCAGATATCTAATCCACCTATGAGTCCGGCGGCTTTGAGCTTGGGATCTTGCGCCAGCAGGTGGCGTGTGTGATCGAGCAGGCTGAAGTGGTCAACCGTGTCTGCCGGATTGGGCTTTTCCGAAATAACCGCGGCGAAACTCCACAGAGTTTTATCAAGCGTATAGTATACTGGCTGTGTGCCTGCATCTTCTTCTGTGATGAGAAAACGATTATAGCTGGCTAGAATATCGCTATGCTGGCTATCGCCGCGGTAGAACATGGATGCCTGGCCATTTTGAACGGAGAGCGGGCCTAGCGAAAGCGGTAGCGCCTGGGTTTTGCTATCGCTCAATAACCAGGCATAATAGGTTTTGCCGGCCTGGGGAGACGGCAGGTTTTGTAATGAGATCACCAACTGGTCGGCGATGCCAACGTTGCTATCCAGGCTCACCTGTCCACTGCTGACGAAGAAGGCGCGTCCGACAATTGAGCTTTGCGTTCCGATTGCCGGCAACGTTCGGTTGGTCAGGAGGAAGGTCGCCAGCAACCCACCAAGGACGACGATGAGCGCCACGATGGAGCCGATGAGCAGCCATCTTCTTAACCGTTTTCGCGTGGGCGGTGCAGTCGGAGGCGTCAGTTGTGGTGGTGGCGCGATCGTTGATAGATCCGCTTGCATATGGTTTACACCCGCCGCTGGCCATGTACCAGAGATACTCGTCGGTGTAGGCGTCGTCGGCGCGGAGTGTGCGAATTGTCCAGGATAAGATTGTCCGGGATAAGAAGGATTCGAAGTCGGTGTATAGGTGTTTGCTGCCGGTATTCCCGCTCCCGAAGGGGGATTGGGAGGCGTTAACGCGGGCGAAGAGGTCATACGCGGCGTAGGGCCGGTATTTCCACTGTACGATGGCCCTGTTGGGGTTACGCCTGGAGGCAGAGGCGTGCGGAATGTGGGGCTGTTGGTCACGTCGGATTGGGCGTGAGATTGATAAATGTGCTCTGGAATAACCATGTTGAGCGACTGCGCAACCGCTGCGACCAGCGCCATGGCTGTGGGAAAGCGCGCCGCTGAATCCCTGGCAAGGGAACGCATAATGACTGTATTTAGCGTGGCGGGAATATACTGGTTAAGAAATGCCGGCGCGGTTGGCGTGGCGTGGAGATGCTGCTGCACAATAGCGGCGGATGTCTCGCCCCGGAACGGGAGGAAACCCGTACATACCTGGTAGAGAATGACGCCGAGAGAGTAAATATCGCTCTGCGGTCTTATCGCTTGCTCGCCGGCAGCCTCGGGTGAAATATATGCGGCTTCGGCGAGGGGGAGCGCGGCCGGTCGTTGTAAGCTGTGGGTGCCGAAACCGATCAGCGTTGGTCTACCCGGCATGTTCGCCGTTGTGCTATCCTTATCCAGAAGTATGTTCGTGGGGTTGAGATTTCCATGGACAATTCCGCACTGGTGAGCATAGTCGAGCGCATTTCCAACGGTCGCCAGCAGGCGCACTACCTCAGCGGGCGGAGGAACGCTGCCCTGTTGCGTTACCATAAGAAGGTAAGCGGCCAGCGAGATCCCCTCGACATAGTCTGTCACGATCCAGAAATCGGTGCTTGCAGTAGCGGGATTGTGTAAGATCTGGTAGTCACGCACCTGTGCGATAATGGGATGTTGCAAGACAAACAGTTTCTGCGCCTCTTGCTGAAAACGTCGCACGACGTCCGCCGTGGCGTTTTGCTCGTTCACATGAACGATCCTGACAGTGACATAGCGCCTCTGCTGCATATGGAAAGCCTTCCACGTTTCGTGGTCGGCCTCACGCTCTATGCATTGTTGCAACTCATATTGACCATAATGGGGAGGTTGTATGCTCATACTATCTCCTCTATAGTAATAATCAATGCTTGTCTTCTTGCGCGCTGCGTTATAGGTTATCGCACAAAATTAAATGAAGGTGAAAACACTAAGAATAGTATAAAGTATAGTCGAAGAGTTTCCAATACAATTTAGTGCAAAATCACAAGCATCGCAAAAAAACCTTTCGTTCGAACACAGCTATGTTCGCTGAGAGGTGAAGATGTCACGGGCGTCCCACCTCTGGAAGAGCATTGATGACGCCCTTGTACGTGATATAGTTAGACGGCCTTTATATCAAGCATCGCCATGTATTGTGCTTCAGTATACGCCTGCGCCGCTCCAGCCGAACCCGGTGTTGGCAGCGGAGCAGGATTAGGCGCAATCGTGTGACCGACATAGGAATCGGCTGCCGTGTTCTTGAGCTGGAGAGCTACACCGATAATCGCTGGATCGTTCAAGTTGGCAGCCTTCAATATCTGAACGTCGAATGCGCGTATTTTTTGCACCCAGGTTTGTAGATTGGCGATTGCGTTCTTGACGTTCTGAATCCGCTGCAAGAGTGCTGTATTGCCGCCTGCTACTTGTTTGAGCTTATCGAGTTGCGTTGCCAGCGTATCAAGATAGCCGCGCTGTGCCGGCGAAGAAAGGATACCGACCTGCGCATTCTGTAACGGCTGATACACGCGGGGGAGATCGCCGTTATTGACGGCGTATTGCGTGCTATCGATAATCTCGATGATGCGCGTTGCCTGGCGCCTGACCAGCGGATAATCCGGTCGGACCTGCAGGCTGTCGTAGATGCTATCTGCCTTGTCATTCATGGATTTGATGGTCTCCAACAATCCGGCCACGACACTCTGATTGCCGGGTAAACCTGGCGTTACGTTAAGAATGTTTTTGATGTACGGCAGCGTGGCGTGGTCGAAACTTGCCTGGAAGATCTTCTTTCCGCCTGGGGTCTGCGTATTGCCCGTCTCAGAGGTGATGCTGAAACTTTGCGCCGTTGCCAGGAGATTGCTATGCTGCTTGTCGCCGGGATAAGTGTAAGAGATACTACTGTTTTGCCAGGGAAGCTGTCCCAGCGGCACTACCCGGTTATTTGTGTTCTGCAACCAGGCGAAATAACTCTGCCCACTGGCTGGTGCTGGCACATTTTGCATCTCGATATGTATCTGGTCGTTGTGGCCGGAGGTATCGTCCTGGAAGAAGGCGTGTCCGCTCATCACCTTGCTGCGTGTCTGTGCCGCTTGCTGATTCTTCTGCAGCAGAACGTCCGCGCCTATAGCGCTGCCGATCACAACCAATAGGAGCGCTAGCGCCGCAAACGCGATGTAGATAGGCGTTTCGGATTGACGTGTGCTGTTCGCTTTCATCGGTGCGGTTGATTGTACAGAGCCTGCAGGCACCAAAGGGAGTCGTATCGTTGATGGCGTTGGTGGTGCCTGATATGGAGCTGGAATTTTCGCTGATGACGTGGGAACCGCCATTTTGTTCGTCTGCATCGAGGCAGGAACAAACTCGGTGGCCTGATTCACGCCGGACGTGACGGGCATCTTCCCCGAAGAGGTCGGTAGCTCTATGCGTGGTTGGGGGGTGAGTGGATTGGGCCTGACTGTTGGCTGCTTACCAGTAGTGCCGGTGAGAGGCCGCGATATCCTGGGAAGTGGTTGTGAGTTCGGCAGACGTGTAGATAACCGCTGCAACGGTTGAGGAACGCCGAGGAGAGAGCCTGAGTTGGTGCCGGTACGTGGCATCTCCTCTTCCTGGTTTACCATGCTGCGTGGAAGCTCTAACATTGGCTGGACCGAACAGGCGTCGGCGATGGCGGCGGCCAGCAACGAGGCCATTGGGAAGCGCGATCCTGCCTCCTTCGACATCGCGCGCAAGATGACCTCCGAAAGCGCGGGTGGGATATTGGGATTGATGAGATTGGGAGGCGTGGGCAACGCGTTGATATGCTGCATCATGACCGCGACGGAGCTCTCATCACGAAACGGTTGGACGCCTGTGCAGATCTCATAGAGAATGACGCCAAGGGCATAAATATCGCTGCGATTGGTTACCGCATGCCCCTTTGCTTGCTCCGGCGATATGTAGAGCGTTGAATTAACGCCGACTGCATTGCCGAGCAATTGAGCCAGGCCCTCATCGACCAGCAGCGGCTCCCCACCGGTGAAATGGCTCGTATTGTGCTGGTCAAGTAAAATATTGCCTGGTTTGATGTTGCCATGTACAATACCACGTTGATGGGCGTAGTCGATGGCTACCCCTATGCTGGTAAAGAGATAGACGATCTGGTCCGCCGAAGGGAAGTTTCCCTTATGCGAGGTCGTGGCTATATAATCGGCGAGCGTCTGCCCGTCTACGTAATCCATCACCAGGTAGGCGCTTGTCTCGTTCGTCTGCGGCGAACGCGAGATATTGACCTCCCGCACGCGCACAATATTGGCATGGTGCAGCGACGTGAGTTTCTCCCCCTCGCGTGTGAAACGCGTCAAAAAATGAGGATCAGATTGTAGATCGGTGTGTATTAGCTTGATCGCGACTTCGGTATGAGATTGTGTATCGTACCCTTTCCACACCTCACCTGCGCTTCCTCGTCCCAGGAGTTGCTGTAGTTCGTATTTGCCAAGGTCTCGCGGGATCGTGTTCATCGTACCCCTCCAGTCAGCCTATACGGTGTCAGTATATATAACATCCCACTACTACCATACCTTCCAGCGCTTAAGCATGCCAGGGGTATAGGAGATACGTCCTAACAAGGGAGGACAGTAGTACTGGTGTTGCGAATAAACGGTGAAGATTTCTAAACCGTGGCGCGTCTATCCTACGCGCTATAATATGGGATATTGTTGCTTTGCGCAATACTCAGTTTGCATATCCTGAAAACGATGCGGTCCTTTACCTGCATTCTGAAATGATATAGAATTAGAACAAACATTCTTGAAAATCATACCATAGGTTCGCTCTGTGAGCAAGGGTGACTCCGGCTAACGATTCAGGAGAAAGGGCATAATACAGTGCGTTTCGGTCTACAAGATGTGAAAAAATCCATTCATCGGCGCGGCGACGATCTCTCCGTCTCCCTACATTTTTTGCGTTCTGGAGAACTACACGCTGAGATAGAACGTCTCATCGCTTACTACGAAAGCTTGCTCGGACAGCCGCAGCGACGCTTTTCGCTCGACGAGGCGCGTGCCTGCATCGGTGACTATCGCCTGGCCCATTGCCTGATCGCGACGCTGAGCAACTGGTACAACTGGAGCCCGCGTGAATGGAGCGCAGTTCTGCAGGCGCTGCCAGCCCCTCCTCTTTTCAGTGACATTGCTTCACCGGCGCAACTGCGCCTGGCCCTCTATACTTATGTGAACGAGCATCACCAGGGCTTCCTTGACGCGCAGACGCGAGCAGTGGCCCTGCAAGCGTTTGCCCTGACGTACGACCTGGGCGTTCCCAATCTGGAATATCTACTCGCCCTGGATAGTGAGGCTGAGGCGCTCCTCACGCGCGTTGCCGCTCCTACCGCGCAGGAGGTTGCCACACTCTACAACCAGTGGGCCTTCGAGTCCGCCCTCTTCAATGCTGCCAGTGTACATTTCGTGATCGATTGCAGCGCTTTCGGTCGTCAGGAGAGCGGACGCCCGGCGACATCGACGATAACAACCGGGGCTGGTATGGTGATCAAGCGTCTCTGCTTCCTGGCGCGCAAACTGGGCGTATACTACGATCTCGCGTATGACGACGATAACGCGTCAGCTTCTACGCTTGTGACCCACGGTGAGCCGATGCGCCTGCATCTCACACTCTACGGGCCCCAGGATGTGACGGGCGTGCCTCAGCAGTATGGGCTGCGCCTGGCCCGTCTCTGTCGCTCATTGCTGGCGTATGGAGTCGGAAGCGGTGAGCGCGCAAAAAAAGGCCGCACACTCTCGACGGCGATTGTTGAGGCAAATGCTACGGTGTACTTCTTGCAGCGCGCCTACAACTTCAATATGGACGCCCAACTGCTCTCGTTGTTGCCGGGTGAGACGAACCAGAATAACGCACGTGCCGACGCTTCGGCGCTATTTGATAGCAGCATCGAACAGTCATTCTCCGCAGCGTTCGCCGCTCTGGCCGGGAGCCACGGCGTAGATGGCTGGCGCCTGGAACGTGAGCCGGAGCCGCTGCTGCTCCCTTCCAGCATCTTTATCCCCGATTTCGCTCTGACGCGGGCGCAGCATCGCATCTACGTCGAGATCCTTGGCTTCTGGACGCCTGCCTATCGCGAACGCAAAGTTCAGAAGCTGCAACAATTGCGTGGGCGCGATGATCTCGTGCTTGCTATTCCCGTCGATGCGAAGGATGCCTTTGCTGCTATTGCCGCTGACTTTCCTATAGTTTACTACGATGGTCAGCTCTCTGTTACCGACGTGTTGCAGCTCTTGCGCGCTCGCTATGACGATTTCGCCACCCGTCTTGCGCTGATCGATGTGCCCTCTGTGCGTGCCTTTGTCGAGCGCAATGGCCTCTTGCCTGAACGCCTCTGCTACGACCATCTGCATGCGTATCGCCGTTCGGAACTACAGCAGGCGGCGGAACGCGTAGTCGATGCGCGCATAGTGTTCGTGCCCGGCATAGGGCTTTACGCGTATGACTGGCTGGAGCAACTAAAGAACTCTTTTGTAGCATGGATGTTTGCCACACGTACTGCTACCCTGAGCGAGGTCTTGCGGGAGGCGCGTGCGCGCTGGCCCGTGCTCTCCGCGTGCGAGGATGCGACGATTGAGGCGCTTCTCGCTCTCTGGCCCGAGATTCGGGTGCGGCGCGATTCGATCTTTGAGGCGGTGGTAGAGCTCGCGGCTGACCCAGCAGATATAGCGGAACCTGACGTGGAGGGGGTTCAGACAGTTGCTTCTGTGAAGGAGCCGAAGAGGCTTGTGCGCGAAAGGCGCGCCACGATGAAGAAGCGTGGCGCGCCAGAGCAGGGTGCGACGCAGGGTGATCTGTGGGGATAGCGAAGCCCCTACAGATCACATTGGTACAGTACCAGACATGAGATGGCGGGCGCTATGACTATGCCAACGGCCTGGCTGATTGTGGTATCGCTGATCTGCTCCTGGTTCGCGATAATATTCCAGTTCCCTTCCGGTAGACTAAACGTGGTGGCGACGTTGTTGGGATTGTAGATGACGACAATTTTGTCCCAGGTATCGTCGCAGGAGCGCCCATCGAGCAGGAACTCTACAGTGTTGGATGGACTTTCGAGGAAGGTGAGATTATGCCGAATGGCGTCCGCTGAGGTCATGCGGAACGCCGGGTGGCTCGTACGCAGCCAGATGAGGCCCGCATAGTAATTGAACACATTTTGATAGAGGGTCTTGCGCGTCCAATCAAAGTGGTTCACCTCGTCGCCCGCTTTGTAGCTGTCATCGTTGCCGCCCTTGCTGCGCAGGAACTCCTCGCCCCCCTGCATAAACGCCACGCCCTGGGATGTGAATACGACGGCCTGCGCTAGCTTGTCCATCTTGATGCGCTCGGCCTCGCTCTTCTCTTTATTGCTGATGGTGATCTTGTCCCATAAGGTCAGATTGTCGTGGCTTGTGACGTAGTTGATTGTCTCGCCGGGACTCGCTGCGAAGTCGTCGATGCTGCCAACGACGCCCTTTTTCACGGCGTCGACCTGGCCCGAGCCGCCCGTTGCGAAACCACCGGCTTGCGCATCAAAGACGGCGCCGATCAGGCTGTTGCGGATACCATCGTTGAAGACTCCGATGCCCATGCCCCACTGTTTTCCCTTGGTGAGCAACTGTTTTCCTGGTAGAGCGCAGCTGCTACCCGTCCAGGGTTCGCCATACAGCAGGACGTGCGGATTCAGCGCGCGCAGATCCTGCCCCACCTTGCGCATCGTGTCGACGCCGAGCAGGGCCATCAGATCGAAGCGGAAGCCGTCGACATGATACTCCTCAACCCAGTATTGTATCGATTCGCGCACGAACTTCTGCACCATCGGGCGCTCGGTTGCCAGCTCGTTGCCCACTCCCGAGCCGTTGGTGTAGTAGCCGGCGTCATTGGTGCGATAGTAGTACTGCGGTACGATCTTATCGAAGTCCGAGACATGCGTGCCGAAGGTGTGGTTGTACACGACGTCCATAATGACACCAAGCTGCGAGGCGTGCAGGCTCTGGATCATGCGCTTGTACTCTGTGATGCGTGCCGTTCCGTGTGGCGTGCTTGCATAGGCTCCCTCGGGTACGTTAAAGCAGCGCGGATCGTAGCCCCAGTTGTACTGAGTCGGATCGGTCTCATCGACACTGGCAAAGTCTTCTACCGGCAGTACCTGCACATGGGTGACGCCGAGCTGCTTCAGGCTGTCTACGCCCGTCACAACATCGTCTGGTCCTCTCGTGCCACGCTCGGTGAAGGCCAGGTACTTCCCGCTGTTCGTCATGCCCGAACTGGCGTCGATCGAAAAGTCGCGCACGTGCACTTCGTAGATGATGGCATCTACCGGATTGGCCAGCGTCTGATAGCTATCTTGTTTCCATTCCTCGGGATCGGTCTTCGACAGGTCAACAATCATGCCACGTGTAGCGTTCACGGCCACTGCGCGCACGTAAGGATCGACCGCGAATTGGGTAGACCCATACACAGTCACTTGATACAGGTAGTACCAGTTCTCTAAGTTCTCGTGCACCTCCGCGTACCAGGTCCCCTTCTCGCTGCGCTCCATCGCAACTTGCTTTGTCGCAGGGCCGCTCTCGCTCGTATAGAGCAGCAACTGCACATCTGAGGCCGTCGGTGCCCACAGGCGGAACCTTGTTGCTTCCCGGCTGAATGTGTTGCCCAGGTCCGTGCCGGTATAAATGTAGTCATCGTGGCCCAGAACGTTGCGCGCGATGACGTTGCATGGTTGATATCCCTTCATAGCGACACGATAGGTATGCGTCACATCGAACTTCTCGCTTGCCCGAATTTGCACCAGGTCAAGCCGTAACTGCGCCGACGAGAGCGGGAGAACTTCGGTTGGGGAGTTGAGTGAGTCACAAATCTTCAAGTGCTTGCTTTTAAGGTCGAACGGCACATAGGAGAAAGTGACAGTCGAGCCGCTAAACGGTACTGAGAGTGAGATATTGTCAGATGGAAAAGCGCCGTCCCAATCGCCATCGAACGCAATCTTATAATGGTAGTGTCCCCCCGGCAGAAAGCCCGTGAGCTGGTAGAGATTTGAGTGAACCCTCTTTAACTGAGTCGCTTCAGCTCGCGCGTCCCAGTCACTCTGGGCGCCGAGTAGATGCTGCAGGTCGCCGACGAGGACTACCCTGGGGTTCCATGTCGTGTCGACCGACTCCACCCACAAAGGGTGATCGGTTGTTGTGTCGGTCAGCGTGACACCGCTTATGCTAAAAGGGAGCGTGATAGGCTCGGAGAGTAGCACGTTAATCGTCTGCTCACCCTCTATATAGGCATTGAGTATGTGCGGCTCGTGCGCTGCCTCAATGGCGTTTAGTGACGTATTCATATCCAGACCTCCTACTATAGGTCGTCCTTGAGATCGTCTGTATTCGCAAATCTGCGAACTATGTATGTCATATCGAACAGTAAGCGATAATTCTTTACACATTGCCCTGGCGCTGCCCTCTTTAGTAATAAACAAGAGCGGCAGCCAGAGTAAGTGCCGTGCAGCCGATCAATAAAAGTAGTACGGCAAATATAGTAACACACTTGTGTTTTGAAGAGGAAGAGTTCAAAGGATCTATATGTATATATCCCTAATTTTGGTGATCGTGAAAGTTACAAGAAGTCTCTATACCAGAAGCTAAGAAGCAGGGGGATGAGCCCTGGCGACATGCCGGTCTAGCCGTTTTTCGACGCTACTGTGTAGCGATCTGAGGATGGGGACCCGAAGATGTTTAACGGGATTTGCGGGCGGACTGAATATTAGTACCAAAGTTCTTGACAGGCGAAGATAGCTGGTGTACTATTGGAGCAGTTAGAACAAAAGTTCAGGTAACATCGCATCTTACACAGAGAGGACGGTAAACAATTGTGGTGGAACAGAGGTACACCCAACGCTCTCGTAGCGCCTCGACCGCAAGCCGCCAGGTAACTGACAGGAGTCGAGTTCCTTACGATGACGACGAGCTTGATGACGTTTATCCAACACGTATGCCCAGTAGTGTGCGTCGCTATCGCAGCGACGTCAATACGGAGACCGGACGCGCTCAGGCCGACGCACAGTCTGTAGTGCTCGCAAAAAATGACTCTCATATTCCCAGTCGCAAGAGCGCGATTCCATCGCGCCGCACCGCGACCCAGACTTCTTTGCCCATTGGCCGGGCCAGTCGTCGCCCCACCGGGCCAGTCGAGACAGATGAGATCTCTCCCCGCCGTAGTGGCGATCTGACCGCCTATCCTCGACAGTCCACTTATCTCCGCCAGGGTTTCAACTGGTCGCGCTTTCACTGGACTGTGTATGTTGGTGCCGCTATGCTCATTATGCTGGTCGGCTGGATCGCTTTCAGTTCTCTATCAAACTGGTGGCAGGTGACGACCGACGACTGGCACTATGGTCGCCCGCGCACATTTCAGACCGATGCGGTGGTTGGCCATAACGATTCAGCCGCCAATCCCAGCCACTTTATCGCGTTGAACTTGCAACGACATGTGGAGATCATTGAGATGCCTGGCGGTGATGCCTCGAAGGCAAAAATCTATACCGGCCCCGTCCTGGTCGGGCAAGGCCAGGATCTGGCAGTGGTGACGCTGAGTTTTAAGGATGTGAATGACGATGGCAAACCGGATATGATCCTGAATATACAGGATAGTCGCTTCGTGTTTATTAACGATAATGGAGGGTTTCGCCCGGCACGCACGGGGGAAAATATACAATTGTAGTACCCGTCTACTCTATGCCTGAACTCTAATTTAAAGCACGGCGGCTACATAGGGAGCGCCCCCTATGTAGCCGCCGTGCCCTTATACTCTTGCTGTCCCTCTTAAGTCTCTGGTCATCGAGGCTGTTCGCACTTGTTGAAGCCCTGACTCCTCCATGTGCATAATCCTGGCCTCTGCCTGCCGATGAACTACTACGTGCAACTTGGGGAGCGAGCCACCTGCTGCGCCAGGATCTTCAAAATCAATCTTTTTCTTGCGGTCCGGGCGTAAAGCAAGTAGCGTAAAGAGAATCATCCATGCAAATAGTAAACTCGTCAGTGTCCAGATAAGAAGTAACTGCGTTGGTGTCATCGCGGTAGATACATCCACGTGCCGTCCTCTTTCAGGCTGTCTCGATTGATGACAGCGTAGAATTCCGTAATATACTAGACGAAGAGAATAGCAGAAACTAACAAAGTCTGTCTTTTGTATTTGTCTTTTATTAGGAGAGAACGAGCCAGACTTGTTCTTTTGACAGAAACCTGTCACAATAAGCTAGTAACAGCATCTGTGATCTCATATTGACCTATATATGTAGCAGGCAAAGGATAAAATCTATGGAGCATATAAACTGGCAACGCACGCGCGATATATTGATAAGTGTTATCTGCGTCGGTCTTATCTTCTGGGCCTCCTGGTCCGTCATGGGCCAGTTTGTTGATGCCATTTTGATCGTACTGCTCTCGATGGCGGTTGCTTTCCTGGTGACTCCTGCGGTCAATCTGTTAGTGCGATATGGCCTCCCACGTTTGCTTTCCTGTCTGCTTGTGTACGCGCTGTGTATCGCTGCGGTCGTGGGCCTGGGCTACGAGCTGACCTCGACGCTGATCCTCCAGGTGCAGAACTTCTCAGCGACGATTATCAATTTCGCCTATGCCCTGCCCGCTAACGTCGTTTCCATACAGGACCTGCTGACGAAGCAATGGAGCATCCCGCCACAAAATATTCAGAATGTGCTCGACCAGATTCAGACACAGGCAACGATGTTCGCCCAGTCGCTGGCAACGAATGCGCTCAATTTTCTGTTTATCCTCACCAACGCTTTTCTGAATATCGTGCTGATCGTGGTGCTTAGCTTCTACATGGTGCTCGATGGCAAACGAATTCGCGATAGTCTGATCAGTATCGTGCCTAAACGCTCGCTTCCCAACGTGCTGCTGTTCGAGGATGCGCTGAATCGTGTTGTTGGCAACTATATTCGTGGACAGTTGACGCTGGCCTTGTTAATCGCTATCTTCTCTGGTGGCATCTGTATTATCACTGGCCTGGGCAATTATGCTTTGATTGTTGGCGTGCTGGCTTTTCTGTGCGAGACGATCCCTATGGTCGGTCCGGCGCTTGCTTCCATTCCGGCGATTCTGCTCTCGCTGCTTCTGCCCATGCCGTTTCCACGCACGTTCTGGGTCGTTGCGCTGTTTATCATAGTGCAGATCCTGGAGAGCAATGTGCTGGGGCCGCGCATCGTAGGACACGCAGTCGGACTCCATCCAGTGGCGGCGATCCTTGCCTTACTGATCGGCGCGCGGATGTTTGGCGTCGTCGGTGCGCTGCTGGCTACTCCCATTGTGGCAGCGCTCTGGGTGGTCATTGCGAGTATCTACCGCTCCGCACGTGGCGAGAGCGCCGATCAACTGCTGGCCCGCCGGCGCGCTCCCTGGGCACTTCATCGCCCCAGTCCCTTGATCCGTGTGAGGAGGCGACCCGGTAGCGGCGCGTCTGATGCCCTGGCCCGCGATGGCGATATGGTCGTTACCGATCCCACAAGGCCTGAGACGCCGCCTGCTGACGATGGGGATGCCGCTCAGGAAGAGCATGAGAAGCGCATCCCTTCAAACTGATCGCCTGCAGGGAAAGGCTCGCTTTGCTCCACGTAGCGCAGATATATTCTTCAATGCTAAGCGGTGCTGAAGGTCCGTCTCAGCTCCTCTTCACCCTCGCGCGAGACGAGTGCGTAGACCTCGTCGTTGGCCTGCAGAATGGTTTCGGCGGAGGGAAAAATTGGCTCACCGTCGCGAATGATCATGGCGATATTGGACTTACGTGGCAGATTGACCTGGCTGAGCATCTTGCCCACCACAGGCGAGAGCGGCGGGATGCTCAGTTCGACGATCTCCAGCCCGGCCTTCTTTAAGGTCATGAGCAGGACGAAATGCGGGCCCGGCAGCTCGGCTTCGATGAGCGAGAGAATGGCTTTGGTGGGACTGATCGTGGTGTTGATGCCCAGCCTCTGAAACAGTTCCTCGTCCTTCGGATTGTTCAGGCGCGCTATCGTACGGGCCACATGGAAACGCTGTTTCGCCATCTGGCAGATGACCAGGTTGTCCTCGTCTTCGCCTGTAACAGCGATCACGACGTCGGAACGTCGTACGCCAGCCTCCTCCATCGTCCTGGCCTCGCACGCGTCTCCGCGTAAGATGGACTGCCCCAACTCCTCTCCTAACACCTGTGCTCGCGCGGCGTTCTTCTCCAGAAGCAGTACCTCGTGCCCCTGGTTAAGTAAGTTTTTGGTGAGGTAGTAACCGACGTCGCCCCCACCTCCAATGATAATATACATGCAAGTACCTTTTCCTTTTTTAGAATAGCGTACCAGTTTCTTGCTCTAGCACTGCCCTGAAACCTGCTCCCGTTAGAACACTTCCTTCTTGCTCCCGGTAAGAGAGCTGAAGAGTATCTGTGCGCCGACGAGCGTGGGGCAGAAGGTCTCCATCCCCATTTCTCTGTACGTACTCTCGCGGATGGGGTCGTAAATACGGCAGACGACTTTTTTGACATTGAAGATCTCTCTGGCGATCTGACATGCCATGATGTTGCGATTATCGCCGTTAGTGACTGCAACGAAGGCATCGGCTGCCTCGATGCTTGCTCGTCGCAAGACCTCTTCGTCGATCGCATTCCCTATGATCTTCTCTCCTTTGAAATCAGATGTCAGGCGCCGAAAAGAATCACTGTTGCTATCGATTACCGTGACCCTGTGCCCTGCCTGATCCATCATTGCGGCGAGCGTCGAGCCCACGCGACCACAGCCCATAATAACAACTTTCACCTGTAACCTCCTGTCGGTCTGGGACCGCTTCCTGGGTGATTTTACTTCCAAATTATTATAGCATGTGCTATAGTGTAGCGTAAGAACGCGGGAATCTCCGGGTGCGTTTCATTTTTTTCGCCATGGGGCAAATGAATTGTCACCGAGCGTCATTCCAATGAACGAGCCGCTGCCCCGATGCTCGTTCCCCTACAGAAATCCTAAATAATGAGGGTGGAGATTAATGGCACCTCGTCACGGGGTTCCTGGCGCTCAGCCAGGGTTGAAGTATGTAATGCGTATCGTCCCCTCGGCACAGCGTGAGCAGTGGGACCGTTTCGTCACGGAATCCGCCCCCGGTCATTTGCTGCAAAGCTGGGGCTGGGGAGAGCTGAAGGCCCTCGCGGGCTGGTCCCCGCTGCGCCTCGCGCTCTACGATGGCGATCAGGTCGTCGCTGCAGCCCAGGTGCTGCGGCGCACCGCTCCGCATATGCCGCTCCGCGCGGGACATCTCGCCTACATCCCCCGTGGCCCCGTCATCGACTGGTCGCAGCCCGCTCTATGCACCAGCTTCTTCTCCCATCTTACCACTTGCCTGCGCGGCCAGGGCGCAATCGCCCTGCGTATGGAGCCGGAGCTGCCTGCCGACGCGCCGGAGGTTGAACTGGTCGTGATGCGCATGGATGCCATGCGCATGCATCCTACCTCCACGGTCCAGCCCCTGCGTACCATTGTCGTGGACCTGTCTCCTACTGAAGAAGCACTGCTGGCCCAGATGAAGGAGAAATGGCGCTACAACGTGCGTCTCGCAGGACGCAAGGGAGTGACGGTCCGCGCCGCGCAGTCGTCCGCAGATGTGTCCTCCTGGTATCGCCTGCTGCAAACGACTGGCGCGCGCGACCAATTTGGCATCCATACCGCCGATTATTACCTGAATGCCTGGAATATCTTTGCGCCGCGCGACGAGGCCCGCCTCCTTCTGGCCGAGTACGACGGACAGTTGCTGTCCGGCATCTTCGTTGGCCTGTTTGCACACCAGGCTATCTACCTGTATGGCGCGTCGAGCAACGAGCAGCGCCAACTGATGCCCAACTATCTCTTGCAGTGGGAGGCCATGCGCTGGGCGAAACAACGGGGCGCGCACTCCTACGATCTCTGGGGCATCCCCGCGACTGATGCCGAGGACGAGGCTATGGCGGGCGTCTATCGCTTCAAACGCGGATGGGGCGGTCGTGTGGTACAATTTATAGGCTGCTATGAAGCCATCTATAACCCTCTCCTCATGCAAGTAGCCAGTAAATTTATGTAAAGTTTGTGGGGAAAAGAAGCGGAGACAAATAACGATGAATCTGCCCTTTGTGCTGGAGACCGACCTGGAGAGGCGCATCGCTGCCGATCCTGCATGGCAGCTCGGCCTCGACTGGGGAAAGCCGCGCTTTGGGCACATGGAAGGTCCGGTTAAATACCATATCGCCGAAGTGTTGGCAAACATCGATCGACAGTGCACAACGCCGGACGAGCGCCGCGTTCTACGCCTCGTTGCCCTCATTCACGACACCTTCAAGTATCGCGTCGACGAGTCGCGACCCAAGATCGGCACCAACAATCATGCCTATATAGCGCGCAAGTTTGCCGAATGTTACATCTCGGACCCGGTGCTGCTGGACCTCATCGAATTGCATGATGAGGCGTACAATAGCTGGCGCCTGGGCGCTTATCGTGACAGGTGGCATCACGCGGAGGAGCGCCTCAACACTTTGTTGCAGCGCATTGGTGCATCCCTCTCCCTCTACGTGCGTTTCTTCCATGCCGATAGCGAAACGGACTCAAAAGACCAGGCCCCTGTTATCTGGTTCGAGCAATTCTTGAAGGGCAAGGGCCTGGCCTTTCCTCTCTGCTGAACGTGTGCCTTTCTTAGCGCGTCTCTCTGTTATAGACAACGGTAATTAGGTGTCCTTCTGTACACTAGAAATAAGTATAGAAAGAGGGCACTCATGAACGGAGACGGCGACGAGGTCGCAAATATCACACACGAGGATTACAAGCACACCAGCTATACCAGTGCCATAACCCTACCGCCGCAGCGAGATGTGCTGGCGGAACGTGACTATCGTGCGCTGTTCGAGACTACGCCTCAAGGCATCATCTGCCAGAACCGGGACGGGCAGATCATCCTGGCGAATCCCGCCGCTCAACAGATTCTTGGCCTGACGCTTGATCAATTGTGCAGCCGTACGTCGTTTGATAAAAACTGGCAGATCATTCGCGAGGACGGCATGCCTTTTCCAGGTAGCGACCACCCGGCCATGTTGGCGCTGCACAGCGGCGAACCCATCACCAACGTACTCATGGGCGTCTTTAACCCGGTCGAGCATGCCTATCGCTGGATAAACGTAAGTGCGGTCCCCCAGTTCCGTCCCGGCGAGGACGCGCCCTACCTGGTCTACACCGTTTTTCACGACCAGACGCAAGGCAAAGAATGGCAGGACCTGCTCCGCGCATCTGAGCAGGGGGCGCGTGCGCGTGTCGAGGAGCTTGAAGCGGTCTTCCAGGTGATCGCCGAGCACATCGCTATCTATGATGGTCACGGACATGTCCTGCAAGGGAGCAAGGTCTTGCACCAACTGCTCGGCGTGGACCAGGCAGCAGATTTCATGGCGCATTCGCCGCGTGATCGTTCTTTCGCTTTGTCTGTACGCGGAGAGGACGGCTACCCATTACCGGAGGAGCAGTTGCCCGTGCGTCGTATTCTAAATGGCGAGGTGCTGTACGATGCTACTGCGGTCGATATCATCGTGCGGCGCCCGGATGGGCGCGATTGCCAGATCAACGTGAGCGGCGCGCCTATCTTCGACTCCGCCGGTCAGATTTCGGGCGCGGTAGCGGTCTTCCAGAATGTCACGGAGCGTCGCAACCTGGAACGCCGCACACAACGCTCTCTCGATGCCCTGCTAGCGATAGCCGAAGCAATGGTGCGGGAGCAACAGGAGAGCGAACCCCTCGACGACAAGGACCTTGAAGTCTCAGGCGCACCTCAGACTACCTCGGAGACTCAGCCTGTCGAGAGTATTATCAGGCGCCGCCTGGCGGAACTCCCCTCCCGTCTGCTAGATTGCCAGCGCGTGGCGATACTCTTGATAGATGCGCACACCGAAATCCTGCAGCCTATGGTCATCGTCGGTGTCTCACCTGAGCACGAACTGCACTGGCACAATAGCCTGCAAGGCGCTCGCCTGAGTAGCCTGCTAGGTGATTCTAAGCTGGTTGCACGCCTGCGCACTGGAGAAGAGCTCTCGCTCGATATCTCGCACCCTCTCTTTCGTGATCAACCATCGTTCAAGCTCATCACTCCTATTTTGAAGGGCAGCGTGCTCATCGGTATCCTGCTTCTGGATTATGGCTCCGCTAAGCCAGACCTTACGTCCCATGACCTGACAACTATACGCGCGATCGCTGAACTGGCCTCGCTGCTGATCGAACGCGAGAAGGCGCAGCGCGAGCGCGATCATGCGCTGATGGAATTACAGGTGGCAAAAAATGAATTAGAGAATTCGAATAAGCTCAAAAACGATTTTATATCTATCGTGAGCCATGAGTTCCGTACCGCTCTGACCGGCATTCAAGGCTTTAGCGAACTGATGCGCGACGAAGTGCTGAGCATAATGGAGATGAAGGAGTTTGCCACCGATATTCACTCTGACGCCCGTCGCCTGGTGCGTATGATTACGGAGATGCTCGATCTGGAGCGCATGGAGATCGAACGTATGCAGCTCAATCTGAGCTGGCTCGATCTGAACGCGATCATTATCAAT
Source organism: Ktedonobacteraceae bacterium (assembly GCA_034438015.1). Taxonomy (GTDB): domain Bacteria; phylum Chloroflexota; class Ktedonobacteria; order Ktedonobacterales; family Ktedonobacteraceae; genus JACDAE01. Next base: position 2,960 of record DAOTTD010000262.1, on the reverse strand, counting down.
GCAACCGGGCGCATGAGCTCGCTATCAGCGCATCACGTTATCCGCCCACAACTCGCCAGCGCGCTCCCTGTGCTGCTAGGAGACTACGACAAGCTCACCCTGGTTGTGTCGAATCTGCTGCAAAATGCTATAAAATATTCTCCCAATGGTGGTGAAATTGTCGTGAGCAGCTACATCGAAGGCCATATGGTACACGTCTCTGTGCGCGATTACGGCGTGGGCATCTTCCCTGCTGACCTGGAGCGTATCTTTGAGCGCCACGCACACATCGAAGCGAACTCGACGCGTTACAGCGAGGAGACCAACCTGGGCCTGCCAATCGTGCGCGAGATCGTTCAGTTGCATGGCGGCCAGATCTGGGCCGAGAGCGTGGTGGGCAAGGGCTCTATCTTCCACTTTACTGTCCGTTTTACTGACTCTCGCTCGTGAGGAATATTATGGCTAAGATTGTCTTTTGCGAAGATGAAGTAATGATCCAGAAACTTTTGCGCGTGATGTTGCGCTCGGCGGAACATGAGGTCTATATCGCCTCCGATGGTGCCGAAGGACTGGAGCTCATCGAGCGCGTGCGTCCAGATCTCATTTTTACCGATATTGCGATGCCTGTCTGTGATGGCTACCAACTGGCAGACGCCGTTAAGGCGCAGCCACACCTGGCCCATATCCCGATCATCTTTGTCTCCGCCCGCGCTCAAAGCGCCGAGCTGAAAAAGGGCTATCTACACGGCGCTGTAAGCTATATCGTGAAGCCCTTCAGCGCGGCGGATCTGCACGAAAAGATCGCCCTCTTTTGCAACCAGAAGCTGCCCCGTCCGTAACATTGCTAGAGCACCACGAAGGTACTGGATAAGAAATAGTAGAGATTTTGTATGTTTCTATGCGCGTCGTTGGCATATGGTTAAAAAGAGAGAAGGAGCTATAATATGTCAGGCAATCGAGGTTGTTTTTTCAATACAGTTCTGTTTTTGGTGATTGTTTTTGTGCCTGTCCTCGGCCACATCCTTGCAACGCTTATGGTCCTGGAAGACGACCATTCCACTACGGGCAAGATCCTCTGGCTGGCCGTCATCTGGTTGATGCCGCCCTGGGTCGTGCTCGGTCCCCTGCTGTACCTGCTCTTCGGGCAGCGCCGCCGCCGTGTTACATTCGGCCAGCCTTATTATCAGCAGCAGCAGCCTTACGCCCAGCAACAGCAGCGGCCTCCTTACGGGCACTAGAAAAGGTATATGGCAGGATACCGGACATAAGGGTATCCTGCCCTTATTGACAACGTCGGCATAGTTTCAATACTCTCCACGTAATACTTGCCGACTCTCCTTCGTTCTCTGGCAAGAATGGAGAACATGAGTCCTCTCAGTCCTAAAATGCTGAGGATCTGAGCGTAACCTCTTTTCGGATATACTGAGAGGAGAAACAGGAGAAAGGGGAGATGATCCTGTGGCAGACCAGCGCCAACTCAAACTGCTCAAGAAAGGTGCAGATGCCTGGAATAGTTGGAGGGCTCGACATCCAGAGAGGCAACCCCTCCTGAGTAGGGCGATTCTCTCGGGAGTGACCCTCAGCGGAGCCAATCTCAGTGAGGCTAACCTCTATCAGGCCGTCCTGAGCAAGGCGGTGCTCAGGAGGGCGGACCTGTGGCAAGCCAACCTGGGGGGAGCCGACCTCTCTGCCACTGATCTTTCCTGGGCCAACCTCGTCAGGGCCACGTTCTGTGGAGCGACGCTACGGGAGGCGAATCTGAGCGGAGCAAACCTCTATGGAGCCAACTTCAGCGGGGCGGACCTGCAGAACGCGAGATTGAGGAACGTCAACCTGCGGGGAACCGATCTGAGCGGAGTCACGCTCTGCCAGGCCATCCTGGACCAGGTGGATCTGGTTGGAAGCCATCTTCGTGAGACCGACCTGAGCGAGGCTTGCCTGAGCAACATCGACCTGCGAGGGGCGGATCTGTCCAGAGCTTCTCTCAAGAGAGCCACGGTTCGCAGAGCGGATCTCAGTGAGGCTCTCTGCGACCAGGCAGACCTGCAGGACGCGGTCTTTTTGGGGATCAGCCTGCAGAACGCGAGCCTGAGAGGAGCAACCCTTCATGGGGCAAGCCTGAGGGAGGCGAATCTGAGCGGGGCTGACCTGCGGTGGGTGGAGGGCATGACCGCCATCCTCAGCGATAGCTTGCTGTGCGGAGCCGACCTGACAGGGGCCAACCTGCGGGGAACCGACCTCTCGGGAGCTGATCTGAGGGGAGCCAATCTCACCATCACCTGCCTCAAGGAGGTCGATCTCTACATGGCGAATCTGAGCGGAGCTCTCCTTCGGGGAACCGACCTCTCGGGAGCTGATCTGAGGGGAGCCAATCTCCGCAGAGCGCTGCTGAGCAGGGTCAATCTCAGTGGGTGTAATCTGGCAGGAGCACTCTTCGACAACCAGGCCTTTCCTGATCGGTAGGATGTAAATGCAAACTTTAAACGGCTCTTGCGCAGGTACGCTGATTCTGATGGCCGAACCTCTGACAAAGAGGGGGCTCCTCTGCTTGAGGTAGGCACATCCGACCGCTCTGGTTAATGGATGCGTCTATCTGCACATTTCAATCAAAACAAATCGCTTACTGCGCGTTCGGCGGCCTGTCGTATGGCGAGCCATCTAAAGCCTGGGCCACCCTGTCTGGCCTTCGCCGCCAGACCTGGCATAAACATGGGCAGTAGCAGCGCCGCACCACCGATCAGTAGACCCAGTACCAGTAGGGCGGCGCCTCCGGTCCAGTTATTCTGGTAGAACCCGTTCGGATTTTGTTGATACTCGCTGGTCGTAAACGTCGCCGGATTCTGCCCATTACTATAGAACGAAGTCAACTGCACAACCTGGTCGCCTGTCCCCGAGAGGTGTGTGCTCGTATTCGATGAGGATATGTCGATGCTTTTGGTATTCGTAGGATCATATACCATAGAGACTACCTGGCTCTGTAT
>DAOTTD010000261.1:0-16554 GCA_034438015.1 Ktedonobacteraceae bacterium | reverse complement strand
GACAGCTCAGCCAGGGCCGCCGCGCCCCGGTTGATGACGCTGAGGTCTTCTTCCCCTGCACTCCTTGTCCGTTCCGGTTGTTCTTCTGTTCTCATGCATGTTCACCCCCACCTATTCTACCATCTTTTGGTGACAAGTGGGACTGTAGTACTAAGCTCAGTTTATTAAGCTGAGTTTAAGAAAGTATATCAGCGAGGAATGGATCATAAACAGGCGTGAATCGTCATAGAGGCCCATATATTCCCATCGAGTTTTTTTACGGTAAAAAGATATTCCTGATATTTCAAGGTGATGATATTATATTTGGCTCATAAGCTTCACGCAATCTTTCATCTCATCCAACATAAATCTGCCAATCCACAATGACCCACCCCACAACTAGCCAACGTCTTCACAAAAGCGGGTACAATACAAAAGTACAGCCATTTCTCTATACTGCGCGTCTCCAGGGCCTATCTCTAATCATCTTTACAGCAACAGAAGGAGGACCCTATGGAATCTATGATGTCACGCCGTCCGTTCTGGGAGAGAGACGTCTTTCGCGGCATCGCCATCGCCTGCGTACTCTTCATCCTGCCGACTGCCGGTGCCATGCTGCTCTTCCCCGGCGGTTCGGTGAGCGACCCCAACGCGCGCCACTACGCCTTCTTCATGAACTTCTTCAGCGACCTGGGTGCAACCCACACCATCTCAGGGGCGTCCAACCTTCCCTCGATGATCCTCTTCATCAGCGGCATGACGATCGTCGCCCTCGCCCTCGTCGTCTTCTTCGTGGCCTTCACCCGCTTCTTCACAACCTCTACCACCACCCGCTGGCTCGGACGCTTCGTGGTCGTGTTCGGCATTATCGCCAGCATCAGCTTCATAGGAATCGCCGCGACGCCCTGGAACCTCTACCTGGATGCGCTTAATATGTTCGTGCAGTGGGCGTTCCGCGCCTTCCTCGCCGCCGTGGTGCTCTGCCTGATCGCGATTCTGATCACACGGGGCTTCCCACGCCGCTTCGCCTGGGTCTTCCTGGCCTCGCGGTCCTGCTCACTGCCTACACCTTCCTGATCACCTTCGGTCCCGCGCCCAAAACGCCGGCAGGCTCGGTGATCCAGGCAACCGGCCAGAAGATCATCGTCTATGGCGCGATCCTCACCGTCCTGGTCCAATCGCTTAACGCGCGCACCCTTCTGCCAGATACGCATCGTCACTAACAACAGGGACAAATTTCCCATATAGTGCCTCGCATCATGCCGCAAATGTGCCCGGACCGTTTAACATACTGATTATATATATCAACATAAATTCATGAGTCACTCGCAGGGGTGGTCGCGTGCGGCGCGATCGACGCTGGCAGTGGAGGATGGATGTAACTTTTCATAAAAAACCGATAGAGATATTCGGAGTACGATAATGACGATACTGGTAACAGGCGCTACCGGCTTTGTGGGCACGGCGCTGGTAATGGAATTGATACGGCGGGGTGAAGAGATACGCGTCCTGGCGCGCGACGAGAAGAAGGCACGCGATCGCTTCGGAAGAGCGGTCAAGATCATTCAGGGCGAGATTACCGACCGCGAGAAGGCCCAGGAAGCAGTCGAGGACGCTACGCTCATCTATCACCTCGCCGGCCTCCCCTATCAGCCGGGCGTGTCCACCGAGATCTACCAACAGACGCACGTCGAGGGGACGCGCATCCTGCTCGACGCATGCCAGAATCAGAAGTTGCTGCGCTTCATTTATTGCAGCACCGCCGCCGTTCTGGGCACAACAGGCTCAACGCCGGTCGCCGAGGACGTACCGTACGCGCCCACCAACGCCTACGAACGCTCCAAATTAGAGGGCGAGGTCCTGGCATTACAGGCTCACCGCACGCGCAACATACCGGTCAGCGTCGTGCGCCCCGGACTGGTCTACGGGCCGGGCGATCTACGTCTGCTTAACTTCTTTACAACGATCAAAAAAGGCACGTTCCTCCCGCTCGTCGCCGGCGGCAAGGCACTACTGCAGCCGGTCTACATCGACGACCTGATCAGCGCGCTCCTGCTCTGCGCGGAGCCAGCGGAGGCCATCGGCCATAGCTACAATATCGCCGGCGCCTCTACAATCACTTTCCGCGCATTCGCCACCCTCATCGCCCAATCCCTGCATAGATCGCTGGTCGCCGGGAGCGTTCCACCCTGGTTGGCAAATCTTGTCGCGCCCGCGCTCGCGCTGCTCCCGGCCTTCAAAGGTGAAATGTCGCCGCTCGCCAGGAGCCGCGTCGACTTCATGACCCACAGCCGCATCTACGCCATCGAGCGCGCCCGAAACGAGCTCGGCTATTCGCCCCGCGTCGGGATGGAAGAGGGGTTGGAACTGACGGCGGAATGGTATCAGAAGCATGGGTATTTATAGCCCTGCTTGATCTGCAAGATCGACTGCACTGTCTCAACTGCTTCATTATCATACCATACGGCAAGCGACCGAGGGCTGCATACATTGTTGCAATCAATCTGTTGAGTGTGCTATAATCCGATAGGGTATAATATAAGAAAAGACAGATGGGATGAAGGATGAAAGAAAAGCCGCCACCGCCCTCTGTATGGAGCTCCATCGGTGCTTTAAGCGGGATGGGCGTTACAATAGCACTCCCCATAGTCTTGTTTACCATTTTAGGGAGCTACCTTGATGGTCTTATAAATACCAGACCATTGTTTATACTTCTCGGGCTGCTGCTTGGCCTGATCACGGGAATCTATGGAGCATACCGTTTATTTAAAAGCGTATTTGGATAAGATAGACGGGAGACCATTAAGACCATCTGGCCTGGCATAGCTCGGCGCATAAGGGAGGATGCCGAGTGCAAATCTGGAAACTTCCTGTAATCAAGATTGCCCCAGACGTGATATTTCAGATTGGGGGCTTTCCGGTAACCAATACATTGCTGGCGACATGGATCTCCATCGTTGTATTGGTGTTGCTGTTCTACTTTGGCACACGTCGCCGCGATCTCATACCTTCCGGCTTACAGAATTTCCTTGAGTGGGCCGTAGAGCTACTATTGGGGCTGGTAGAGGGCGTTTCGGGCAAGGTGAAGGGAAGGACGTTCTTTCCGCTCGTCGCCACATTCTTTATCTTCATCGTCACCTGTAACCTGCTCGATATTATCCCTGGCGTAGACACCGTCGGGGCGCTCGACGTCAGTGCGATTAATCAGGCCCACAGTCAGCCGATAGCCGGATTCCTCCTGGTTGGGGACATCTCTAATGCACTCATTCCCTGGATTCGGCCCGCAACTACCGACCTGAACCTGACCCTGGCGATGGCCCTCGTCTCTGTCGTTGTGACGCAGGGCTTCGGCTTCTACTTCCTGGGGGCCGGCGAGCAGATCAGCAAGTACCTGAACTTCAAGGCGCTGTTCACAAAGTTTCCGATGGGTATCATCGACTTCATCGTGGGCCTACTTGAGATCGTCAGTGAGTTGGGCCGTATCATCTCGTTCTCCTTCCGTCTCTTTGGCAACGTCTTTGCAGGCAGCACGCTGCTCGCGGTCTTTGCCTTCTTGTTACCGGTCGTCACAAGCATTATATTCATCCCATTCGAGTTGTTCGTCGGTTTCATCCAGGCGTTCGTCTTCGCTATCCTGACCCTGGTCTTTATGGAACTCGGCACCAGCAGCCATGAGCAGCACGGCGAAGGTGGCTCTGAACACGAGGCCGCCCCGAACAGAGAAAGGGAGGCAACGGCGGCTGCTCATTAGTAGACATATAAGCTTCAGTTTGAAACCGTTTTGAACATTCCATCGTAGTGCTACTCGCGGATATCTTGCCCGCGATTGCATAAATATTAAACCCGAACAGACATTTTCTGATTTGTCCTTAAGGAGGATTTTCACCATGAGTTTGACACCGCTCGCAGTAGCTCTGGCAATCGGCCTCGGAGCAATTGGACCTGGCATCGGCATCGGTATCCTGGGCGGACAGGCAGTGAACGCCATCGGGCGCAACCCGGAGGCTGAGCCGCTGATCCGTACAGATATGATCCTGGCTATCGTGTTCGCTGAAGCTATCGCTATTTATGCGCTGGTCGTCGCCCTGCTGATCCAATTCGTCGCAGGCGTCAAGTAATATCAGCTCCAGCCTCAGTACCAGAGACGTCGCCCGTTGTGCCTTGCAGTCTTCTTCAATATCAGGGTAAGATGAGAATACTCACAACTTGCTACGTCTCAGTACTGCGTAGGGATGGTTCAGGTACTACCTTTGACGAAAGGAGGCGTCCATCGTGCATTCACTTATCCTTGCTGCCGATAGCGGCGGTGGTATTTCTGGAGGCCTGGGCATCAACCTCTGGGCCTTCGTATCGCAGCTCGTCAGCTTCATTATCGTCTTTGTCATCCTCTGGCGCCTGCTCTTGCCTGTCTTGCTCAGGACGATGCAGAATCGGCAGAACCTGATCCGCGAGGGTGTGGAGAACGCCGACCGCGCTAAACGCGATCTGGCGGAGGCTAACGAGCGCTCAGAGCAGATCCTGGCGGAGGCACGCCGGCAGTCGCAAGAAACGATCGAGCGTGCCGCCAGAGTCGCCTTGCAGGAGGCCAATCGCATCCGCGAAGAGGCCCGCGCCCAGGCCGAGCAGATCAGCCAGCAGCAGATCGCGCGCATTCAGCAAGAGGCCAACCGCGCTCGCGCTGAGCTGAGCCGCATGGTCGTTAATCTTTCTATCGATGCCGCAGGCAAAGTTATCAGCAGATCGGTCGATAACAACGACAACCGCCGTCTGGTGGAGGAGTTCGTGACTGCTAGTAGCGAGACGAGGGAACGCTAATGCTTAAAGGAGCGATCGCACGCCGCTACGCAGAAGCTGTCTTCGATCTGGCAATCAAGCAGAATACGCTCGACCGCACGCTCGAAGACGTGAGAGAGATAGCCCGGCTCTTTGCTATTCGCAAGCTGTCCTATCTCCTACGCGAACCGAATATTCCGGCAAAGCGTAAAGAGTCTGCTCTGCGCCAGGCCCTGTCGGATAAGGTGTTGCCTACATCGCTCAACCTCGCACTGCTCGTGGTGCAGCGCGAGCTGGTCGAGTCAATGCCAGGCATCGCCACCGAGTTTGAGCAGCGCGTTCTAGACTACCGAAACCAGGCAGTCGCAGAAGTTACGACGGCAGCGCCCCTGGATAAAGCACAGCAGGCTCTTGTGAAGAAGGCGCTCGAACAACATACAGGCAAAAAGATTATCATGCATACGCGGATCGATCCGCGTATCATGGGTGGCATCGTGGCTCGTGTGGGAGATCAAGTCATCGACGGTAGCGTTCGCTCCCGCCTGGTGGCTCTGCAGCAAGATCTGTTGAACAATGTCTCAATGACGGCTCAGGGCGATTTTCTTACTGACGAACTCACGCAGGCCGCCCGCGATGGTCGCGGCATACCCGCTACTCAGCAACCGACATCTCCATCCCAGGCGCAGCAGGTGTAGCTACTCGTAGCGAATATGCCTGGCGTCGCCTGGTGGGGAGATGAGCAGATAGTAAGACTAGAGAAACCCCTGTAATGTTTTTCCAGATTCCGTTTCATAGTTTCAGTACCCTCAAGCGGGTCATATAAAGAATACAGGCTTCTGCCGCTTCCCCTGGGGGGAGTATACACACGAAACCCTGAGAGGTCAAGTGATAATGCACTAGGAGGTTTAAGATGGCATCTTGGGCTGATGAAATCAGCGCCATCATAGAGAAAAACATCGCAGGCTTTGGCAGCGATACCACCTCGACCGCCAGCGTCGGGACCGTGATCACGGTTCAAGATGGTATTGCACGCGTATTTGGTCTGCAAGATGCGAAATATCTTGAATTGGTGGAGTTTCCTCGCACAGGCTTATATGGACTGGCCTTCAACCTCGAAGAAGAGACGGTCAGTTGCCCGATCCTGGGCGATTACACACATATTCGTGAAGATGACGAGGTACGCACGACGGGACGCATCGTTGAGGTCCCCGTCGGCGATGCGCTGCTCGGACGCGTGGTGAACTCACTGGGCCAGCCGCTCGACGAGCGCGGCCCCATCAATACAGATAAGACCCGCCCGGTCGAGCGCGTCGCCCCTGGCGTGATTACACGTCAGTCGGTGAATACGCCCGTGCAGACGGGCCTCAAGGTGATCGACAGCATGATCCCCATCGGTCGTGGCCAGCGTGAGCTGATCATCGGCGACCGCCAGACCGGCAAGACGGCCATCGCCATCGATACGATCATCAACCAGAAGGGCAAAAATCTGATCTGTATCTATGTAGCGATCGGCCAGAAGAACTCTTCGGTCGCACGCACGCAGGCGCTCCTCGAGCGGACCGGCGCAATGGAGTATACCATCATAGTGGTTGCAGGTGCCTCGGACCCCGCTCCGTTGAAGTATCTCGCCCCGTACGCCGGTTGCGCGATGGGCGAGGAGTTCATGGAGGACGGGCGCGATGCGTTGATCATTTATGATGATCTGAGCAAGCACGCCGAAGCATACCGCAACATCTCGCTGATCATTCGTCGTCCTCCGGGACGCGAGGCTTACCCCGGCGACGTGTTCTACCTGCACTCTCGCCTGCTGGAACGCGCGGCCCGCCTGAACAAAGACTACGGCGGCGGCTCGCTGACAGCGCTGCCGATCATCGAAACCAGGGCGAACGATATCTCAGCCTACATCCCGACGAACGTTATCTCGATCACCGACGGCCAGATCTTCCTTGAAACCGACCTGTTCAATGCGGGCCAGCGCCCAGCCGTGAACACCGGTCTCTCGGTCTCGCGCGTGGGCAGTAGCGCGCAGACGCGCGCAATGCGCCAGGTGGCTGGCTCGCTCCGTCTCGACCTCGCCCAGTTCCGTGAACTCGCGGCGTTCGCCCAGTTCTCCTCGGATCTGGATAAGGCAACAAAGGCTCGTATTGAGCGCGGTCGCCGCATCACTGAGATTCTTAAGCAGCCTCAGTATCGACCGGTCCCGGTTGAGAAACAGGTCATGATCATCTATGCCGCGAACAATGGCTACCTGGATGATGTGCCCATCGAACTGGTCCCAGAATGGGAGTCGTCGCTGTATCGCTACATGGACGCCAACCATCCGGAGATCGGGCAGGAGATCATCGAGAAGTCCGTCGACCAGCGCAACAAGATGTCCGATGACCTGCTGAAGAAGCTGGGCGATGCCATCGACGAGTACAGGAAGACAGCAGCGCCAGGTCCGCAGGAAAAGCAGAAGAAGACTGCAACCCCTGAACAGGCGATCAGCTAGGAGGCAGGCTCATGCCATCAACCCGAGAAATTCGGCGGCGCATACGTTCGACTAAGAATATGGCGCAGATCACCAAAGCAATGCAGATGGTGGCGAGCAGCAAGATGCGCAGGGCACAGGAGCGAGTACATCAATCTCGCCCCTATGCCGATCGCCTGCGTGAGCTCGTCTCACACCTCGCGAATGCACAGAGCGGGGAGATCGAGGGCGGCGATATCGCCCTCCTGCAGCAGCGCCCGGTGCGCAACGCCGCCTTCCTGGTGATCACGCCCGACCGAGGCCTGAGCGGCGCGCTGTCCAGCAATATCAACCGCAAGGCTGCTACGGCGGCGCTCGAACAGCAGAACGAGCTGGCCGAACGTGGCCAGCGCCCGAATATACAATACATAGCCGTCGGTCGCAAGGGACGCGATTTCATCGTGCGCACGCAGCAGCTCCTCGTCGCTGAGTTCACGAATCTGGGGGACCGACCTTCGATCAACGATGCCACGGCCATCGCGCAGGTCGCCATCGACATCTTTCTGAAAGAGGAGGCCGATGTCGTCTACATGGTATATCCCAAATTTGTGAATACGGTGACGCAGCAGCCCATCGCGGTGCAGCTCCTGCCAGTCGAACAGCCGAAACAGGAAGAAGGCGAACGGACAAAAATCGACTACATCTACGAGCCGGGTCCGAACGAGATCTACCAGGCTCTGCTTCCTCGTTATGTGGACGTGCTGATCTACCAGGCATTGCTGGAAACGGTTGCCAGCCAGCTCTCCGCGCAGATGGTGGCGATGAAGAACGCGACAGATAATGCGAACGAACTGGTTCAAGATCTCACCCTGGTCTATAATAAGGCGCGCCAGTCAGCTATCACGACGCAGATTCTTGAGGTAGTGTCCGGCGCAGAAGCGTAATAACAACATGTAGAGGGCTATATAAAAGTGTCCCTATCGATACGATAGGTTGCCTCTACAACGGAGAAATACATGACAACAAAGACTCGCACAAAGGGTAAAGTTGTGCAGGTGCTGGGGGCCGTCGTAGACATCGAGTTCCCACCTGACCAGCTACCGGAAATCTTTCACGAAGTCATTACGCGTCCCTCCGGCTCCGACGTAGACCTCGCGCTAGAGGTCGAGCAGCAGCTCGGCAATAACTGGGTGCGCTGCGTGGCTATGGGTCCGACCGATGGCTTGCAGCGCGGCACCGACGCCTTCGATACTGGTGGCCCGATCACGGTCCCGGTCGGCGAAGAGACGCTTGGCCGCATCTTCAATGTGCTCGGCCAGCCCGTCGACAACAAGCCCGATGTACCGAATGCGCCGCGCTATCCTATTCACCGACCTGCTCCCGGTCTGGAAGACCAGGCAGCCGAAATCGAGGTCCTCGAGACCGGCATTAAAGTCATTGACCTGATCTGCCCCTTTATGAAAGGCGGCAAGATTGGTGCCTTCGGTGGCGCTGGCGTCGGCAAGACCGTCATCATCCAGGAGCTGATCAACAATATCGCGAAGGTGCACGGCGGCCTTAGCGTCTTTGCGGGCGTGGGTGAGCGCACCCGCGAGGGCAACGATCTGTACCATGAGATGGAAGAGGCGAAGGTGCTCGACCGCCTGGCGATGGTCTTCGGCCAGATGAACGAGCCCCCCGGCTCCCGTCTGCGCGTGGCCTTGAGTGGCCTGGCGATCGCCGAATACTTCCGCGACGAGGGCGGTAAGGACGTTCTGCTCTTCATTGACAACATCTTCCGCTTCACACAGGCCGGCGCCGAGGTCTCCGCACTGCTCGGTCGTATGCCTTCCGCTGTGGGCTATCAGCCTACCCTGGCGGAAGAGATGGGCGAGCTGCAGGAGCGCATCACGTCGACCAGGAAGGGCTCGATCACCTCGATGCAGGCTGTCTACGTCCCGGCTGACGACTACACCGATCCAGCGCCGGCCACGACCTTCGCCCACCTCGACTCGACGATCGTGCTGGAGCGCGCCATCTTCGAGCAGGGCATCTATCCCGCTATTGACCCGCTGCAGTCGGTGAGCCGCATCCTTGATCCGCAGATCGTGGGTGAAGAGCATTACAATGTAGCCCGTGGCGTCCAGCAGGTCCTGCAGCGCTATCGCGACCTGCAAGACATCATCGCCATTCTGGGCGTCGATGAGCTCTCTGACGAGGACAAACTGACCGTGGCGCGTGCACGTAAGTTGCAGCGCTTCTTCTCGCAGCCGTTCACAGTCGCGACGGTCTTCACCGGTCTCGAAGGTCGCCAGGTGCCGCTCAAAGAGACGGTCCAGAGCTTCCGTGAGATTCTCGACGGCAAGTACGATCACATCCCTGAGAACTTCTTCTATATGAAGGGGAACATTCAGGAGGTCGTCGAGTCCTACGAGGCCGATAAGAAGAAGGGTCAATAGCGATGGCGGACGATACCTTACACGTTGAGATCGTGACTGCCGAACGCGAGTTGTACAACGGTGAGGCAGATACGGTCAATGCTCCCGGCTCCGAGGGGCGCCTGGGTATTCTGCCGCGTCACGCTCCCTTGCTGGCCTTCCTGAAGGCCGGCGAGCTGCGCATCGACCTGCAGGGAGATGAAGATTCGATCTTCGTGTCGGGCGGCTTCCTGGAGGTGTACGAGAATATCGTCACCGTCCTCGCCGACTCGGCTGAACACGCTGAAGAGATCGACCAGGCGCGCGCCGAAGAGGCCCGCCGCCACGCTCAAGAGCGTCTCGCGGAGGCCCAGAACGATCAGGAGCGCGCGGAACTCCAGGGCGCTCTGGAACGCGCCATTAACCGCCTGCGCGTGGTCGAGACGGCCGGTCGTCGCGGTCGCCGCCGCATCGAGTCTGCCAGGAGCTACGACCAGGAGTAGTGACAGACAACAAGAACTGGGGCGACGCTGATTGTGCCGCCCCAGTTGGTGTGTTCTGGTTCTTAGCTAAGGAGAGACCTTGCGTCGCTAGAAACTTCCGCCTCCACCTCCGCCGAAATCTCCACCGCCTCCGCCGCCGCCGAAGTCTCCTCCACCTCCACCGCCGAAGTCTCCGCCTCCGCCGCCACCGAAGTCTCCTCCACCTCCACTATTATCACCACCGCCAAAGTCTCCGCTGGCGCCCCCGCCGAAGCCGCCCTGGTCGCCACCGACGTTGCCCTGGTCACCGCGCTCATCGCGCTCACCTGCTTCCTTGCCCAGCTCGTAGCCGACCAGACCACCAGCCGCCGCGCCCAGTCCACCGGCAGCCCAGGGATTCATCCCCTGATTCTGATTGTAGCCACCGGGGTAGTTGGGGCCGTAGTTCTGCGGATAGCCGCCCTGGTTGTAGGGTTGATTAAACTGATTGTAGTTCGGACCATAGTTGGGCCTCCTACCGAAGAAGCCGCCCCCACCCCCTCCGCGCCGTCTTAGCACGCCGAACAAGACGACCGCAGCGACTACGATCAGGCCGACGCAACACAGCGTACTGCCCCAACTAAAGCCGCCACCGTTGACGCCGGGAACCGAGAAGGCGCCCCCGCCAGTCGCGCTTTGCAGCGATTGAATGGCGGCGATGGTTGCGCTCGTATAGTTATTGTCGCTCCGGAAGCTGTTGGCGAAGGCGTTCCGTGCATCGGCGTACTGATTGTTTGAGAGCGAGACGCTGTGCCCGCCAACGATCGCGAGGTGCCTGTGCACGGTATCGATCGCGATAACAATCATGTTGCTGCTCTTGATGCTGCCTACGGCATTCTGGTCAAAGGCTGACGTCGAGCCCGTAAAGTTGCTTATCGTGTAAATGTCTAGCGAGTACGGCAGCGACGATGCCACGCTACGCACGCGCGACTGATCGAGCACCCCTGCACGATCATATATGTTTACCGTATTGGCAAATGCAGCCGTAGTCATGACTAACAACAGGCAGAACGCTGATATGGTGGCGAGCAAACCTGTACCCGGCCTTCCAATATGCGATCGCGCTGTGCCTGGTGCATGCTTTTTCCTCATAGTCCGTCCTTCTTTTCTTAGTATTCACAGTTCACTTGTACTTAACGAAGCTGCGGCTCTACTCTCCAATCAATTTTTCCTTGTCACCTTATGTCTCATCTACGATCCAGACCCCCCAAATGTTGAACAAACCAATCAACACTCGTAGAGGCCAGCCTCGGCGCGTCCGTGATGTATCTTTTTCCTCTTCTTAAGAGTCGGAATAGTGTGAAAGCCATAAAAGGAGCCCATTCGAAACGGTTGCTCGTTATGCCACTTTCTCCTTTTCGACAACAATTAGTTCCTCATATATCATAATACCGCTTTTCAAATATATAGAGTAAAATGGTTATATAAACACCTAAATACGCAGTTAAACTGATATTTTATATTATTTCACCCTTTATCCATCGTATTTATTGCTCTTTCACGAAATGCTTGCTGATCACCATAGTTCGCAATGTAGTTGGAGAGTATTCCATTGCGGGGGCAAACCGCCTGCTTGATCAGAAATCTCCTCCTACCGGTGATCCGTTTATTCTGTCTTACTGATGAGTACTTTTCCAAGCAAGCGTCCAGTTTGCTCCGCAATGGGATGGTCTCCCAAAATGGGAGAGAAAAAAATGTTATGACCCCAACATCTTGAGCAAGCGTTGAATACGATGAACTGTGCCGATGTCCTGACTGCTTGATCGTGTGTCGTCATAAGCCGCTTTTACACGAGCAGCATTATCACGGTTCGTATAGCGAGCTATTCCATAGAGGGCTAGTGCCCGAGCATCATAAGCTGTGCAATTCTTAGAATTGTGCTGAAGTAGTACATCTGCCTGCTGAAGTGCGGCATGAAAAACGTCGAGTGCTCCTGTTATATCTCCTCGCAGTGCAGAAACGATACCCAGGAGCGCCAGAGCGTAATGTTTTACAAGTGGCACATTTTGTTTCTGCGCTACTTCCACCGCATCGTAGGCAGCAGAAAGATCACCTGTGAGGAGATACGCACGAGCGAGTGCTGTAGCATTGTGGCTTATCAGTACAGGGCTATTCATTTCTTGACCAATTCTTAACCCTTTCCAGGCTTCTGTTATAGCTTCAGCGTAGCGTCCAGTATCTATGAGCAGTTCCGACAAGCTGTGCAAGATATTTGCCTGATTGTCTTTTAGTTCATACTGTTGACAGAGCGATAGTGCATGTTTTAAATACTTATCGGCACGCTCAAAATCAGCTTTGTTACTGAAACTATCTCCGAGATTTCCACGGCATAGTGCTTCTGTCTGTTTGTCCCCATTCTTAACGGCAATATCCAGAGCTTGTTGATACTGCTCGATAGCAAGGTCAATTTGGCCTGAGACACTGTGGCAGTTCCCTATATTAACCATACATCGTGCGGTTACCTCTAGAGCAATACCCTGGTCTTTATGGTCCAGGGCAGTGGTAAGTGCCTGTGTAAGGCACTTCATTGCGCGAGCTGTTTGGCCAAGGCTATAGTAACAAATGCCTAGATTGATGAGCCACTTCGCTTCGGCATTTTTATCCTTAAGCTCCTGAGCAATGGTTAAAGCTACCTGATAGTGAGAAATTGCCTCTTCTGTTCTTCCTACAATCTCATAAAGATTGCCCAGCAAACCAAGCACTCCTCCTTCGTCATCCTTTCTCGTTCCCTGACGGGCAAGTTGAAGTGCTGCGTTGTAACAGTTGAACGCTTTTTGATGTTCTCCATCACTGAGATAAGCATTGCCCAAGCTACTTAAGCTGAATAGGCGTAATCTTGCAAAGGTGATTTTGCCTTGCACCTGTTCGTGTCGTTCCTGTACAAGTCGGTATGCCCCCCATCGTACTAGATAGGGATCGAGTGCTAGCTGTACGTAAGCGGCATCATTGTATTGATCCCTCTGTATGTAGTGCTTAAATGCTTCTTCGATAACAAAAGGAAGGTGGACTTGGAGCGGAAGAAGCGACTCTTGATAACCAGCTGTTTTTGGATTTTCGATGGTATCCAAGATGACATTTTCTACTGTTGCTTGTGCTTCTGTATCAACTAGCGTTCCTACCACATCTCTTGTAAAAGATGCAATGAGGCGATGCAAGCGAAGGGAACCTTCATTTGCTATCTCAAGGAGGCCAAGTTTAACGAGTCGATTGAAGACTTTATTAACGCTGAGATTAGCTTCATCATTCGTTTTGTCTGGATTGAGAGTAGTGCGTAGCAAGGGACGAGGAATAGGCTCACCAGGTGCAAAATGTGCTGCTCGTGCCAATGCTACTCGCGCCTGTTGATCCACACCGTTCGCTCTATTCAGACGTTCGTAGCTCAGTTCAAAAGTGCGCCATAAATTCAGAAGGTGATCGGTGGGAGATATCCCTTCACGTTGAAAAGATTCATCTTTCAAGAAGGATGATGGGGGACTACGCAGGCGAGCAAGATAGCTGGCAGGAGTAAGAACATCCTTATCATCTTCGATATCTGACAAGTAACTCCCCGCTAAATGGAGTGCCAGTGGCAGATCCCCGACTTGCTCAGCGATTGCGTTGAGATCAGGATCGTCAGCAGGCAGGTCGGGGCGAAACTTTCGTAACAGTTCGATACTCTGTTCTCGCCTCAGCACAGGAAGGGGAAGCATTTGTACTCCAAGCCCGGGACTCCACTTCGCATTGCGGCTCGTTACCAGAATTCTGCATCCACCAGCAGCAGGTCGCCATCTATGAAGCAGTTGCTCGTCTTCGCAGTTATCAAAGACGAGCAAGCGTGGAATAGGGTCTCTCCATGCCGCTTTTACAGCATCTACCTGATTTTTCAGTGACATGTTGCTAAAACCAGGCAGATCAAGTCCATCTGGTCCTCCACAGGCAGCAACTTCTGCAGGTACCAGGTTCGCATCCGCAAAACTCAACCAAAAGACACCGCCATCAAAGAATTGTCCATAACGATAGATGAACTCATTGGCAAGTTGAGTCTTACCAATACCCCCTACACCAGTTGAAGCAACAATCTCTCCTCCGCTGATAACCACTGCACCGTTGTTCGTCCCTTTTCCCTTGATCATCCTCGCTAGAGCTAGCAGCTCATCCTGACGGCCTACAAAGAATAGGTTACGTCTCAAACTGCATACGCGAATGAGGAGGAAGTTCATCAGCAGGAAAGGGGAGTATATCGAGTGGAAGTTCGGCAAAGTGTTTTTTAGCAGCCTCAATATCTATGGGCTTGGGTGGGAAAGCAAAGGTGATATCCCCTGTGGCAATGATACCGTAGTTAGACCCACCAAGAGCAACACTCCTCGGACCAATTGATAGCGAAAGATGACCGATATGCAGGCGGTCTGCACCGTCAGTCTTCCCTTGCTCTTTTTGCCCAAGTATGAACGCTTTGAGCAGTGATTCAAGCCCTGGATCGCTGGTGATACGAGCTTGCAAAACATCTGCCGCAAGTTCATTGTTTGCTGCTTCAGAGAGTAGGCGAGCCAGCTCAGGTATACGTTTTTGTGATGTGCCAGACAAAACAATGGAAGACAGCATTCTCTCAATATCCGCTTGAGTGTACATAAGTCAACCTCACCGGGGGCTTGCTCATAGCAGTACAGATTATTCTTGATGGTATGTTGTTCTTAAAATGGAAGATGTAGCAGTTAATAGGGGAGGGGACTCGTGGAAATAACTTGATCAGTGAACCGTTCTTTTGGCGTGCCTCGAGCAGTTCGCTGGTTAAGTTATTTCCCCTGGAACCCTAAGCGATACTTATGGCTTATGAGTATCTCCTGTAGTGATGGACCCAAAATTATCTCTACCGGCAGCCACGCTCCGTTCACCACTTGCAATGACAGTAGAAGTTCCAATAGTGTCTCCCTGAGCCTGTTTCATATCTATGATTTGTTGAGCAAGCTTCAGGATATCGGCATCTTTGTTTGCCTGTGCCTCTGTCAGGGCCTCTTTCAGCGGCTCCTTCCAGATATCTGGCTTTTTTTCGTGTTTATCTACTGTAGCCTCTGCTAAAGGATCACCGGCAAACTTTTTCTTGATAAGTGTTTTGAGGGCCTGATAGGTGTCTTTGATAGCTGCAGTTGCAGTATCTGTGGCACCAGTAGTCGCTCCGGCAGCTGCTCCTGTTGCCAATGCGGTAAGGATGAGTGTAATAGGATCCATGATATTTCTCCTGCCTTCTAATAGTTGAACAGTGTAAACGAGAAACTAATGATTGTGAAGCAAGCGGTGGCGTATACCTCATTTCAAGTCAAATGTTTGGATTCAGGTTCTAGGGAACACCTCTCCTATGACTTTTTAGAAGCCTAAATGTGATCATAGCGAGGGTGTTTCCCTGGTAGTACTTACCCTCATGCTCTAGTTATTGCCTCTAAAGCGCAAATCAATCAGGCTCTTAGCGAGCCATCGTGGGAGAGCTTTTGCTACTTTGAGTGCGGTTTCCTGCATCTGTTCTGCTGTTCCACTCGCCATGACTCGCTGTAGCTCAGACACATGTTGTGGTACATACTGTTGTGCATGAGGCATCAAGTCCTGCAAAAATTGAGAGACTGTGTATTGATTGACCGCATGAGCAGGTATAGCTCCTCCCGTAACTTCCATGAGTGCTGGATGCAGATTTCCGAAACGTAGATCCCCGACATGGTGAGTCAAGCCTGCGACATGAGAAGCTGCATGCCCCGCATTGGTTGTGTGATCGACAAGAGCTGTTCCATGCGAAACCAGATCAGCACCGGTAGACGCGTGATGTGCTATATCACCTGCTTGGGAACCCAGATGCAGCAAATGGCCTATCGCATGAAAGGCATCATTTACCTCACCAAAGGTAGGAATGGCAAACACCATACTGGCGATTCCACTTGCCGACAGCATGAGCATACTTGGAGTGAATCCCGATTTGCTAAACTGTTCTGCCAGTAACTTACCTAGACGCAAGGTATAGATCCAGTTGAACATGGCGTTGATGCCTGCC
The DNA here is from genome assembly GCA_034438015.1 of Ktedonobacteraceae bacterium. Taxonomy (GTDB): domain Bacteria; phylum Chloroflexota; class Ktedonobacteria; order Ktedonobacterales; family Ktedonobacteraceae; genus JACDAE01. The sequence continues at coordinate 423 of DAOTTD010000261.1, read as the reverse complement.
GACGCGATAGTGCCAACACCAGGAATAAAGTTCAGTAACCAGCTCATGAGTTTACTACCGCCGATGTATAAGGATACTCCTGCTGTCATCGAAGTGATGACCTTCCCTGCAAATTTCAAGTCTACCTCATGGCCTGACTCCCTCGCCAACTCTACCATCATTTTTCCCCATATGACGGTCATTCCTGCTACATCGGCTGCAGGGAGGAGAGCACCTGGAATACCAACTCCAGCCGCCGCCAATGCATGATTATTGATGATTTGCTGAGCCCGTTTTGAGATTGCCATAGCATAACTCCTTTTTTGTTTGTGCTAATCAACTACCTTCATGTTGTTATTACTATTCCTATGAACTTTCGGGAACTCGCGCAGGCGTTTCGCGCTTGCTGCGATACACCAAGCATACTCGATGATTGCTGCAAAC
>DAOTTD010000260.1:0-9623 GCA_034438015.1 Ktedonobacteraceae bacterium | reverse complement strand
GCAAGCAGGATACGGGCGTAATCGCGGAAGTGCTCAGGATTATCAGACATCTATTTCTCCCACTTCTGCCGAGCAACAAATGATTTATCAGTCATTGCCCGGTATACTTTGTTCAATATATTTCATTATAAATACAGTACGCTACACGAAACAATAGTATTGAACGCTATTGTCTAGTCACCCATCTTGTAACTATGCAGCCTCGTCGTTTTCTGACTCATCACCGCCGGAGGCAGTTCGTGAGAGAAGAATAAGTACGCTTAAAGGCCTGCCAGGTAGTGAATAGCCTTGATACCAGGCATAAAAAAGTATGCCCCTCCCACAACCGAGACAAAACGTGGAAGGCTGGTTAATCGCTTGCGCACCGGCTGTGCCTGAATGGTAAACGTGCTTCCATCAGAGGAATGAGTGCCTATGATGGGATCGGCATCGTCATAGAGTCCATTGAAATGCGGATTGTTGACCCATGTATGTTGAACGAATTCAAATTGACGAGAGATGTTAGCGTTGAGGCAAAGAAAGTGTAGTCCTCGCTCTTGATCCTCAGCGATAGTCTTCTTGATGCTCAGTAGCTCCGCCTGATCGATTGGTGGTCCATACTCTCGTCCTCGACGAAGGATACGATGCCGCTTGCCTACAGCGATAGATTGTGCAGAGCCTGGTTCGGGGTCCAGAGAGTCGCGGGGATTGGCGCGACGAACATGAGCACCGATAGGGCAGTTAAAACCATACGGGTCAGTCTGGTAGTATGCAAAGTTATTCGCATCCGCCAGGCGCGGGTCGTCCTGGTCCGGCGTTTGCAGGAGTGGTGCCCCGCTGGGCCAGCGCCCAACCACCTGTGATGCAAGCTTAAGACGTGTGGCAGGATTGCTGCTCCCATCCGGGTTTTTGGTAGCCTCGTCAAGAAACTGCCAGAAGCTGCGGACATCCTGGCGCAGTTGTCGAAAAACGAGGTAGCTGCCATTGCGTCCAAAATCCATGTTACCAGATCCACCCCTGGAGCGGGGAAGAAGGCCCTTTGGGTCCAGCGCGGGCTTGAGCACTGGCCTATCCGTGTACAGACCATACTCGTTTGGATATCCCAGAAGAAATTCTCCCGCTTTTATCATATCCATAGGAGAGGTCTTGGCCTGGGACAAGTCTTCGATCATGGGCTGAGAGATACCATCGTGGAAGCCAAAATGCTCCTTGTCGCCCAGGTCGACGGTCTCCAACTTCAGAATTTCCAGTAATCCATTGGTAGTGAATTCATTTGTATAGCCTTTGTATATATCCGCGAGCTTAGTATCATTCACGGCAAATAGCATGAGCACCATATCAATGGGTTTCGTGTCAGGTCCCCCCCAGCTCCACTGCATCGGTGAACTTTCTTCCACATCGCCCAGCAGGAGGCTCCGATGTGGGGTAGCCATGCCAGTGATAAATTCGTTGGAGAACATTGTCGCCAGCGCAGGTTCCAGGCCCAGCTTTTTGATGCCTGTATAAGTGAACGCGACATTGACAGCTTTCTCCTCCGGCCTGGCCTGCCCGCTTGTAATCGCATTGGCTAGTGCACTCAGCCATAATTTGGCAGCAGCAGGGCTATTGATTTCAAGCAAAAGGTAACAGGCAGCCCTTAGATTGCCATAGCCACGTATGATAAGCCCCTGAATATCTTGAAGGTCGAGTGTATCAGCCATAGACGAATCCTCTCCTCACAATAGACGAAGCCACTGCTCAGCTTCGGCCTCGTTCATAGTATTGAAAAGCCCGGCACGAATTTTGGCATTGTTCGCAATATTTAGCGCAGTCAGACAATCATAAGCAGAATACCAGACCTGTGTTGGTATCTGGTGGACACGAATATAGTCTTTGAAAGCTTGCTCATCTTTTGCGCCATCAAGGATCAGCCAGTTGGTTTTCGGATAGCCAACTCCATTACTGAACACGGCATTCAATCCCCAGGCAACTTTGTCGATGAAATCATCCATATAGCTTTCCAGGCTGCCATCGTAGTTGCTGGCGAAGATCACGCGCCGTTGCCCATCGATAACGACCCAACGCGCAAAGTGGATGGTCTTTATTCCGGCAAGATTTTCCTTATTGAAAATGTGACGGGTCCCGTAATCGGCTGCCAGAAGGATACCTAGTACGGTCAGTCGCCGAAACCATCCAGATTTGATATAGCCAATGGCGCTGAACTGGTTTTGGGCTCCAAAATCCTCAAGATTTGCAAGTTCCTCGATGTGTGCTTCATCCGGCTTGACATCTGGTGCTGCGTCACTTAACTCATGGATACGCAGAAGCAGTAACCATAGGGGCAGGATCAATATAAGGACAGGTAAGAGGACGAGCAGGAGGAGCGGAACACCGACCAAGTGCAGCGTTTCCTTCATCTTGAAAAAAAAGCCTGGTTGTGAAGGAGGGTTGTGAGCCCAGTTCAGTGTTTGCTCGCTGCGCAAGAAAGCCTGGATTTTTGTACGGACTTCCAGGGCAGCGTGACCAGACCAATCCTGCTGCGAACGATCCAGAAAGTCTTGAATAGCGTTCCTAAGTTGAGCTTCCTGGTGGATTTGTTGCACCATGCGGCCAACGGTATTAACATAAAACGCTTGAGCTTTTACCATATGTGCCCGAAGGTAGGTCAGTCGCCTGGCGTGAGTTCTTGCGTCGTCAGCAGGGTAGTCTTCGCAGTGGCAGTAGATCGTGTCCAACCCCTCCCCTGTCATAGACGCCAGTGCATTGAGGAGACGATCCAGTGGGGCATCACATTCGGCTATGAACACGAGGCTAGGAGAGATGAGCGCACCGTTCAAATCAACAGATGCCTCTAGCACCATCAAGCGTGCGAAATGAACAGTGGAGAGCTTGCTAAAGGAAATAATATCGTTCTGCGCGACGTTCTTGCGCATCGTCTTGAGCAGTTGCTTGATATCTTCCGTCTCTCCCGGCTTGATTTTGGTGATTATGGTTAGTGCTACCTGCTGCGTCATAAGCAGACCCTTCCCTAAGAAATGGTAATATGGGCCATTGCTCCGTTTGTCGCGTGTATCCCTTTCCAGATGTATCACAAGCCACCATGTAGATCAGCCTTCATGTTTTAGGGAAAGCCAGGGCAAAGTTGATCAACTTTGCTTTATCCCAATACACGATGCCCAGATACAGCCCTGGAGCGACTGTGCGGATTTCATCTCTTATCCAGTGCGCAACGAGCGACGTTTGAGAGTAATCCAGGGCGATACATTCTTTGCCATCAAACCAACTCTGGTCCTTGTAGACCTTGGCGATGATTGCTTTAATCCTTAGAGGTAAGATTTCGTTGCGTAATTCGCCAGTTGCTGGATCAAAGACTTTCCCCTGCCAGACAAAGATGTGAACAAACTTTGCTGCAATATCTGAAAGTTCTGTGTCAGGATCGATAATTACGGTCCCTTCCGCTTCTCCGCTGGGAATATCGCCCGCCTGGCTAGTGCGGAAAAGTTCATCGAGCTGCGCTTGAGACATCTTCATCAGTTGAGCCACATCAAGAGCCATCGTATATTTCCTCGTTTTCGCCAATCAACACGGCCTCAACAGGCCATATCGTTCACTATTTCGCAGTGAAACTGCGTGTGCGAAGTCCCTCGATAAGATATACATATAAGACGCACAGAGACGATTTTTTTGGATATGGATATGGTGAGCCGAATTGTAGGGTGTCCTGGCAGAGACTACAGCATTATTAACATAAGGTTCTACTATTAGGATACTCTCGCATCCCCAACGGGTTGTGTTGCAAAAAATCTTGGAGGAAAAGGATGGCCATAAACACCTCGTTTCTCCTCTGCGTTTAGATAGCAACCCCAAATAGTTCTGCAATGAATCTCGCCTGGCATTGGCTGTTCCCTTTGTTTCCCCTGTGCACTTGCCCTTTCCTGATCATGTTTATCACTTCATATCCTTGTAATGTTCTCCACGCCGTTTCAAACGAGAAGAAACCCATCCCAGGCTTGACGAGTCGTTTGCTAAAACGATGATCTTGTTCAATCAGATTGTTCAAATATTTGCTCTGTCGGAGTTCACATGGCTGTGGAAGAAGCCCTTCCGCTTTCAACTCATTGAGGGCTTTGGGATATGCAGCGTTCTTGTCGACCGTAATCACGCGGGGAGTTACAGTGTGGCAGGCATTGAGTGCTCTCAAGAAGAACCGTTTGGCCGCTTGCGCATCTCGTTTGGAGCTCAGAAAAAACTCCAGGGTGTTTCCTTGCGAATCCACAGCCCGGTACAGATACTGCCAGACTTTCTTCACTTTTATATAGGTCTCATCGACCCGCCAGGAATCCGTCGTAGCTTTGAGATGGGGGCGTAGTGCGGAACCCAGCGGTAAATCGTCGTATGATCGACGTGCAGACCCGCTCTTGCATGATTTCTTCCGGGTCTCGATAGCTCAATGCATAGCGCAGGTACCAGCGGACGCACAGCAGAATGATCTCTGCTTCAAAATGACGCCATTTGAACGGGGCCTGGGTTGTCATCCATTTTCTCTTCTCATCTTTTGACCCCATCTTATCTGATGAGTTTTATTTTTGCAACACAGCCGTTTATCGTGGTCATGCGGAGTGGTGCGCCGGAGAGCGCATGATGTTACAAATGTGGCCATGAACCGACTTATTCGTCAAACGACAAGAGTATTGCATTTAATACAAGAATATATGTATACTTGTATACAGGACGGGTCTACTCTTTTTATTGTGAAGTGATAACTCACGATTCGCTCATTTTTTTGTCAACTTAGCTTGCGGAGCTGAATGCGATTGCTGAGTATTCACCAATTTCGCTTGAACAAACTGGCTTGTGCATTGGCTTCGCAAGGAACTAGCGAACGGTGGGTGATTGTTTTCACTAAACAGGTGATAAGCTATCGCACTGAGCCAAGGAGGTACGATAATGGCAGAACTGAGTCTTCCTTTGAACATTCTGAGTACGGCCGACGGCTTCATCTCTGGGTTTGTGGAAATTCCAGGGCCTCAAAATGCCAACAATCTGACAATCGAAACCTTCTCGGACATAGATCCGAATCTCCATGTCGATTCCCGCGCTCCAGCCCTTTTTCATGTCCGTCAAACGGATTTCAACGATCCTAACCCCGATCATGGCTATCTTGATCAGTTTTCCACTCAACTCATCCAATATTTCGTTCGTATTGGCGGGACACAGACGAACCCGCATCAGGCCATCATCTTGCGTCTGCGCTTGAGACGATTGGATAGGGATTCAGGATGGGGCCAAAGTTTGAGTCTTGATGTTCTACTCAAACTCTAAAAGTGTTCTTCTCTGGAGAAAGCTACCACTTTGCAAGGGTGTTCGGCAAAGAGGAAGCTGTCCATCTAGACCAGGACACGGAAAGAGGCTATATTAGAGAAAAGGAGATGGAGCAAGTATCCTGAAGAACAAGGACAGATCGATGGAGAAGGAACAGAAGCGGGATGCCAAAGGGCATATGATGGAATTGATGCAAGCAGGACATCACTGGAAAGAAGCAGGCGCTGGTGCAGGAGTGCAAACCAGTCGATCTACAGCCTACCGCTGGTGGCAGGCGTATCGTAGCCAGGGGGAAAAAGCGTTGCAAGATGGCAGACATGGGCATCCGGCAAAAGCCCGTGAACCTGTGCTCGCCTGACTTGAGTCCACAGATGGGCAGGCTCCACAAGCCAGCAGTCATCTGCTACAAACCCAACTGGAAGAGCGGTTTGGTTTCCGGATCAGTATCACGCATCTTAACCGCCTCAGAGCAGCACATGGCAGAGTTCAACCAGCCAGGCGGAAGGAAAAAAATCCGGCTCCCAACTCATCGTCTGATTCCCGACTTTCAAGAGGGGGCAGCAGGATTGCTGCTGGTTGCGGCAGCCAACGAAACCGGATGGCTGGAGTGTTTCGAACAAGCCACCGCAACCTGTGCCGCCGCCTCCCTTCTAGTAAGACCCGCAGCCAACTGTTGCTCACCTTATGGTTGTTGAGTGCCGTTGGTCTGCACCGCACGAGCGACCTGCGTAGCTACACCGGAGATACCCATGGGTGGCTCACGGGACGCGAACGCGCGTATAAGCCTATTTAGTCCGCCGACAAAATAGACAACGTGAAGCCTCTGTTGGAGCTGAGAAAGCGGCACGAAGAGGCAGAAGATGCAATCGATGGTTGCGTAAGAGCCGCTTATGGCAGGCCAGAAAAGACGAGGCCTTCTCCTCAACGAGCCTGCACTGGCGATTGAGAGCTTGACGTTGTACATTCCATCGGTGGGCCTCATATGCCTGTCATTGCCTCGGTTGGCTTATGAGGCTACTCTATGGCCTTACGATCGCTTTTTGCACGAATCCTAGCCATATCTCGGAATTGGTATGGGATCCCTTCTCCTTCTCCTTTTGTTGACAATACCATTGTTGTTTCGGTAGTAATACACCGCAACCCTCTTTCCTAAAAATTTGAGTAGCTGCGTTTATACAGTGGGTCGTCATAACAGGTAACAGGCTCTGGTGGGCGATCTGAAAGCCAGAAACACAGAGCATAGGCGAGGCTATGTGGCTCCAAGCAGATGCCGCAATAGCAAAGGAATCGGATCAACGTCCCGATGTTTTACCAGTTCATACAACAACGGGCTTCTATCCCGAATGAAGCATCAATCAGCGCAGGAGGTGACTGATGCACGCATCTCACCCCAAGCTGGCGGTGGAAGCGAACGAAAGAGGAGAACGCGAATGGATCACGCAAAAGAACAAGGACAAAGAACCGAGGCAACTTTGAGAGCTGGGTTGGCCACTCCCGCTGTCACGACCTACAAGGGCAATGCCTTGCGTACCGGCCAGTATCCCAATGAGACCTTTCTTACTCCGAATAATGTCAATGTCACGCAGTTTGGCAAACGCGTCGCGTACCCTATCGATGGCTTTGTCTATGCACAGCCACTCTTTCTGCCCAATGTACCCATTGCTGGAACGACGCATAATATCGTGTTTGTGGCGACCCAACATGACAGCGTCTATGCATTCGATGCTGACCAACGGCACCCCAACGCGCCACTGTGGCATACGAGCTTTCTTGATCCTGCTCATGGAATCACCACGGTTTTATCGGGTGATATCTCGTGCAACGACATTGTCCCAGAAGTCGGCATCACAGGTACCCCCGTGATTGATGGCAGTACGGGCACCCTGTATGTCGTTGCCAAAACGAAAGAACATGGGCAGGTGGTGCAGCGGCTTCATGCACTGGATATTACCACCGGCAAAGAGCGGCCAGGAAGTCCTGTGCTCGTTCAAGCCTCCGTAGCGGGAACGGGTGCTGGAAGCTCAAATGGTGTGGTCAAGTTTAACCCTCTGCGCCAACATCAGCGAAGTGCTCTGCTGCTCCTAAACGGTGTCGTCTACATCTGCTGGGCATCGCATTGTGATCATGGTCCCTATCACGGTTGGATCATCGGCTACCATGCGACGACTTTGCAGCAAGTCCCTGGCGCAGTCTATAACACCAGCCCCAATGGGACCCAAGCAGGTATCTGGCAAAGTGGGGGAGGGCTTGCCGCCGATAGCACTGGCTTCATCTACTTCGCAAGCGGAAACGGCACCTTTGATGTCAATACTGGTGGGCAAGATGTCGGCGATAGTATTGTCAAGTTGACAACGCACAATGGGTTGCACCGGGTAGATTTCTTCACGCCATTCAATCAGGAGTGTTTGAATGGTGCAGATGCTGATCTGGGCTCAGGAGGTGTCTTGCTTCTTCCCACTTCAACTGAGTTGATCTGTATTGGGAAGGAAGGCCGCGTCTATGTTGTCAATCGCAACCATATGGGAAAATATACTCCGATCGCCAATCCCTGTACCAACCAAAACCTCACAAATGTGGATAAGATCCTGCAAGAGTTGCCTCCTGGAACTATCGTTGGCGGTGTTTGGGGTACACCAGCTTACTGGAGTGCTAGCAGCGGAGAGTTTGTGTATACTATAGGGGTCAAAGACCATGTGAAAGCGTTTAAACTCTCTAACGGACGCCTCTCTCCTCCAGCGCTTTCACAGTCGCCTGAGAGCTTCACTTATCCTGGAGGGAATCCGGTCGTATCCAGTAATGGCTCGGTTGCCACCACGGGTATCGTGTGGACAATTGATCCAAAGGCCGTTCTGCGTGCCTATAATGCTACGGACCTCTCAAAGGAACTCTACAACAGTGGGCAGAACGCTGGCCGTGATGGATTAGGCAGCTATGTGAAGTTCTCTGTGCCAACCGTGGCCAATGGCAAGGTCTTCGTGGGGACGCAGAATAGCCTCGTGGTCTATGGGCTGCTCGATGCCGTTTTCAACAACGTCGGAACCAGTGACGACAGCCAGCCTAAAGCAGCCAATTTCGATGGGGGAGGCTTCAGCTACTCGGCCCAGGCCTTGCAAGCGGTGGGTATTGCTCCTGGAATGCAAGTTGTCTTCAACAACGCGACATTCACCTGGCCCAAGAAACCAGCAGGCTCGGCCAACAACTATCAGGCGCAGGGACAAACGCTTCTCATCACTCCAACGAGTAGCGCAACCATCCTGGCATTTCTGGGCTCTGCGACCAATGGCCCCTCGACTGGGACAGCGACCATTACCTACACCGATGGAACGCTCCAAACCTCCTCGTTAGGCTTCAGCGATTGGACGCTCAATGGCGGTACATCGACACCATCCTTTGGTAACGCAATAGTGGCAACCGCGACCTACCGGAACGGACCTACCGGCAAGCAATCAGACCAGCCTCGCGTTTTCTATGCAGAGGTTGCTCTACAGCCCGGCAAAACACTCCAAAGCGTGGCGCTGCCTTCCTCACTCAACCAGGGGCATCTTCATGTCTTTGCCGTAGGAACCAGGTGAACAATACGTTATCGACAGAAGAGGAGAGCCGGTGAGGTGCAATGGGGAAAAGAAGGGAAGGGAAGAACGATGACCAGATACAAAGCAGCCACATCCGCACCGGCTCTCCTTGACGGCCTATTAGGCCCACTGATAAAATCTACAACGTTAAGCCCTTATCGAAAATGAAAAAGCGGCATGAAGCAACAACAGGTGCGATCAATAGTCACATAGGAGCCGTTTGAGAAAGGTGAGAAAAAACGAAGTCTCGCTCTCAACTGGCTTACGAAGCTGATTGAATGCAAAGCGCTTGTAGATTTCATCGGCGGGCCTAATAGGCCATTACCCCTCGAACGAAAGATGGCGATTCCGCCCCCTGTTCTGCTCGCCCAGATCGGACGGTCGTCTCTTGCTCTCGTACTACGAGATGAGCTTGCCTAACATCGGTGATGCCCACACAAGCTGCTTCTCTCTTCTCGTGGGTTCATTGGAACATACAGCGGGAGGACCTTCTGCCTCCTTCCTCAACCCTGTCGATCCTACCTGGGAATTGATGTGGCGAAGCTCAAGTTGAATGGAATGCTCTTTCTGCAGGATCGCCGCGTTTATCGCATTTTCTCCAACTTTGTGCAGAAGAGGTGCGTATATGTGACGACTTTACTACTGTTGTGATCGCTACCGGAAGATTGAGCCACTTGCTATCGGATTACACAAGTCGCTTGCATCACTCATCGAACGGCTTCTGCAACAGACTGGAGGAATAAGCAAGTGACCTATGATATGGATCAGCGA
>DAOTTD010000259.1:0-22752 GCA_034438015.1 Ktedonobacteraceae bacterium | reverse complement strand
AAGACCTGTCTGGTAATGGAGCAGCGTCCCCAGGTAAGTGATACTTGACACGTATACATGCATAGACGTCTGTCGGAGGAGTCATCCGTAGCTATGTGCAAGGGTTGGGACCAGAAAAAGGTGTCGCCGGCATCTCTATGAGGAAGGATGAGAGCTGGCCCGAGTCGGACGCAAGCATCAGGAAGGAAGAGAACATGGCACAGCGATGTACGCATCTTGATCAGATACAAGAAGTCACACCGAGCGCCAATGGATGTGAGGACTGTTTGAAAATTGGAGATACCTGGGTCCACCTGCGCCTCTGTCTCACGTGTGGACATGTGGGCTGCTGCGACTCTTCAAAGAACAAGCACGCCACCAGGCATTTCCACGCGACCAACCATCCGATCATTCAGTCCTTCCAGCCTGGAGAGGACTGGGTCTGGTGTTACATCGATCAGGTTATGCTCGAGCCTGCTTGAGCGATGCTTGACCTTGCAGAGACACCACGGCTTGGATTGAGAAGATACCTCGAAAAGGAACAGTTCTGCCACATATCGGGGGCTAATGGAGCGGCCTGGATCGCGTAGGGGCGGGGGAGGGGACGCTTGCGTCGCCCTGGCTGGAGAAGCGCTCTGCCTTCCCATCCGATTCCTGGTAGAACCAAAAGGAAAGATGACGATGACACAAGGAAAACATCTTGTGGTACCCGTCAGTGAGCGGGACCACCGTCAAGGGCCTGCAACCGCCGCTGTCACGCTGGTACAATATGGCGACTACGAATGCCCCTACACCCGCCAATCGACGACCATCGTGCGAGCGATCCAGCAGCAACTCGGGGACAAGTTACGCTTTGTCTATCGCAACTTCCCGCTCACCGAAATCCATCCCCACGCGCTGCACGCGGCTTTCGCTGCCGAGGCCGCCGCAGCTCAGGGCAAGTTCTGGCAGATGCATGATTACATCTTCCACCACCAGCATACCCTTGAGGATTCCGATCTGGCCCATTTTGCCGAGGCGGTTGGCCTGGATATGCAGCAGTTCGCACGTGACATGGCAGAACAACGCTCTCTCGCCCGCATCGAGCAGGATGTGGAAGGTGGCGAACGCAGTGGAGTGCAAGGCACCCCCACGTTCTTCATCAATGGAGTCTTGTATCGCGGTTCCTGGGAGCACGATGCCTTGCTGGCTGCACTCCAAAGGGGATAAATGAGTCTCCTGACCTGGAACTGGTTTTGTGGGTCAGGGGATTTCGTGAAAAACGGCAAAATAGAGTCTTCTGGCCCTGGTTTTCGGCGGTTGTGGTTGGCGTAGACTGGCTCTGGATGCGCTTCTAGAGAGGGATGGGGCGAGAGGGAGTCGAACCCTCACGACCTTTCGGTCAGGGGATTTTAAGTCCCCGGCGTCTACCATTCCGCCATCGCCCCCAATGGGTGACATGATAGTACCATGCCCACGCGTTTTCGTCAATCATTTTGCTAACTCTCCACCCCGTTTTTCCCAGGCGAGCAGCCGACGCGAGGCATAATACTGGTCCCGCTCAACTGAAGCAAGCAATCAGCGTGACGAATAATACTAGCCCCGCTCAAAATGTTGACGTGGATGGGCTCGCAGGAGCATAATACAATTCGGGCAGGTGTGAAATTTCGTTCATATTAATTTCAGAGAATAAACCAGGTGTGCGATGACGAATGATGCTAGAGATGCTTTGATCCCAGAACAGGTTGTGCGGGGGATCTACGATGTGATTGTGGTGGGTGCCGGACACGCGGGCTGCGAGGCCGCCCTGGCCTGCGCGCGCATGGGCAGGAAAACTCTGCTGCTGACGATGAATCTGGATAGCGTGGCACTGATGCCCTGTAATCCCTCGATGGGCGGACCCGCTAAGGGCCACCTGCTGAAGGAGATTGACGCGCTCGGCGGCGAGGCGGGCCGCAATACCGACCGCACGTTTATTCAGATCCGCATGCTCAATACCAGCAAGGGCCCCGCCGTGCAGGCGTTGCGCGCCCAATGCGACAAGCAAGCGTATCGGTTGGCGATGAAGTTTGTGCTGGAGAGCCAGCCCGGCCTGGAACTGAAACAGGCGACCATCGCGCAGTTGCTGAGCGACGTGCGGGAGAATGGACGCCGCGTGGTGACGGGCGTGGTGACCAGTAACGGCTGGCGCTACGAGGCGCGCTCCGTCATTATGACGACGGGTACTTTTATTAATGGACGCCTGGTGGTTGGCGATAGGACGCAGCCGGGAGGACGCGCGGGCGAAGGGCCCGCGTTGGGCATCTCCGATTCGTTGCGCGCCCTGGGCCTTGAGGTCCGACGCTTTAAGACTGGTACGCCGCCGCGCATCGACGCGCGTACCATCGATTTCAGCCAGACCGAGCCACAGCCGGGGAGTCGCGTACCGCTGTACTTCTCACGCGATGTTGCGGCGCGCGCGGATGTACAACTGCCCGGCGGTCGTCCCAATCCGATCTATCCCGTCACCGCTGAGGATTTGCACGGCTGGCGACCACAATTGCCCTGCTACCTGGTACGCACGACCGCCCGCACACACCAGATCATTCGCGATAACCTGCATCGCTCCCCACTCTACACCGGCATTATCGAGGGGATCGGTCCGCGTTACTGTCCCTCGATCGAGGATAAGATTGTGCGTTTCGCCGATAAGGTCTCGCACCAGATCTTTCTCGAACCGGAGGGGTGGCGCACCGGCGAGGTGTATGTACAGGGCATGAATACCAGTTTGCCCGAGGATGTGCAGTTGCAGATGTTGCGCAGTATCCCCGCTCTGGAGCGCGCCGAGATGATGCGCGTCGGCTACGCTGTGGAGTACGACTATGTGCCGCCGCATCAGCTCCTGCCAACGCTCGAAACCAAGACGACGGCGGGCCTCTTCCTGGCGGGACAGATCAATGGTACCTCTGGCTACGAGGAGGCCGCCGCGCAGGGAATCATGGCTGGTATCAATGCGGCACTCTACGCTCGCGGTGAAGAGGCTTTTGTACTGGGACGCCACGAAGCCTACATCGGCGTGTTGATTGATGATCTGGCGACGCGGCCCATGAGCGAGCCTTACCGCCTGCATACCTCGCGCGCCGAGTACCGTCTGCTGCTGCGCCCCGAGAGCGCCGATCTGCGCCTGAGCGACTACGCGCACGGCTATCACTTGATCGATGATGCGCGCTACGAGCAGGTCGTGCGCAAGCGCGAGATGATTCAGCGCTCACTAGGACAACTGGAGACGACGATATTCACCTCCTCGCGCCTGGTCGAGACCTGCGCCCAGGAGGCCGGGATAGCTCCTCTCGGGCAGATGCTCTCCGCGCGAGACCTGCTGCGCAGACCTGCGGTGACATACGAGCAGGTGGCGCAACTGGCACGATTGGTAGGGTCAGAACGTGGCGAGCTGATCTCCGATCCAGCCCTGCCCGTTCTCCCTGCCGAAACAGCCGAAGAGGTCGAGTTGCAGGTGAAGTACGAGAATTACGTACGCAAACAGGAGCAGATGGTGCATCGTACCCTGCGCCTGGAGGAGATGCGTATTCCCGAAACTCTCGACTATCAACAGGTGCAGCATCTGCGCACCGAGGCGAGGCAGAAACTTGCGCGCACGCTCCCACGCACGGTCGGACAGGCGGCCCGCGTCGAAGGAGTGACCCCCGCAGATATAGCCATTCTCATGATATACCTGGAAAAACTACGTGCAACTAAGAAGTAGACTTGACATTTGCGGTATTCTGAGTGTACTATACAGAATACGCGACATACCTATAATCTATCTACACCTGATAGAATGGCGGCTTCAGCAGTATGGTGTATAAAGCTGCCTCAATATATATACGCCGGGAAAGGCATAGCTCGTATCGATTTGAATATGCAGGCGTCGATGCTATGTGTACCCATGTCTATAGTTATGTGCTATGGGGTTCTGGCCATATAGTGTTGGATATACCTGATGTACCTATGGAAGGTGCACGGCGACCTGAGATAGTAGGAAGAGGGGGAGACTGTGTACATTCTTGTCGTTGACGACGATCAATTTGCTAATACGCTGGTGCAGTTTGTCCTGAGTAAAGAGGGCTATGAGGTCGAAACTGCCGATAATCCGCGTGGGGCTATGCAAATGATCCAAAGACGGGAGCCGGATCTTTTGATACTTGATGTCACCATGCCATATATTAATGGTTTCGAGTTTTCGGCGAAGTTGCGCGCGGAAGGCTACGAGATCCCGCTTATATTTATGACGGCGCAGGATACGATAGAGGCGAAGTTGCAGGGTTTTAATATTGGCGCGGATGATTACATCTGTAAGCCCTATAATCATCAAGAACTCGTTGCGCGTGTGCAGGCGGTCCTGCGTCGTATTAAGAAAAATGAGAGTGGAGGAGGTCAAAGTATACGTGGAGGACGGGTAGAACTCTTTCCAGGGGAGTTGAAGGTGGTAGTTGCCGGGCGCATGGCGATCACCCTCACGCCGACCGAGATGAACGTGCTCCGTGTTCTCATGAGCAGTCCCGGTCTGGTGATCAACCGCGATCAACTTCTGGCCGAGGTATGGAATGATAACGAAAATAATAGTAATATTGTTGATGTCTACATACGCCGGTTACGTGTGAAACTAGAGGTAGATGCGGAGAATCCACAACATATTATCTCTGTGCGAGGTATAGGTTATAAGTTTATAGGAAAGTAAGGGGGCAAGGGTGCGGAAGCGTGTTTATAAACAGACTCCAGCGGAGAGTGAAGAGACGGAGCGTGCGGTGCATGAGGAGGGGCCTACGTATAAGAAGGGTGAGGCAAGCTCTCCCACGGACGGTGGTGTGTGTTTTGAGGCCATGATTGGCGCTACCCCTGATGCGATGATTGCGCTCGATCAGGATTTTTATATCCGCAATATGAATCCAGCCGCCGTCAGGTTGCTCGGCTCCTCGTCCGGGCGGCGCTGTACCGAGGTCTTACGTTGCCAGAATTTGAACCGTATGGAGCTATGTGGTACTTCGAGCTGTCCGCTCGTGCGCGTGCTGCAGAGCGGGAAGCCGCTACCGAATGAGGAGCTGATCATCGGCGCCGAGCCGGGTCATACCTGTGAGATCTCCGCCAGCGTGACGCCTGTGACACTAAACAATAAGCCCCACGCGGTCTTCACGGCCCGCGATATGTCGGCGCTGAAGGTAGCCAATCGCGTACGCTCGAACTTCGTCTCGATGGTGTCGCACGAACTGCGCACGCCACTGAATTCGGTGCATGGCTTTATCGATCTGCTCCTGCAGGGCCACATGGGAGACTTGAACGATGAGCAGCGCCTTTATCTCGGGTATACGCAGGAGGGTGTGCAGCAGTTGATCTCGATCGTCGAGGATATCCTCTTTATGACGCGCTCAGATCTGGGGCAGTTCGAGATCAGATCGCAGGAGGTGCAGTTCCGCAGTCTGGCACGCCAGATCGTCAGTAGCCTGCAGCCGCAGGCGCTCAGGGCCGACGTGGAGTTGCATCAGGATGTTGCCACCGACGCGCCGCTACTCTACATCGATCCGCAGCGCATCAAGCAGGTCTTGAATAACCTGGTCTCGAACGCGATCAAATATACGCCACCGGGGGGAACGATTACGATCAGTTCGCGCCGCTACGATGACCGTTTCGAGTTGATCTCGATCGCTGACACTGGCTACGGTATCCCCGTCGAGGACCGTCAGCATATCTTCGAGCGCTTCTACCAGTCGAACCATAGCCAGCAGTCGAAGATGGGTGGCTACGGTCTGGGCCTCTCGATCGCGAAGCTGATTGTTGAGCAGCACGGCGGCAAGATCGGTTTTGATACGGTTCTAAATGAAGGTACGACGTTCTTTTTTACTGTGCCACTGTCTACCGGTAAGGGGTAGTTATCCCCATAACGTTGGCTGCTGCTCGTTCTGATCCGGCTCCTGCCAGTTGTTGTCTTTCGAGAGCTTATCGGCGAGGCGCGTCGGCTCCGGCAGGCGGTAGCCCTTGCTGCAGGCGAGCACATATTTGATGCTTGTCTCAAGGCTGATCATGTGGCCCGGCGAGATGATCATGGGATTGACGCGCGTGCGCGTGCGTACGACGGCCCCGATAACCTCTTTCTTGTAGGTCAGGGGAACATACGCACCCGCCTCCTCGCTGAGCGCCGCTTTGTCATATGCGCCGGTAAGAATGGATTTTGCGCAGCCGATCGTCGGTAGTTCGAGCCATAGCCCGAGGTGCGAGGCGATACCGATGCGCCGTGGGTGGGCGATGCCCTGCCCATCAACCATGACGAGGTCCGGCTGCTGGCGCAGTTTGCGGAACGCGCCCAGCACGCACGGTGCCTCGCGAAACGAGAGCAGGCCGGGAATGTAGGGCATACGCAACGGCTCCTCGTAGATATGGCGCTCGACCACTTCCAATGCGGGATACGTGAGCAACACAACAGCGGCGTGCGCGCGTTCGTTCTCTTCGTTGATCGCCATATCGACGCCCGCGACGTAGTGTACCTCGCCCAGGCGGTCTTCGAGGATAATGCGTCCGGCCAGTTCGTGCTGCAGTGCGATGGCCTCCTCAGGCGTCAGTCGCCACTCGTGGAGCGGCGTATCGGGTCTATGCGACATGATGTTCCTTCACCTGTTTTTCTCCGATGTGACACGTGTCAGCGGGCCTCCGCGATGCAGATCATGCGCGGGCTCTCAAGCTGGTAGGCTCCGAGGTCGTAGTCGCCGTAGACGGCCTTCACGACGAAGGCCGCCTGTTCCAGCAGGAGTTCGATCTCGCTGCGTTCGAAAAGGTAGAGATGGGTCGTGACGACCGTGCGATGTACAGTGCCGCCCTGGCTGTGTTGGTCATAGAAGTGCGTCAGTTCCAGCAAATGGTTGTCCGTCGCGTTCGTGGGACTGACGAAATGGGTCAGCAGCGTTCCATCGTCGCGGTGCCACGTGCCCTGGTGCAGAACGTGGCTGCCGAGATCTTCCATATAGCGTGCATCGGCGTTGTTGATATCGACGATGAAGGTGCCGCCTGGACTCAGGTGCGCGCGCACGGCAGCGAGCGTGAACTGCTGCGCTTTGCGCGTGGCGATGTGGCCGAAGGAGCCCAACGCGATAAAGGCAAGGCGGAACTTCTGTCCCAGATTCAGGGCGCTGATATCCTGCTTCACCAGCGTACAGAGCGTGCTCAGCCCGGCCTCTTGCAGCCGGTCGCGCGCGATAGCCAGCATTGCCGCCGAAGTATCGACCCCGGTCACTTCATAGCCGTCCTGGGCAAGCGGGAGAAGGACGCGCCCGCTCCCACATGCCAGCTCGAGTATCTTTCCGCCGCTCAACTCGGCGAAGTTGCGGTACATGTCCAGATCTTCGCTGAACTGTGCATGCTCGATATCATAAAAGGGCGCGATTAGATCGTAATCGTTCATCGACCTCTACCACACATACTAGAAACCGCCTTCCATATTTTTGATCTTCCAGCTATCGCCGACCTGGACCATAGTGAAGCGTACGGAATAGGAAGCGAGCTTCGTGCGCGTGACACTGATGGTGAGGATCGTTGTATCTGATCCGGTGGTGGCGACCGAATGGCTGGTTACGGTGCCAAATCTTGCGTCAAGTAGCTGGGCGGCCTGGGTATATCCTTGCTGCGAACTGGCAATGGGGACGGTCTGGCCTTGCGATGTCAGCGTTGCGTCAGGGCTCAGATACGCATAGGCCGTCGTGTAGTCCTGTTTCTGGACGGCGGCATAGTACTCGTCAGCGGCCACGACGGGACCGGCCTTCTGCGCAAGGAACCCGATGCCATTCGCCGTCATAATGCCGCAGATCGCGCATCCGGCGACGATGAGCACACCGACAATGCCCAGCGTAATCCAGAGCCAGCGCAGGGAGCGTTTTTGTTGCGGCGGCTGTTGAGCGTAGTTTGGTAGCGGCGGTACCTGGTTAAAAGGTGCCTGGCCGTAGGGTTGATAGGGTTGCTGAAGTGGTGGTGGTGGCGCGTTGTGCGGACCTTGCTGCTGGGGTTGACCATACGACGGCTGTGGGGCGTATTGCGTCGGTGGTATTTCGGATGACGGCTGGTATGGCGGTTGCCCAGGCTGTCCTTGCGGCGGTTGGTTTGGATTATAACCCATGAATGATTGCCTCCAAAATGTACTGATCGTGATACTTTTGCGCCATCAGTATACAGGGCTAAGGTTTGGATTACAAGCCTCACAAAGAGATATGTCGCCACCTGTAGTGCGTATTTAGCCCTGTTTTTCAGCATCTGTAAAAATAGAATAACAAGATTTTGTACCGTTTCGCTGATTAGCAACGTGCTATACTTACTGTGCAAAAAAGACTACTTTGTAAAGGGAGTTATCATGCGTGCACTGGTCTGTCGCGGAACAGAGTTGACGTTAGAGCAGAGCTACCCACAACCGCCGCGTGTGGAGGGCGAGGCATTGATACGCGTCTCGCTCGTAGGCATTTGCAACACCGATCTGGAGATTGTACGTGGCTATATGGGCTTTATGGGCGTGTTGGGACACGAGTTTGTTGGTATCGTCGAGGAAATCTATGGTGAGCGATTTCGCGCGCAGAACGAGCATTTTCTGGGAAAACGCGTCGTTGGCGAGATCAACGCTGCCTGCCATCGTTCCGACTGCTGGTATTGCATGCACGCGATGCCGACGCAGTGTCCGAATCGTACCACACTTGGTATCCTCAACCGCGATGGCGCCTTCGCCGATTACGTGCTGCTCCCCGTCGAGAATCTGCATATTGTGCCCGAGAACGTGAGCGACGAGGAAGCGGTCTTCGTGGAGCCGCTTGCCGCGAACTTCGAGATGCTTGAGCAGGTCCACCTGAAGCCGACGGACCGCGTGGTTGTGCTTGGCGACGGAAAGATGGGTCAACTGGCGGCGCAGGTGCTGGCGCTGATCGGCTGCGAGGTTACAATGATTGGCAAGCACGTAGAGAAACTGGCCCTGGTGGAGCGGCGTGGCATCGCTACTGTACTACTCGACGATCTTGCGCGCTTTACAGGAAGTGATAGCAGGCATGCCGACGTTGTTGTTGAGTGCAGTGGCTCTGCGCAGGGACTACAAATGGCGTTACGGCTGCTAAGAGCAAGGGGAACGCTTATCTTAAAGAGTACCGTCGCCGCAAGCAGCACACTCCACCTGGCCCCCATTGTGATCGATGAGATCCGCGTGCAGGGTTCGCGCTGCGGTCCCTTTCCACCAGCGTTGCGCGCTTTGAGTCAGAAGATGGTGGATGTGCTTCCCCTGGTAAGCGTGCGCTCCACGCTAGACGACTGCATAGAAGCATTCCGTCAGGCCGATCAGAAGGGCGTATTGAAAGTGCTTATGCGGGTATAGTGGAGTGTCCTCTTTTACTCAGTGGCAGGGTATCGAATTATGAGAGAGGGAGCAAGACATGGAATGTAGAGCCGTTGCCCAGAGTGCTCTCCGCCCAGACCCTACCATCGTGCATCGTGACGATCTGCCGCACGATGGGCAGTCCCAGGCCGGTTCCTCCAACGTAGCGGGTCATGGTTGACTCTACGCGGGCGTAGCGCTCGAAGATAATCTCCAGTTGCTCCAGCGGAATACCTATGCCATGATCACGCACAGAGATATGCACCATATTGCCTTCTCTCTTGCTGGTCAGGAGGATCGCATCGTTTTCGTTAGAGTACTTGAGCGCGTTGCTCAGCAGATTTGTGAAGACCTGTGTCAGTTTATCGCGGTCCCCCAGCATCGGTGGCATGTCGGGGTCCAGTTCAATGAGAATGCGGTCGATCTGTGACGTAGGGCAGGTGTGCCTGATCACTTCCCAGATGAGCCCGTTGATCTCCACATACCCGCTCTTCAGTTCCATGCGTCCGGACTTCATGCGCTCCAGGTCGAGGAGATCGTTGATCAGGCGCGTAAGCCTGGTCGCGTCGGTGTGGATGTCTTCGGCGTACGTCTGCACCTCTTGACCGTCTAGCTCCTCTGTGCACATCAGTTCGCTAAAGCCTAGTATCCCGGTGAGGGCTGTGCGAAATTCGTGCCCTACTACCGAGAGGAAGTCGCTCTGGAGACGGTTCTGCTTCGCCAACTCCTTGTTCTGCTGGGCCAGCCGGGTATAGAGCTTGTTGACTTCGTAGAGCAATGCACACAGGACGAAGATCGCCGTCATCAGCCCGTTCACGCGTGAGACATACCAGCCGATGCTATAGCGCCCCCCGGTATGGACGACGCTGAAGGTGACGTTGACGAGGGAGGCCACGGTGCTCGTACGTAGCCAGAGGTGCAGAATGCTGCCGTGAAACCTCAGACGCGGACCCTGGTGTTGGTGCAGCAGGAGCAAGGCTCCGGCGCACATCAGCGCGTTGAGGCCAAAGACGACCTGGCGTGTGAAGACGCCCAGGATCAACGATTGCGCCGCATACGAGCTTTCTACCTCGATGGGAGGCAAGAGATGATAGGGATCGATGGCGATATAGGTGAGGAGAACGACCAGCAACAATACGGTGGCAGGCAGGAGAAACAGGATGCTTTTCGCGGCACGGAGGGGGAACTGCATAGTGCGGTAGCGCTGGTCGATCAGGACATAGAGGAGAATGCCAAGGGGATAGCCGATCTGCCAGAAGATCCAGAGCCAGCTCGGAGCAGACTCGCCGGCGTTGATCAGGCCATGGAGCGCAAATATTCTTGGCAAGGTGAGCAGATAAGGGATATTGATCAAACCGACGTAAAGGTAGGTGCCACCGAGAAGCGCCAGCGATGGCGTACCGGTGCCGAGGAATTGTCCGAAGAGCAGGTAGGCGGTCAGCAGAGCCGCAAACACGGTAAGCGTGGTGAAGATGACGGCAAAGGCGGGCGCGCTCAAACCACTATTTGTGGAGTAGGGATATGCGGCGATGCAAACGAGGACTAACACGACGCTGATCGCAAGTGAGACGCGTGTGTGCAATGGTGTGGCCTGCGTGCTGGTCAGGCTCTGTACTTCGTTCAATTGCCCGGTCTGGCTCATATGTTATGAACTCCGTGCCTTTTATTATGAGTAAATAGGCTCTGAATAAGTGTTCTACATAAGTGACTATGCAAATGTTGATCAAAACCGCTAGATATGCCGTGCGAACAGCGGGACGAGCGCTCCGTTCCGGCCCTTGCTGAAAAGGACGCTTGACGGCTACAGGGTAGAAAGTGAAGCGATCACTCCGCACCCGTCTTGTTGTCACTTGAAGATGAATCATAGAAAAAAGTATCCGCGCTGGCAACTTTGGTTTTATGAGGGTGGGGCGTAGGAGTCGGGAAAATTCGCCGAGCAGGATATGAGTACAGTTCAACACCAGCGATGTTATAGCGAGAACTCATATACGTCCCTCCCATCTGAAAGGAACTGTGTGCTGTGAGTATGCTAAGCTCGTTCATCTCGCGTGGAGCGGCGAGGGCCGGCTGAGAGAGAACGATGGTAGATAGACATAACAACGCGAAGAGAACACTGTACATGAGGCGACGCATAGAATCTCCTCCCATCCAGGGAAATTGCTCAACGGAAAAATTTAATATCCCTATTACAATGATAAAGGTCCCTCCAAATCACCTCCGTCAATGGATAGTAAAAAAAGCCTCAATTTTCTCACGGTTCCTGCCGATGAAAATAACTGTAAGGTGGCGGAAACGATCTTTCCATCAGAAAGAAAATCGCTGCCGATGTAGATGAAGTATTTGCACAGAGCCAGATGAGAAAAAGAGGAACAGACGATGAAAAAATCACTTATTGCTTATCCATTCCTCGCTTTTATATTTTTTGTGGTAGTAAATGCTGGGACTGCTTTTGCATCGTCCAATCATTCCTCTGTCTCATCATCTTATACACAGGTGCATGCCTGTGGGCAGACCGCTCCAGGTTTCGCGCACTGCCTGGTGATCGTGCTAAAGCCAACGGGTATTCATCCACACGCGCTAACAGCGACCCCCGCAGGTTTTACCCCGAACGATCTGCAAAATGCCTATAAACTGCCATCGGCCACTGCGGGCAAGGGACAGACCATTGCTATCGTTGATGCTTATGACGATCCGAACGCCGAGTCTGACCTGGCCGTTTATCGTTCAACGTTCGGTCTGCCAGCCTGCACGACCGCCAATCGCTGTTTCAAAAAAGTCGATCAGCGTGGCGGTAAGCACTATCCGCAGGCTGATGCCAGCTGGGCTGGCGAGATCGCGCTCGATCTGGATATGGTCAGCGCTATCGCTCCCAACAGTCACATCCTCCTGGTCGAGGCCGATAGCGACTCTTTCAAGGATCTGGGCAGCGCGGTCAACACGGCAGCTCGGCTGGGTGCAACCGAGGTCAGCAACAGTTATGGTGGGCAGGAGACCAGCGCCGACGCCACCGCCCTGGCGCGGGACTACAATCATCCAGGCGTCACGATTACCGCCAGCTCTGGTGACACAGGCTACGGCGTCCAGCTTCCGGCAGCGTTCAATACCGTGATCGCCGTTGGTGGAACCTCGCTGAGTCGGGCCTCTGACGCCCGTGGTTGGACCGAGAGCGCGTGGGGCGGATCTGGTAGCGGCTGCAGCCAGTATATCAGCAAGCCGAAATGGCAGAAAGACAGCCAGTGCCATAACAGGGCCGTGGCCGATGTCGCAGCGGTGGCCGATCCTGACACCGGAGTCGCTGTCTACAATTCCTATGAGAGCTACGGGAACAACTGGACCGTCGATGGTGGCACGAGCGCGTCGGCTCCTATCATCGCCGGTGTCTACGCACTAGCCGGAGATGCCGCAAAGATTAATGGCGCCTACCTCTACAGCCATGCAACAGATCTAAACGATATCACCAGTGGCAACAATGGGACATGTACCATCAGCTACCTCTGCACCTCAAACCAGGGTTATGACGGCCTGACCGGCCTGGGAACGCCGAACGGAACTGGAGCCTTCTAATATCGATCAGACTAACATGAGTTATCCCGGTATCTATTCAGGTACCGGGATAACTCATGCCTCAAACAGTTGTGTTTGTTTGTGAGCGTATGCTGTAAGTAAAGATGTTATTGTGTACATCTTAAAGCGAAAAAATGTAACTGAGGTAAAGTGGGAATATTCTGAAAGAAAAGGAAAAACGCCATGAAAGCGAGATATTCATGCGCACTCCTATTAGTCATTGCGACCCTGCTGGCAGAGTTTGCCCTGCCCTCCTCTATTTCCTACGCAGCACAAGGAGAGCCAAACGTGCTGGAGATCGTGAAGGGCTCATCCGCTAGCGGCGGCGAGCAAGCGAACGTCACTCAGGCGCAACTGGTGCGAGATATCTATCATAAAGTGCTCTCCTTACCGGAGCAACCAGCGCAGAAGGTCTGTGCTCTGTACCTGACTGCCCAGTACCAACTGACATTCTTGCACAGCGGGTCCTCAGTATTGAAGGCACAGGCGCAGCAGGGTGGCTGCCCGAAGGTGATTCTGAGCAAGAGCGATATCCGTGTCGCCGATGCCAGCTTCTGGTCGCTGCTCGCGCAAACGCATGAGGTCGGAAACGCACGCGCGGCGGTGAATGCTCCTTCCGGGCTGATGCCGAACGATCTGCAGAGCGCGTATGCCTTGCCGTCAGCCACCGCGGGCAAGGGACAGACCGTTGCCATTGTTGACGCCTACGATGATCCGCAAGCAGAGGCCGACCTGCGCGTGTATCGCTCAACGTTCGGCCTGCCAGCCTGTACGACCGCCAATCGCTGTTTCAATAAAGTCGATCAGCGTGGCGGTAAGCACTATCCCACCGCCGACCAGGGCTGGACCGGCGAGATCTCGCTCGATCTGGATATGGTCAGTGCGACCTGTCCCAACTGTCACATCCTGCTGGTTGAGGCGCGCAGTGCGTCCTTCGATGATCTGGGCGCAGCCGTCAATACCGCCGTTCGCCTGGGCGCAAAGGTGATCAGCAATAGCTATGGCGCCCAGGAGGATGGTCAGTCCGTTCAGCAGTTTGCTCGCTACTACAATCACCCCGGCGTGATCATTACCGCCAGCGCCGGCGATAATGGCTACGGTGTGGAGTTGCCAGCCGCTTTCCAGAGCGTCGTCGCGATCGGTGGGACCTCGCTGAGCCGCGCGAATAACACGCGCGGGTGGACAGAGGCCGTCTGGAATGGCACCGGGAGTGGGTGCAGTTGGTACGTCAACAAGCCCACCTGGCAGCAAGACCAGGGCTGTCCCAGGCGTACCGCAGTCGATGTCTCCGCCGTGGCCGATCCCGCAACGGGCGTCGCGGTCTACAATACCTACGGTGGCACTGGCTGGGCGGTCTTTGGGGGCACCAGCGCGTCTTCGCCGATCATTGCCAGCACCTATGCCCTGGCTGGCAATGCGGCGAAGACTGATCTCGCGCACCTGTACAGTCATGCAGCGAACTTGAATCCTGTCGTCGAGGGGAGCAACGGCACCTGCACGCCCACCTATCTGTGCACCGCCGGCCCCGGCTATAATGGCCCGACGGGACTGGGGACGCCAAACGGAACCGGAGCTTTCTAACGTCGAAATAATCAAGTCTGTCGAAGAATAAGCGAAGGCCCGCGAGGATATTTCTCGCAGGCCTTCTTTGATTAAGAGGCTGAAAGAACCTATTTGTCTTTCTCAGTCTGTGTCAGCGCCGCCTGGGCCGCCGCGATGCGCGCAACGGGCACGCGGAACGGTGAGCAGCTCACATAGTCCAGCCCAATCTCCTGGCAGAGACGGATGCTATCGGGATCGCCACCGTGCTCGCCGCAGATGCCTAGTTCGATGTCAGGATTGGCCTTGCGCCCCTTCTCCGCCGCCATTGCGATCAACTGGCCTACGCCATCGCGATCCAGGGTCTGGAAGGGATTAGCGGCCAGAATTTTGACCTTATCCTTCAGGCCCGGTTCCTCCAGCCCATCAACGTACCTGAGAAGGAACTTGCTCTCGGCATCGTCGCGGCTGAAGCCAAAGGTCGTCTGCGTGAGATCGTTGGTGCCGAAGCTGAAGAAGTCGGCCACGGTCGCGATCTGGTCGGCGGTCAGGGCCGCACGCGGCAGTTCGATCATCGTACCGAACTTGTGCTCGATCGTGTAACCATGCTGCCGATCGATCTCTTCCGCGACGGCTTCGAGTTGGCGACGTACCTCTTTCAGCTCGTTGACGTGTCCGACCAGCGGGATCATGATCTTAGGATGCAGCTTCTTGCCCTCTTCCTCCAGTTCTGCAACCGCTTCGAGGATAGCACGGGTCTGCATCACGTTGATCTCGGGATAGAGCAGGCCCAGGCGGCAGCCGCGCAGACCCAGCATCGGGTTCTGCTCGCGCATCGCACCGACAGCTTCGAGCAGCTTACTCTTTTCCTCCAGCTCCTCTTCGTGTCCGCCCTGTACCTTCAGTGTTGTCACCTCGACCAGCAGGTCCTCATAGTTGGGGAGGAACTCGTGCAGCGGCGGATCGATCAGACGGATAACGACCGGATAGCCCTCGCTCGTCTCGGGATCGATCATCGCTTCGAAGATGCCCTTGAAGTCGCTGCGCTGGAAGGGAAGCAACTGATCGAGCGCGGCCTGACGATCGTTCGTGTTTGTTGCCAGAATCATCTGCTGCACGATCGGCAGGCGCTCCTTCTCCATAAACATGTGCTCGGTGCGGCAGAGCCCGATACCTTCGGCGCCATATGTTATCGCGCGCTGGGCATCGCGTGGATAATCTGCGTTGGCCCACACGCCTAGCGTGCGGAACTTATCCGCCCAGTCCAGCAGTGTCCGCAGATCGACTTCTTTATTGAAATCGGCGTCGACCGTCTTGATAATGCCCGCGAATACCTCGCCCGTCGCGCCGTCGATGGAGATATCATCGCCCTCTTTAAGCACGAAATCGGTATCGACAACGCGGAAAAGCTTCTCGTGCTCGCTCACGTGAATGCCTTCGGTCCCGGCAACACAGGGCAAACCAAGACCACGAGCGACGACAGCGGCATGGCTGGTAGCGCCGCCACGCGCGGTTAGAATACCCCTGGCAACCA
This sequence comes from Ktedonobacteraceae bacterium, assembly GCA_034438015.1. Lineage (GTDB taxonomy): Bacteria > Chloroflexota > Ktedonobacteria > Ktedonobacterales > Ktedonobacteraceae > JACDAE01. Next base: position 6,793 of record DAOTTD010000259.1, on the reverse strand, counting down.
GCATCCCGTGAACATCATCCGGGCTGGTCTCCGGGCGTACCAGAACGACCGCTGTTCCTGCCTTGCCCATTGTTTCAGCAGTATCGGCATCGAAGACCGCTTTACCCGCTGCGGCACCAGGAGAGGCATTCAGACCCTTTGCCAGCAGGCGGCCCTCTTTTGTTGCCTTCGTCTTCTCTTCTTCGTCAAAGCGCGGCAGCAGCAACTGGTAGACCTGGATGGGCTCCACGCGCCTCACGGCCTCCTCCTCGCTGATCAGCCCCTCGTGCACCATGTCCACCGCGACCTTCACCGCCGCCTGGGCATTGCGCTTGGCCGAGCGGGTCTGCAGCATATACAGTCGACCCTTCTCAACCGTGAACTCCAGGTCCTGCATATCGCGGTAGTGATTCTCCAGCCGCTGCGCGATCTCCCGGAACTGCTCGTAGACGTGCGGCAGATCCTCTTTCAGCCGGTTGATCTTTGAGGGTGTGCGAATGCCCGCCACAACGTCCTCGCCCTGCGCATTGAGCAGGTACTCACCATATAGCTCGTTCTCGCCTGTACTTGGATTGCGCGTAAAGGCTACGCCGGTGCCGCTATCGTTGCCCATATTGCCGAAGACCATCGTCTGTATGTTTACCGCCGTACCCAGCGCATGTGAGATCTTGTTGAAGTTGCGGTAGTCGATGGCGCGTTTATTGCTCCAGGAGGAGAAGACCGCCTCGATCGCCTTGCCTAGCTGCTCGTAGACATCGGTGGGGAACGGCTCGCCGGACTGGCGCTCGGCAACCTTCTTGAAATCGGCGACCAGTTGCTTCAAGTCGGACGCCGGAATCTCGGCGTCCATCGCGACATGGGCGCGCTCTTTGTATTCCTCGAGCAGTTTCTCAAAGTCGCGTGGATCGGTATTGAGCACGATCTTGCTGAACATCTGAATGAAGCGCCGGTAGGCGTCGTAAGCGAAGCGCTCGTCTCCGGTCAATGCCACAAGACCCTGCACGGTCTCATCGTTGATACCCAGGTTCAGCACGGTATCCATCATGCCCGGCATAGAGAACTTCGCGCCCGAACGTACCGAGACCAGCAGAGGATTCTCTTTATCGCCAAAATTCTTACCCGTGCGCTGCTCTACGACCTTGAGCGCCGCCAGTGCCTGCTCCCACATGCCCTCGGGAAATTGCTTATTGGAATCATAATAGGCGTTACAAGCCTCGGTTGTGATGGTAAAACCAGGAGGTACGGGCAGTCCCGCGTTCGTCATTTCGGAGACGCCAGCGCCTTTGCCACCGAGCAGGTCGCGCATCTTTGCATTGCCTTCATTAAAGAGGTAAACCCATTTACGCGGTGATTTCTTTACGACTTCATCCAGCGCCGCGCTGGAGATCTGTTGTGTCATGAAAATATCCTCCAAAAAAACTTGTCGAGCCAGCAGGTGTAAGGATACCTTTTGTTTAGATATGCCTTTGCTGATATGTCCTTGTAGTGTAAAGATAGTGGTTACGCACTTAGCACTATGTCTCTCGCCCAACGCATTACTTTACGAGCACTCTGGATGTAGCTACTGGCCAGTTCCGCACTGATAATCTCATCGGCCTCTTCAGGAGGTGTATTGGCGTAGAAAGCTTCGGGATGGAATGGTGTGAGTTTCGCCATCTCGTCTTGAATCTCCTGAGGAGCGCCGACCAGAGCTCCGAGTGCGCGCAGATCATGGTCGTATGTAGAGCGACGACCAAAACGCAGCAGGCTTATCGCTTGAGCGGCCTTCTCTACTGCCTGATTACAAAAGTCCACGCAGGCGAAGTGCCGTCCCAATCCTAATTCCACAGTCGAAGTCGCCATATCTTGAGCCGCTTCTGCATAAAGCCCTAGTGCGCCCTGGACATCCCTATCCGAGGTGTTTGAAATATCCTCATCTTCGTTCTCTCCAGGAGATATGGCCGCTGGGGCGTGACTTGAACGTGTGTCTTCTAAGGTGACGCCATGTAAAAGTAGCTGCTCCAGATCGTCTTCATTGCCCTGACCGGGCGCTCTATACTTCTCGTCATTCATCTCTGACATAGTATATGGTCCTCGTTTGGTGAAAAGAATAAGCGTTACACGACGCATAGCGCATAGCACTATCGGGCTGTCGTGCACATAGTATGCCTAATAAGTGCTTTGTGTCAATGGGCGTAGGATTTGTCCCCTGATGACAGATTCAGCCATGCAATTGCGTGCTGGCAAGAGTAGAGCTTACGCTAAAGAAGTTGTCTCTGCCCCAGAAGTCTCTTTTCCTATAGATTATAACACGATTCGAACACGCTGTTCCATTCAATCTGTTTGGTAACTGTTCAGGACTCATCAGCGCCAAAGGCGCTTCACAAGCGGTTTTTGTGTGGTTAGCGGGCTGGCGGCCCTGGCCGCTAACCACACAAAAACCATGCGAGCCGCGTCGGGGCGAGGAGTCCGGAAAGAGGGACCTGAAGAGTTCCTATTTTGTGCATATAACCAGGCGTAGCAGCGACCTCTCGTCACAACGTGGGGCTAAACCACTGGAGCATAAGCAGGGTTCTAAATAATGAAACGTATTGCGTAGTGATACGTATGAATAGTGGTACGTAATGGTACAATAGATAGGTATCGAATTATGCAGTGCGATTCGACGGTTCCATAAGGAGCGACAGGTTATGTTCTATTATCGAAATTCACGCGGTGGCCCCAACAGGCGCGTGCGCGGCATATATGGCTTTCCCTGGTGGCTGTTTTTTATATTCTTCTTCAGCTTTCACTCCTGGACCTGGTTATTGATCAGTATCGGGATTATGGTTTTCGTCGGTCTTCTTCTCAGAGTCATGTCATCCTCTAGATCTACCACGGGTTCAGGTGGGATCTCGAATCAGACTCCCTACTATCAGCCGCAGTACTACCAACCCACGCAGCAGGCTCAACAGCAGCCCTATCAGCCGTACCAGCAAGGCTACCAGGCTTCTAAAGAGGCCTATAGCGAGGGTGATCAACAGTACCAGTACCCCGCCTCATCGGAGTATGACCAGTATGAGCAGCCCCAGGCGCAGTATCCCGAGGAGATGCCTCCGCTGCAACAGCAATAAGCTGTGACCTTGAGGAAAGGAAGCGCATAAGTATGTTTTACGATCGAAGGTACCGCAGGGCTTATAGGCGCGGAATGCGCCGCAGGGGTGGCATGTTCGGTTTCCCCTGGTTACTGTTCGTTCTTATCATCATCTTTTTTCATTCGTTCTGGGGGGTCCTCTTCGGTGTCGCTCTAGCCGTCATCCTCACCGTCGTTCTCATGAGGGTGTTCGGATCGCAGGGCAACTATCAACAGCCGCCCCAGCAGCCGTACTATCAGCCACCACAACAGCAGCCCTATCAGTCGCCCCAGGGGACGCCGACGTACCAGCCCTACGACCAGGGCTACCAGCCACCCCCTCAAGAGTCGTATCAAGAGGGCGGACAACAGCATCCATACCCACAACAGAACGATCCATACCAGCAATATGAGCAGCCCCAGGCGCAATATCCCGAAGAGATGCCGCCACAGCAGCAGTAAGCCAGTTTCTTGTTCGCTCTTCCCGGATAACCTGTTGAAGCGGCTATTCGAAGCTGGAAGGGCTGGGACTGTCGATCAACCGTCGAAGAAAAGAGACGCGAGACTCATCCATAGGTAGCTGCTATACAGCAGAAATGCAAAAGCATGTATATAAGACACAGGCTCCATCAACCTCGATGGAGCCTGTAGTGTATAGTAGCCTGTCTGGTTGTATTAGCGTACGAACAGCTTGAGTACCTCATCGACGCCAGGATGCGTGCGGTTCAGGCGCAGATCCTCGGCGCCCGTTGAGTCTGTCTGAACGAGCAAAATACCCTGTTGAATACAACTATTCAGAAGCTCGCGCGCGGATTCGCGGGTAAGACGACCTCGAAAGCGATTCTTTGGATTCACGGGATCACCGATAAAATTAGAGACGCCAATGATAGTACGCCAGGACCAGTTACGATCAATATAGTCAAGAAACTGCAGGAACTGTGGATCAAGGACATCCATAGGCGGTGTCCCATACGGTAGCTGGAACTGCTGCGATCCCTGATAGTTGACAGCAGGCATAGCACCTGTCGTACCGGTCGAAGTCGCCGGCGGTTGGTAGTTTCCAGGTTGAACAATTGGAAGCGCACCGGTCGTCCCCGTACTCATGGGGGTACCCGTGCCTCCGGGCACTAAAGGCACAAACTGATTGGCACTGCTGATTAAATCTCGGCTCACGGTTCCTGGAATACCAACAACAATAACAGTTTTGTTCAAACGTAACTTTAGACGTGCGCTTATGCGTGTGAAATCTTTATCGCCAGTCATCAGAACAAATGTCGTGATGGTGGGACGATCAAAAACGGTTTCAATGATATCCATCAACATATTCAAGTCGACAGTGCTTTGAACCACGGTGCTCTGTACAATGGTACTACTGTTACCGGCATTGATGGCCGGCATGTGGCCAGTAGTTCCTGTACTGGTATGCTGACTCGCGGGCGTGGGATATCCTAAAGGACCGGTACCGCCGCCAAGAGGACCCGTCGGACTGTTCTGGCCATAAGGATTCTGGTACGATCGATAGGGCTCACGCTGCTGATAATCGGGCAAACTATAGTTCTCATCGGGGGGCTGTTCGTCTTCTAACGGGAGATTTTCATCAAGCTCACTTTGCAGAGGGAGGTGTGCCTCTTGATCAGAAGTCCACCCGTTGTTCGCCGTCGAAGCATTCAGAGCGGGGAGCGCACCTGAATTGCCTGTGACCCCGGAGGGCCACTGCCGCGGGCTGGCGGGATAGGCTCCTGTCCCCTGTTCGGAGACGTAGCTGGAAGAACCAGGAGACCCGAGCGCCCCCGTAGGGGTATTACCAGAAGCATAATGAATAGTTCCCATACGGATACGGTCTCGCTGCTTGGCAGGGCAATCAACGCGATCGATCATCGCCGCCGTCAGGCTTCCTTTGAAGGGCTCCGGTTGTCGAGACCAGTCCGCATAGGCGCGGGCGACCATAACAGTGCCATAGCGACGGGCGACAGCAATCAGTTCCTGTGGGTCAGGCTCCCGCCGTTGAATATTCAGCATACTGTAACGTATGTTCTCAAAATCGATGAATAAAGCAATATCTTCGGGCACAACCTTCTCCTCTCATGGGGAGAAACCGCGCAGGCCAAGATTTATGATTGTTCAGGTGCTCGGATAACCTTGCAGTGCATCCTATAGCTATGAGCATATCATACTTTATTGGTAAAGTCGAGAGGTCTGCGCTTTACTTTGCGTACCTACTATGGTATATTCTGTAGTTGAGAAAGCTTTGACTGATTTACAAAAGAGTGTATATGATGGAGCTAATAAAATCCAATCATCTCGATGATACAACCTGCCCGGTAGCGCGTACGGCTGATATCGTTAGCGGGAAATGGACCCTTCTCATCATCCGCGACCTGGCCTCTGGCGTCAAACGGTTTAATCAACTCGAACGTTCTCTCCATGGCATTAGCCCCAAGACACTCTCTGAACGCCTACGTTCTCTTGAAGTAGAAGGAATCATCGTTCGGCAAACCTTCGCTGAAGTTCCTCCTCGCGTAGAGTACTCTCTCACCGAGAAGGGCCTTGATCTCATTTACGTCATCGAGAGTATGCGTAACTTTGGAAAACGATGGCTCTGCAACGGATAGAACAGAAATTCAGTCTCTCCCTCAATGTAGAAGAACCGAGGGACGCCCCCGGTTCCTTTCCCTACGCATTATACATAAACTTTAGCTAACGTGTAGCTCCAACTAATTCACGGTCATGTTCCCTGAGAAAACGATGGAGCAAGCCCGCGTCCGCAGAGATGTGCTCTGCGACTTTTTCCGCAGAGGTACTACTCAATAAATCATACAGGCTGGCGATATCGTAACGCGCCTGTACCTGGAGTTGACCGTCGCTATCGAAGCCTTCGACGAAGAGACCGTCCTCTTCTTCCTGGACCGCGATACTCTTCACGCCGATCTGGTCGAGCACCTGTCCGATTGCATGTAAAATGCTCGCATAACTGAACGTGGCCGGCATTGATCCCTCCCTAAATAATTTGGAGATTATTTTTTTCTTGTCTCGAGTTACTAGTAGGACTACACTGTCAAACTGCAACACCGTTGTGAGGTAGGTGGTTTGTCAGCCTCCGTACTACTTACTGCACTCAGACAATTTTATCATAACATCACACAATACGTCAAGGTTAATGTCTAGCGCTTACCCCATTGGATATAGATACCGTCCATGAGCCGCTTGACGCGGACGTTTCTTTGCCTGGCGCATTGAGAATTTCTATGGCTTTGAGATGCCAGAAACGCGCACTGGCGCGTCGTTTGAGCGAGAGAAATGCAGCCAGCATCTCGTCCGGTCATATCGGATGCGGCTTTGAGCGCCTCTAAAGTCATCTGATCTTTCCCTATCAGGATGTAGAGAGTGAATTTCTGCGCCTCGCGAAATTCTGCCCCAAAAAGTGTTGACAGTCTGCCCAAAGTGTGGCATAGTATGCAAGCACCGCGCGAGACGCAGTGCAAACGTACACTAACAACTGAAGAAGCATAATTACTTCAATTTTGCTGAGCGCAATAAGGCAGCAAGAGTGAAGCAGAGGAGATCGATCCATGCGTCAAGAGACGCGTGATCATCATTTTGAGAACAAGCTAGACAGAGTACGAGGTGAATGCCTTGGTGCTGACGGCTGAGGAAGGACGCGGAGACCGGCGAAACGTTCAGGGGGAGCTGCATGCAAGCGAAGAGCCCTGAGTATCCGAATGG
>DAOTTD010000258.1:0-21142 GCA_034438015.1 Ktedonobacteraceae bacterium | reverse complement strand
TTTCAGCCGGATTGGTATCGTCATAGACCGCCATTCTTAGATCGCCAATCACCGTCACACGGCGAATTTTACAGGGATGGAGCCAGCTCACATGGATATGTGCAGTCATTCCGTCCGCAAAATTCAGATCGAGATGGGCAGTATCATGGATATGCGGCTGGAGATGGGCATGCGCCTGCACCCTAATCCATTCGGGTCTCTTGTTAAAGAGATAGAGCAAGATCGATACATCATGCGAGGCAAGATCCCAGATGACATTAATATCACTGCGAAACAATCCTAAATTCAAGCGCTCTGTTTCGACGCAATAGATCTTTCCTAAATCTCCGCTTTGCACGAGTTTGCGTAACTCGTTCACTGCAGGGCTATACTCAAACGTATGCCCTACCATCAGGACCCGCCACTGCTCATGGGCCAGCGCAACCAGTTCTTCGGCTTCGGCAGCGCTGGCTGTGAGGGGTTTTTCAACAAGCACATGTTTGCCATACAATAAGGCCTGCCTTGCAAGCTGATAGTGTGTTTGTACCGGAGTTGCAATGATTACGCCATCGACATCTGAACGAAATACATCCTGAGCCTGTGTTGTTGTCTGTATCCATGGCCGGTTCTCCTCTAATGATTGCAAGCGACTGGCATTTCTATCCGCTGCCATTGTCACCATTGCACCTGGTAAGGCATCTAGATTACGGGCAATCTTGGGCCCCCAGTATCCCCAGCCAATGACCCCAAAACGCAGATCTGTCATTCTCATAGTTTTTCCAGCAACCTTTTCGCTCCTGATCTTCTAATGATAAATAGATTCTCAACTACAAATGCGGAGCTTTAACCGCTAGACTATTTTCAATAGCCTTGACAATTGTTTGTATTTGCTCAATCGTTAGCTCTGGATACATGGGCAAAGAGACAATATGCTCTGCCGCAGTTTCTGTCACGGGCAGCATTCCTCGCTCATAGCCATATCGCATGCATGCTGGTTGTAGATGAATGGGAATTGGATAGTGGATACCAGTCCCTATTCCCTCTTGCTCCAACATCTTGCGAATGTGATCGCGTTCCTGTACCTGCACGACATAGTAACAATAGACATGCGTTCCCCAGGGCTGAACAACGGGTACTGTCTCTACCAGACCCTGAAGTTGCTCCATATAGTCATGAGCATGAGCTTGACGAGCTGCATTCCATTGCTCAAGATGCCGTAACTTAACACGCAAAATCGCCGCCTGCAACTCGTCTAAACGCGCATTGCTCCCTAAGATCTCATGTCGATAGCGCGTACGCAAGCCATGATTACGAAGCATACGGAGAGACTCTGCAAGGCCTTCATCATTGGTTACACAGATACCTGCTTCGCCATAAGCTCCCAGGTTTTTACTGTAGTAGAGGCTAAAACAGCCGATATTCCCAAAACTCCCAACCCGCTGTCCTTGATAGGTTGCACCATGTGCCTGAGACGCATCTTCGATAACATGAAGACTATGCGAACGTGCAAAATCCAGTATGTGTCGCATTTCCGCTGGATGACCATACAAATGTACAGGGAGCAGAGCACGAGTACTGGGAGTAAGTGCCCGCTCAAGTTGTCGCCAATCCATGGTATAGGTGCCTGGATCGATATCAACAAAGATAGGTGTTGCCCCCGCGAGAACAATTGCCTCAACAGTAGCAATGAATGTATTGGATACGGTGATCACCTCATCACCAGGACCAATGTCACAGGCACGAAGGGCCAGGATGAGAGCATCAGTTCCCGAGGCCACTCCTACACCATAACGGCATCCACAATAGGCAGCAAACTCGTTCTCGAATGCCTGTACTTGTGGGCCGAGAAAGAGCTGCATATTCTCAAGCACATCTTCAAAAACTGCCGCAACTTCATGCTTGATCGTCTCATACTGTGAGCGCAGGTCCACAAGGGGAATTCGCATGGTTGTACGTCTCTCCTCGGTAATCAGGTCGCTGTTCCACTGAGAGACAAAGGCCTCTCTTCAAAGAGCAAAATATCCTTATTGGGTCTATCAGAGTCTCCCCGGCTCTTCATGACTACAAGAGAGTATAGCCAGCGCACCTGAGTCGGGACAATCCATCGATGGTCGATATTTCGAAGGATGAAATGTGTATTCCGCAGTAGATAAGAAGGTGGAAAGTTTGTAATACTATGGGTGAGAAGAAATGCAGCAAGGAATACCTAAAAAGTATTCTTTGCCGCATCGATCGCTTTGCTGGTTGAAGGAAGATATATCATCCTGAGTATGACTATGATATACGCTGATTCTGCTCATTAGAATCGCTTACCGAAAGTGCTAATGCCCTCACTGGTCGTCGTTTGATGTTGAGCTTACGAAAGATATGTGCGAGATGCGTTTTGACTGTGGCTTCTGAGATGCAGAGCTTTTCTCCGATAGCTCGATTCGTGAGAGTGCCGCTCAGTAAGAGCTCAAAAATTTCCTGCTCACGAGCAGTGAGTATCTCACTGCTCTCAGTCGGCAGGATATCGCCGGAAATACACTGAAACAACCATGGCGTTATTCTAGGGTCGAGCAGAAACATATCCCTCGTGAGTCGTAAGGCCAAATGAAAAAGGACTGCTGTGGTATTTTCCAAAAGATACCCACGAGCACCATAGGCGAAGGCAGCAAGTAGCATGTTCTTATCAGGTTCCGTCGCCATGATGACAAAGTGACCTCTTGGCAAGAGCAGAATATCGGTAATCAGTGACTGATGAACGACAATTAAATCTGGTGTGTATGTTACCAGGTGCTTCCTCAATTCCTCACTGGTCGCTGCCTCATACACACAGGCAACAAGAGGATCGCTAGCAAATACACTTTGTAGTCCTGCGCGAAGTAGTTCGCGGCTTTCCGCAATTAAAACATTCTGACCCATGGGTGTGCGTCCTTTCGTAAGCGTACCAACCAATTCCAGCAGCCGTCCTAAAAGACGAATCTAGTTGCACGTTACACGGCTCTGGCAATAATGACAAAATGCTCGTCTGGCCGTCAGAAACGTTCCTCGTCCTATTCTATAGGATATGTGCAAAAGCATCAAGCAACCTGAAATTCTGGCTAGGTGAGTATGAGTCCAAATAGGAAATGTAACTACTCAGGTCTCCTAGAGACTTGTCAAAAAAACAGCAAAACGGCGTAGAGTAAGGGCATGACAGCCGAAGAAGAACTGACCCAACTTCGACAAGAGAATAGCTTGCTGCGAGAGCAGGTCGTCTTGCAAAAGGAACTGCTTGCGCGACAACAGGAACACATTGCCTTGTTGGAAGAGCAAAATCGCTTGCAACAGGAGCAGATTACCCAACTCGCGGAGCAGGCGAAAGCGCTGCAAGAGCGACTGGGTAAAGACAGCCACAACAGTCACTTGCCGCCTTCCTCGGATCGATTTGCGCGCCAACCCAAGAGCCTGCGCAAGAAGAGCGCGAAGCGGACAGGAGGGCAAGAGGGCCACCCAGGCTCGACACTGCTGCTGGTCCCTACGCCTGATGAGGTGGTGCGCCATGAGGTGTCGCGTTGCCAGCACTGTCAAGCCGACCTGCACGACATTTCCCCTCATGGGATGCAACGTCGCCAGGTGGTCGAACTGCCGGCAGTACGCCTGCTGGTGCGAGAGCATCAGGCCGAACAGAAGCAGTGTCCTGCTTGTCAGCGCGAGAGCATTGCAGCCTTTCCCCAAGAGGTTCGCGTCCCCGTCCAGTACGGAGCGAGCATTGCAGCCATCGCAGTGCATCTGGTCGAGCAACAACTCTTGCCCCTGGCCCGTGCGTGTGAAGTGATGGAAGACCTGTTGGGAGTGGCAATGAGTGAAGGGACCATATGTGAACTGGTGGCCCGATGCGCCCAGAACCTGGTCGAGGTCGAGAGCCTCGTGAAAGCAGCCCTGCAAGAGGCCGAGGTGATCCATCAAGACGAAACGGGCTTGTACGTCGCAGGCAAGCGCAACTGGATGCATGTCACCTGTAGCGCGACGCTCACCCATTATCAGGTGTATGCCAGCCGAGGACAAGAGGCATTGCAAGCCATCGGGATCTTGCCTCAAATGGTCAAAGTCCAGCAAAAGGTCTCTGGCTGCTTCCGCGCTTTTGCTGGGGCACAGACCTTTGCTCGCATTCGGGGCTACTTGTCCACCTTGCCCAAGCAGGGGTTGCTTTTGCTTTCGGCTCTGCAGGCTACTTTGCAAGGTCATCCCCCTCTTCCTTCCTTTCAGACGACCTGAGTAGTTACCAGGAAACAGTACTTTTTACCACTACAAGTTCAGCCTTAAGCAAGAGGAAAACTACTGGCTAGAGGGGCCAGTATCACTTGCTTGAGATACAGCAAAGTTAGCTCCCTTTGCGAATTTCTTTTCTTAAACTGAAGACGCAGATATGTTGTACAAGGACTCTGTCTACAAAATGTTGGAACCCGACTTCTTAAATCTATTCCCAATAGATCTGGAGCATGTTAAGAATCAGAAAGAGAATCCTGGACTGATGCGGCCTTATAACAACCTCGCAGTGTATATCTCATCAATGCAAGGCTGGTTCACACCTGAATTCTAATGCCAGTCCTAACATACTCTAGGTGAAAAAATATATTTTTAATGCACTTTATATTACTCATACATTCACTCCAAGTGACAATACAAAACGCTCGTTATTATAGCATATGCTGCTATGAGAAGTCAATTAAGAAGGCTGGAGGAAACTGTTCAGACTTGACCCAAAGAAGATTTCGTCGTGAGGGCTGCCAGACATTGATGGAAGGGATTGAGGTTCTGGGCCATCCAGGTGCCAAAGAGGGAGGCAAGTCCCATGCGGGTCTGGCAGCCCTTGGGGCTACGAGTGCCGCCACTAATTTTGCGGGCAACCACCAGTGGACGAACGCTGCGCTCGGCCAAGTTGTTGTGGGCAGGAACCCCTGGAACCGCCACAAAGACAAACAACTCGGGTAAAAAGCGTTCGACCCGCTCACATAACGTCTGCTGGGGAGCCAGAGTTCGCACAAAAGGTTGGCAGAGCTGCCAGTGTTGCTCTTCCCACGAAGTGCGCAACGAGGTTGTAATGAGTAGCAAGCCTGGAGAAAAATATGCCTCCTTGAGGAAGAAGAAGGAACTTGTTCCTCACAAAGGAGGCATATATGAACAGTATCGCCGATACGACGGTAATTATCCAAACTTCTCCTGAATCTGTGCCTGCGACGCCACCCTGGTTGGGAGAGGTCGCACTCCTCATCCGCCATCTTGACAAGCAGGGTGTCCTCGAGGCCATCAGCCAGCAGGTGCGCTTTGCCCGCCGCCGCTTCGGACGCTATGAAGTGATCGACTTTGTAGCGGTGCTCTTGGGCTACGCCGTCAGCTCCGAACGGACGCTGGAAACCTTCTACGAACGCCTGCATCCCTTCGCCGCTGCCTTCATGGCGCTCTTCGGACGTGATCGGCTGCCTGCCCGCTCGACGCTCTCGCGCTTTTTGGCAGCGCTCTCCCCAGAACCGGTCGAAGCCCTGCGCTCCCTGGTTCTCGCCGATCTCCTCGCGCGTCGGTTATGCACAGAAGAGCCACCCGGAGGGCTCTTTGATCGGCAAGGGAACTACTGGCTCGTCTTCGATGTGGATGGCACGCGCGAGGCCGCCCGCCAACGCGCTTTGCCTCAGACGCCAGACCGGCCTGCCGCCCAGCGCCGCTTGCGTCCCCTCTGTGCCCCTGGCTATACGGGACGCAAGCGTGGGGAAGTCGTCCGTACTCGTACGGTTGTTTCCCAGGCTAATCCGCTACCAATGGCTCGGTTCGTTCGGTAATCCTGGGAGCGGCCAATACCGGGAGGAACTGCGCCGTGCGGTGACGGTCATCGGAAGCTACCTCTCTGCCTACCAGTTCCCACAGAACCGTGCCTTGCTGCGGTTAGATGGGCAATATGGCACCGGGGCCGTTCTTGCTGCCGATGGCTGGTCTCTCGAGCGTTCCGCGGGGCAAAGACTACGCCGAGCTTTCGCGAGCGGAGGTCCAGGTGCGTCTGCATCTGCCCCCCGATCAGCAGTTTAGCCGCCCGGAAAGTGCCCTGGTGCGCACGCTCTACGATTGTCCTGACGTAGCTGTAGGACCACAGGGAGAGCGGTGTCAGGTCATCGTGGCAACCCATCCAGCCGGGAAAACGAAGAGCCGGGTGGGCGTCGAACGCGCCGGAGTTGTCTACGAACTGTTCTTGACCAATCTCCCGCAGCAGGCGTTCACCGCCTCCGACGTGGTGGCACTCTACCTGCATCGTGGTGCTTACGCCCCCATCCTTGCCGATGAAGACTAGGAGCAAGATCCTGACCGCTGGTGTAGTCATGCTGTTTGCGACAAGAAGTATGGCAAATCATCAGCCAATGGGTGTGGAACCTCCGGTTGGAGTTGGGCCATCAGCTTCATCCTGATCCTGCGCGCACGACCGAGTTTGCTCCAGCCATTGTGCCTGCCCCACCGCAGACGCCTCCCTCCTCTGGTTATGCTCTTCCCCAGGTAGGCTCGCTCTGGAAAGCTGGCCGTTTCTCGGGGCCAGACTTTCTCCTCCAACCAGATGGCACGCTTCGTTGCCCCGCTAACCAAAAGTTGGTCGCCGGGCGTCCGACGCCGAGAAGTCGATGGAAGCTTGCGTGTGGTCTATGCAGCCAGCATCCGCAGTTGTCGCCCCTGCCCTCTGCGTGAACAGTGTCAATGGATGGGCAGCATCACCGCGAAACCGCGCCAGGTGAGCGTGCTGTTGCATCCGCTCGTCATTGGCCCACAGCCCGTTCTCTGGAAGGATTGGAGCCGGAGGCAGCATCGCCGAGCTTGCATGCAACTGCTGCGCCAGCAACCGATTGACGTGCAGCTCTCGCCAGCCCGCCCAACGAAGCCGCATCGCCGCTTCGTTCTCGTGCTGGGCGTGCCCACTATCGGCTCTCATGGGAAGAACGGGTGGCACGCAATGCCTGTGCCCTGACAGTTGGGCGGATAACGATCACGCTGTTCGGGGTACCAGCTCGCTTCGCTCCCCTCCTCGGCCTGTCAACCCAGATGTAGCACCGGCACACTGTGGTGAGATCGTTCTCTCCTCGGGAAGCCGCTCTTCTCCGAGTGGAGCCTCATGCCCATTTTTCCAGGCTTTTCCCTGTTTTTCGCACCCACCACTCTTTTCGCGCTCTCCCTTGCTGTTTCTATCTCCTCGGAGTGGACAACGTTCGACGCTCCCCGGCTTTCGTCTCCAGATTAGAGAATTAACTCTTCAAGAACCTCGTTGCGCACTTCGTGGGCAGAGCGATGCCTATCCATCTATCTGGAACATCCCTTATCGGCGAAATCCGTTCTTTACTGGACGCGAGGACGAACTGGCAGGCCTACATGATGCCCTGCTCGCGGATAGTGCTGCATATGTGACGCAGGCACAGGGAATCAGCGGATTGGGAGGTATCGGCAAGACGCAGACCGCGATCGAGTACGCCTACCGCTATCGTACAGACTATCAAGCCGTTCTCTGGGCCAGTGCCACGTCGTCTGCCGTACTGACTGCCGAGTTCGTACGTATCGCTACGGTCTTGCAACTACCCGAGCAGAACGAACCGGATCAGCAGCGTGTTGTCGAGGCAGTGATGCGCTGGCTGCGTACCAACGCTCAATGGCTCCTCATCCTGGATAACGTCGAGGATCTGGCAATCGCCGAGCCCTTTATTCCTATGGCGGGAAGGGGGCACGTCCTCTTGACCACGCGTGCGCGCACACTGAGCGGGATTGCCCGGCGGGTCGAAATAGAGAAAATGCAGGCAGAGGTGGGAGCCCTGTTTCTCTTGCGCAGGGCTGACATCCTTCCTCTCGTCGCCACGCTCGACGACGCGCTCGCCGACGATCGTGCGCTTTCCATACAGATCACACAGGAAATGGATGGCCTCCCCCTCGCCCTGGATCAGGCCGGGGCGTATATCAAAGAAACGCCCTGCACGCTCGTGGAGTATCTCGATCTCTACCGGGCGCGTAACACCGACCTGCTCAAAGAGCCTCGCGAGGATGCAGCATATCCCGACTCAGTTGCAACCACCTGGTCGCTCTCGTTTGAGAAGGTCTCCCAGGCAAACCCGGCAGCCACCGAACTACTCCACCTGCTTGCCTTTCTGTACCCAGAGGCGATACCAGAAGAGATCGTCACCGAAGCGTCAGTGCACATGGGCACGGTGCTCGGGCCTGTTGCGACCAATACGCTTCAGTTCGACAGCGCGCTCAAAGAAATACTGCGCTTCTCCCTGGTGTATCGCGATCCTGATACGCAGACGCTCACCATCCACCGTCTCGTGCAAGCCGTGTTTCAAGGCAAAAGGGCAGTACGAGCGAGCCGAGCAGTTCTTTCAAGCTGCTCTGATGTTGCGCGAGCATTTGTTCGGCTCACAGCATCCCGACACAGCGACGGTGCTCAACAACCTCGCCGAGCTTTTCCTCGCCCGAGGCCAGTATAGCCAGGCAGAGAACTATTACCAGCAGGCACGCGCCATTCGCGAGCAACAGTTGGGACCGCGCCATCCCGAAACGGCTGCAACCCTGGACGGTCTGGCAAGGCTGTACCGCAATCAGGGGAAGTACAAACAGGCCGAATCCTTGCTCCAGGGCATCCTGGCAACCTATGAAACGTTGTTCGATCCAGACCATCCCGAGGTCGCCACCATTCTCAACAACCTGGCGGTTGTCTATGAGGCTGAAGGGAAGTATGAGCAGGTGGAACAGCTTTACCAGAGAGCATTGCGCATCCGAGAACAACATCTGGGCCATCAACACCCGGATACCGCTGCCACACTCAACAACCTGGCGACCCTATACAGCACCCAGGGAAAATACAAGCAAGCCGCATCATTGTATCAGCAGGCCGCGACCATCTACGAGCAGGCATTGGGGCCTGAACATCCTCACACCGCAACCACCCTTAACAATCTCGCGGACGCCTATCGCTTGCAGGAGCAGTACGAGCAGGCCGAGCCACTCTACCAACAGGCGATCAATATATTCAAGCATGCGTTGGGCGATGACCATCCTGAAACGTTGATGGCCCTCAGCAACCTTGCCCTCCTCTACCAGGCTCAAGGCAAATACGAGCAGGCCGAGCAGATCGCCGGGGAGGTCCTGACGCTTCAGGAGAAAACGCTTGATCAAGAGCACCCCAGCATCGGAGTCAGCATGCACAATATCGCGGGGATCTACCGCGTCCAGGGAAAGTACGAACAGGCAGAGCAATTATACAGGCGGGCGCTAAAGATCTGGCAACAGGTTCTGGAATCCACTCATCCCCGCATCGCCAATAGCCTGCACAACCTCGCGCTCCTCTACACGGACCGGGCAGATACGAGCAGGCCGAAGCGCTCTACCAGCAGTCCCTGGCAATCCTGCTGAAAACACAGGATATCGCTCACCCTGACGTCATCATTCTGTTGAACAACTACACCGATCTCTTACAGAAAACTGGACGGAATGTTGATACAGCGGCACTGCTCACACAACTCACAGCCCTGACGCAACGAGGGGACGATGAGTCGTAGGCATCCTCCACAATCCATAAACACATGTTTAACGACGATTGTTTTCACTTATCGGACACAGTTTTACGCCGGAAGACAAAGCGTAATCCCCCCTTTGTGCCTGCGTGGATGCCTGAACCAAGCATAGCTAGTGTTCCATCCGCGTTTATCTCAGCATTTATCTCAAATTCCTCAAAGGAAAACTCGCCTACTTCTCCGGGAGTGGTCTCCAAAATCTTCCCCATCTGTTGGACAAATACTTTGACATTTGTAGCCAGTTCGTCAATTTTTAATGATTGTAGGCCAGAACCTCGCGTTCCAGCGGCAAAAGGATCACTCGTGATCACCCTTATTTCTTCATTCTGTGCTGTCTTCTGTGTGATTCCTACACCTTCTTTCGTCTTCTTATTCATACCATTTTACCCCTTTCTTGCTCTGCTAATTTTGATTGATGGCGATGAATAGAGAGCGTAAGCAAGACCCAGCGGATTACGCTGCTCATTCCAAAGATTTCTGCGTATGGTTAACAGGGTTTCTCCAACGCTCATACCTGTAAGCAAATGTTGATATAGCTCATTACTAAATGCAGCTCCAAACCAGTCTGGGACCCGAAAATCCGTAGCTAACACCCCTCGCGCTCCAAGCTCCCACAGCTTTTCGGCCCAGGAGGATGTATAAAGAGGATTGATGACACCGGTGAGACAAGCATTCAGAATTACAAATGGACTGTACTGCAGCGCATACCCACCTACAACAAAGTCAATGATTGATACAGAGAAATCTTTTGTAATAAACAGGTACGACTTCTCGATTGGATCTTGCTCATAAGCATGGCAAGCAAAATGCAGAACATGTATCTCCTGACCTAAAAAGCGCCCAAATTCCGCTAGCTCAATATTGCGTTGTGTCGTAGAGAGTGGGCGTAAGGACACAAGTTGAATACGTTTCTTTCGATGCAATGCTTTAAGCGCTGGAAATTCTTGCTTTTCCACAAAAGGCAATCGATCACTTGTAATCAATCCGATCTTTGGGCATTTCGTATCAAGCGTAGGTGGCATATATGCGCCTTGACGCTTATCTTGAATGATGAGACGAGAAATGATATATTTCATCCCCCAATAGTTTCTAATACTGGCATTCCCTTCTAATGGCCCATCATAGAGGAGTTCCCAGGGGATAAAGAAATCTCTCGATACAATTTGCACAATTGTACCTTCCTGTAATACATTACGGATTATGCGTTGGGAAGATGGGTCAGAGAAAATAGACTGGAATGCATAATTTCCTGCGCGCATAAGCGCATCTAATGCAGCTTCGTAAACATTTCCTCTCCCAAAACCATTCGCAACTTGCTGTATCGCCTCCTGGAGCAGTCGGTTCAAGTTTTGGACATCATGCATTTTTAAATTTATAGAGATAGGAAAGGCACCTTCTTCATTTATAATATAAGCGACGTATCCACTATCTCTTGAGAAGATGGTTATTTGAACATGCACGATTGAGACATCAAGTGGCGGTAGTGGTGCTGTAATCTCCATCCTATCCCCCATAGATCAATCTGGCCAGATCTTCTATGCTGGTGCTTTTGAAATTCAGGCGCATAGTTGTAAGCCATTGCCGTTCACGATAGAAGCTAATGAGGATGTAGACTGGTCCAGTTTTTCGTACGCGAAAAGGACAAGTAATAAATTGCGGTGCAACAATGCGTGGGTCATACCGCAGATGCTGATATGCTTCTCCTAACAGTTCGACATACTCGCCTGGATGCAGCAAGATATCAAACACCACTGGCTCCAGCAAGCCTCGTGTTGATACTTCTGATGAAACTTCTGTTAATTCCGTTTGAAAATCCTCTTTTGGTCGATCAGAGACACTCACTCGTAAGGTATATACATTGCCGATAATAGCGTGATCAGCCTCAGCAAGAGGTACTGTCGCGACGGCAAAGAGCGGCATTTGAGTATTATGTAGCATATCAGTTTTTCCTAGATCTCTTGTTTTGTGCTGCGTTGCGGCATCCAACCCCGCAAAATGCTCAAGCAGTAAGCGATGAATAAAAATGTAGCCACCGCCTACCTTGCGCAGCAGGATACGATCAGCAGCATAGTCCAAAAAGCGTACATAGTTCCAGGGAATCTGCCCAGAACAGCAGAGAAAGAGGCGCAAGACAATGTGTTGAATACACGCAATCCCGCCATTAGATAACCCTACAATCAGCCCGCAGATTACGCCTCCGGTCAACATATAAAGTAACAGGGAAGACAGCAGACCTGATAGATTAGCCTGTGTGCTAAATATCGGTCCAAACAGCAATCCGAAGGGCAGTGCGCCGATGATGCCAAACAGGAACCCAACGAGTACACTGTTACGTGCAGAACTCCAGATACCTTGATTTGGCCTGACAAGAGTACGCGCATCTAGCATATCGCTGGACAATCCACTGACAAGCACCATGAACATCCCGATAGCGCCCGCTGAGATCGACACTATAAACCATGCAAAAAATGCTGCTGTACTCACGCCATAAAACATTAGCCAGAGGCCGAGTAAGGGCCCTAACACACTTCTTAGTTCGGTCTTCGTTACTTTCTGCCATATGTGTTTCCACAACTGCTTCATGGTCTCGATCGGTCTGATTTCTGTTGGCATCGGATTCGTCAGACCAAATATAAGGGAATTGACGATCCCAAACAGCAATCCAGCATAGAGTCCATCTATCGGATCTTCAATAGATGCATATACGCTCCCAAACACTAACCCAAATATCAGTCCGCAGGACAGCATTACAGGCAGACCATGCCAGAAAGCATGCCATATTCCGTGACGCGGCGTTACGCGCGGATGTTCGTTTATTTCACTATGAGACAATTCGTCGACAAATCCACTCAACAATGCAAAGAGAAACATACCTAATATTGCGCAGATTATCATGAATAAGAGCGTAGTGATCAGCGGACTTCTATGCGCAGTGTTTGGTATAATAATTCCTCCACTCAGTATCAATAAGAGGAGCCCACCAAGTAACGCGCTACTCAATCCACCTGTAAAGATACGAACCAGCACGTTTCTCAGATCTATCCTCATCAATCGCTTCCGCACTGCTGCCCATGACCAGTGTACAACCTCCGCTGGCATGATATCGGCCTTTACCAGGCTTGTCATGCCAAACAATAAACCGAATAGTAGCCCAAATATCAATCCTAGTGGCAATATATAATCCACTTTCTTGGATATTACTCCAAAGGCCAATCCTAGTGGCAATATACAGGCTAGCCAGCAGAACAGTCCAATGCCTGACCTGACAGCAACATTATAGATACGGCGTAACCAGCCTGTGGCAAACCAATCTGGCTGCATCCGTTCCAGGTGGAACTCTGTCTGGTCATGTCGCACCATCTGTTCAGCCAACGATGCTAACCAATGCATAAGGCGCGGCTTTGCGTAAACTGTTCCAGTGCCTCGACGTTGCAGCATCCGCTCGATATACATGCTAAACACCCGTCGTCTCCTGGCTAGAGGCGAGCTTGCCTCTATGACCACTTTCTCTGCTGTTTCATAATAGGCCAGCGTCAGCACATTGAGCATCAAGGGATTGGTTGCAAGCTCTAGAAGGCCTGGATCGTCACGCAAGGCCGTGCGCAGTGCTGCCAGCTTCTCTCCCGCTTCAGATATATATTTGTCGATTTGATGCGTGGTCAGTGGTTGGACGACAACTGCACTATTCAAGAAGATACGCGTCGATTGATCCATATAGTCCGCGATCCGACTGCACACGACTAGCGCTTCTACGTCATGCTCTCGCCGATAGATATTGATGGCCTCAATACAGTCCGCACTATACGTCGCAGTAACCTCATCCAGCCCATCGAGGAGGGGCAGAATCTGGTTGTTATTCACCCAGCTTTGACCAAGCCTGGACGGTACCTGGTATTTCGTGCTCAGTTCCTCGATAAGCCAATCCGCTATAGGTAATCGTTTGATGGCCCATGACGATAGGTTGAATATGACTGGTATGGGATGAATTTCATCCAGCCGCGCACGCTCTAGCAGATCACGCGTTAGCTCCAGCAAGAGCGTTGTCTTGCCAGCACCCGGTGCTCCTAGAATCAGTAATTCACCATTGGCCTCATCGTAGGCCTGGATCACACGCGTACCAACCGGCAATGGGACCGTAGGAGATGCGGCTGATTGTGAGACCAGTCTCCAGGGATTGGCGATGGCATCCGCTTGCGCATGTAACCCCAGGGCAATCAGTGCCGCTCCTTGCAGAGATTGCTCCAATACGCCTTTGATCCAGAACGCATGTACTCTGCCCATCAAGCGCTGGCGATTGGTGGACCTGGCGGGTGACCTACGCCCGATGGGCGTGGGAGCTGGTGCCAGAGGTTGCGGACCATTATAAACATGCCTGACTATCGGCGGCCTATAAACCGCTCTGATCGATGCCGTAATCTGTGAGTCATCACTGAGGTCCGACTGGTTGCCCTGATAGGCGCGTTGCAGTGCCCACGCGAAGCTTTGCACAGACACGAAGCGGTCCAACTGGTCACTTGATAGTGCTCTACGCACCACAGCGTCCACAGCAGCGGGTATTTCCGATCGCAACTCGGGCAAAGGCGGCGGTACTTCAAATAAATGCTGCTGCATGATCTCAAACAAATTGCCCTCATATGGCCTTCTACCACACAGAGATTCGTAGGTCACAACTGCCAGTGCATATTGATCACTGGCAAACGAGTACTTTCCTTTGAACTGTTCGGCAGCCATATAGGGAATGGTACCGGCCATCTCCTGTGTGCTCAACGCTTCAGGTGATGGAGCCAATGTCGCTAAGCCAAAATCGCTTAATAGCAATTGCTGACTTGTGCTAATTAAGATGTTCTCAGGCTTAACGTCACGATGAACTATCCCATTATTATGCGCATACTGGAGCGCGTCAGCTATCTGCTGGATGAATGCTACGGTGGTCGCCAGCGGGAGATGCGATCCGCGTGGGCAAACCTTGCGCAACGTTCCACCACGCGCGTGTTCCATCACTAGCACGGGCGTCCCTTGCTCAACTGCAAAATCAAGCATACGCACTATATGCGGATGCGTCAATTGCACAAGCATCTGCGCCTCATCCAGAAATGCTTTCTGTCGTTCCCCGCTCAACGAGGCATGCAGTACTTTCAATGCGGCATAATGATTTTTCAGATGGATGTGCTCTCCAAGATAGACCTCGGCAAATGCACCCTCTCCAAGCAGTTGAACAAGACGATAATTGCTTAACTGCTGTCCCAGACGGTCGGCCATACCTGTTCTCTCTTTAAGTGATAGCCCGATACGCAATAGTGGTATTAGCTCCCTACAGGTACATCTGTTTCTTGTCAAGCCACTCACTGCGCGAGTGCAAGGGCCTGGCGGGCTCCTGGCGAATCTGGAAATGGATCAACTTCCTAAACCTGAACCGTGGCCTTTGCACGAGCCGCAATTGAGCGGCGTTCGCAACTACACATCAATAGCATGCATGCCATGAGTGATGCAACATAAGTTCCTGCACATTATAGACGTAAATGCAGGCTCTTTTTAGCGCCAGATTTTTGTTTGTGGTGGGGACTACCCATCATCACTAACATATAACATCAGGCTTCCATTTCAAAAAAAGGCATGCATGCCTCTTCCGGCCTGGCTAACTCAGCAACCAGAACCGCAATACCTATATCACCAGAATATAAGCTCTCGGTACGCGACTCCAGGCTATCGTAAAGATCGCTACCATGGGGAACAGTACCGCTTACACTGAGCGCCGCTCGTTGCGCCAACTCTTGCGCGCGAACGAGCCAGGCTCTGTCACCTGTATGTTTGTAGAGATTCAGCAGTCCATATGCCTGCCCTGCGAGCCCACAACAGAGGATACCGCGCGTACTACTTTCTTCCCAGGTATGCCATGCTGCTTGTTCAGCCAATCTGCCATACATCTCGTCGCCGCATACCTGATGCGCAAGCGTCCAGAGATGAATATATCCTGTGCTCCCATTACACCAACCGGACATATAGGGACCTATGTGCTTTTGATAAGGCTGCTCAACGATCCAGCGCCAGCGTACACCTCTTCCACTGCTTTCCGCACATGCTGCCAGTTGTTGAAGACGCTCTTCAATGCTATCGGGAAGTAGAGTGCCCGATACCTGGCACCAACACAGTGTGGCATAGAGAAGCCCCGCCCACCCGTGCGCCATACCCAGATACGGTATTGCAGAACATTCCTGGATAGCCGGGAATGCTTTGATTTCCTCCCAGATGCTTTGCATAGTCCCATTGCCAAGCTCTAGAAGCGGCGCTGCATGCAACAATTCGTCCTGTAATACTTTACCGAGCAAGAACGCAGAGGCAAGCAACGTACCGGCTCGACCAAGTGTCAGGTCTATATTCTCACAGGGTTTCTGCGATGATGCAATAAACGCCTCTATCGCTTCCTGCTGCGACACGTGGTCACCTTGCGCATGACTGATAAGCGCCCGTACACAGTAGACTCCGCTAGCAGTGTGATAAGGCGATACATGTCCAATGATCTCAGGAGTGATGTTTTCTTCATTGTAGAAAGCTCTACTATTCTTCATAGTATGTATAGCCTTCATTGACCAGATATCAGCCAGAGAAAGTAGTGCCGCGCTGTCCTGCACACAGGCAATACGGTACAAGGCATAGGCAAGGCCCGCTGTTCCATGCATAAGCGAACACGTGGGTGCCACCGTCAATCCAGAAGCCAGAAGCGAACCTTCAGGTCCCAGGCGGTGGAGTACGCTCTTCAGTAATTCTTGAGCAACGGGGCCATGGGTATCAGTGGCATATTGCATGCACAATGCGTCTGCTTGCTCATCTAGAACAACGATCTCTTTCAGCCTGCGCGAAAATTCGGCAACAGATGGAAAACGTTTCTCAGGGCGTTTATTCAATGCAGCAGCAAGAAGCGCTTCAACTTCAAACCAGGGCCGCATACCACAAGCGGCAAACGGGACTGGATTCCCAGCAACGATCTGGCGCAACACCTCTTCACGCTCAAGTGAGAATCTAAGATACTGAGCACCAGTCAGCAGGAAGTAGAGCAAAGCCGCCAATGAAAATTGTTCCCCTTTCATGTTGGGCTTTGGCGCTTTAAGAGCCGCAAGAACCGCCTGTACATACTCCGGCTCAGAAAAATAACTAATATCCGCTCTTTGTGGTCCCCCTCCTTCAGCTTCACTATCCTCCAGGCACGCAAAACCATAGTCAATAATCTTGATAGCACCATCGCTGGCAACCAGGATATTACCTGGATGTATATCTGCGTGGATAACCCCCTGGGCATGCAGATGAGCGTACGCGTCAAGAATCGTACTGCAAAGGTGCAACATTTTTTTGCGCTGATCAGCCCCCTGCTGGCGGCGCAATTCCTCTGTGGCCACAGCTACTTCAACGCCGGAACACCATTCTGTGATCAGGTAGCGCCGATCATGAAACATGCCTGCACCCTGCAAGACAGGATTGACTCGATTATCCAGGCGCTTGAGGATGGCGCTTTCTTGTTCAAACATGTGCAACACTTCACTCTTGCAGCCTGGACGAGATAATTTCAAGGCGATGATTTCGCCATTGGCACCCCTGGCCTGATACACCTCTGTATCCGCAACGACGTGAACACAGCGTAATATTTCGCAATATGCAACCCGATCGCCAGCGGCCAGGGAAGGCTGAATCTGCTGTGTCTGTTCAGCATCTGCCTCTACCAGGAGTGACACATCCATGAAACTCTGAAGCATCGGAAACGCATCCACTAACACTTGCTCAGGATTAAGCTTATTTGCCCGGCTAAAGTGTAGTATGGCCAGCACTATCTTCGTCGGCGTTCGAAATAACTTGAGCAGTTCTGCCGTCTGTGCATCAATAATGCGTGACGTTATGCGTGATCGAGGTCGCGTTATCACATAATCGCCCTCTTCATATGTCATTTGTTCGCGCAGATAGACAGGTAACTCCTCAACTGGCACGAGCACAACATCACCTGGTAATACCAGAGGATCTGAAATTGCCATATACCTATCATTCCTTAGCTTGCCAGTACACCTGAGGCGTCCACGTCTCCGTATTCACACCATCCAGCCGTAGACGTCCTAACGCGAATTGCCAGGGTTCTACACGGTTTGATCGACCAGTTTGTGCGTTCAGCAAAGCCGCTGCTAAGCGATTGGTTACCCACAGGCGCCAGCTTTCACCATTCCGCCCACTAAACGTTTGTTCCTCGCCAGGAGGATCAATGCCCCATGAAAGTAGGCCATCACCGCCAATCTCAGCACTAAACGGGACACCATGAGCAGGAAGACCCTCTAGTTTCCGCATCAATAGTGTAGCCGCATTCTGACACGCCTCCATGCTTGCAAAATAGACAACAAACTTATCCGGGCGCAACAGCCCATACACGTCCTTGCCAATTTTGAAATGCGCTGCCTGTGTGCCCTCAAGCACTTCAATCGTAGTTTGAAACGCGTCTCGGACACACGCACAGGCAGGGCTAATATAGAGTTTATAGACAAACCGCGCTGGATCTGGCGTGGATTGGACATCGCGTGCTGACCATGCAAACCATCCACTGGAAGATGCGCTGGACCTGACCTCTATCCATTGCCGCTTCAGCAGTTGTACATTTGCATGTGTCTGGAGACCTAAATACTCGGCGACGCTATCCGAGGTTGAAAATTTCTGCCGCCAGTGTGCGCAAAGAGGTAATCTGTTATAGCCATAGAGACGCATGGAGAGTTTCATGCAGTCATAGAGTTCCAGAGCCTGCGCATACTGTATTGCTTCAAGAGAGAGCCGGGCAATCGTTCCCTGAACAGCAGGCAGCAATGGCTCAGTATAGAACTTCTCATAAGCCTCTACGCCAGAGATCCACGCGCCACACCACTCAATTTCAAATATATCGTCAAGCACAAATGACAGCATGGTTTTGCAATAGTCTTCTCCAAGCTGGGATTTGACATACGTGGGTATATGGCCTGGTGTTTGCAACGTAAAAAATAGTAACGCCGTATCCCGGTCAACTGCTCTGATCCCTGGCTCAGGATGCTGGAGGGAGCGAAGTACACCATAGCAGTTCGTATCCTGCTGAAGATCATTGAGCAATTGCTGTTGTTCAAGAGGGAGGCGATCGAAGAGCAGCAGCTCAAAGGCTGCATTGGCACGGAAAACCGCCTCTTCAAAGCGTTCTACTCCATCCCGTTGCATAACACCTCTTTCATGCTGTAGCCAATAACAGCATAGTTGTGTTCCTCTGCCGGTTCTACTGTCTGGCCGACTATTCCTGCCCCCCATCAGGTTTGTTTTGAAGTGCCTGCTTTTGCAGACGTACCTCTTCAAGAGCTGAGGTCAAATGCTTTTCCAGTTCCACCGCTTGTTCTAGCGTCTTAACTCTATTTTGCTCGTTGATTACACTTTCTTGCTCTTCCACTGCTTTGAGTGCTTCTTGAAGTTGCTCTTTTAAAGTGGTGAGGGTAGCAGGGTCAGACACAGCGTCGAGTTCAGCAGCGAGTACACAAAATGGTGTAGTGCCTATTGAGAATCGATTACCACACATTTGCTGAAACTTTTCGCCTGCTTCGGGTAGGACCTGGATCATCAAATTCTTTACTCTGAATGCCATGATCGTAAAACCCTCCTTAAACTGAAATTTGTTTGTTGATACCTTTTCAGAATACTTTGCTAAAGTCAGGGTTATGGGGTCCTTTTAGGAAACGTAGGTAAGTTCTGAGTTAAGAAGTCCTGAAGATACTATAAACTCAAGTTTATATATTTGTCAAGCAAAGGCAGTAGTACTGATATTTTGATATGAGGATAAATACATCCATCTGAATGTGAGAAAGAGAAGCTATAAGATTTGTCAAGCCCTGGGCAAGGAGGGCGAAACAGTCCCTTGAGTCGAGAGAAAAAGATGGCTCCTTTGCACTTCAGAGCAACGTTCTGAAGTGTTCTGCAAGCGAATCCCTTGGTGTGGGAGCAATGCGGGCTAGTTGGCCGGCCAACTAGCCCGCATTGCTCCCACAGACCTTGCAGGGATCATACTCCTCTCCCTCATGCATGAGTAAGTGAGTAGCCACCGCCAGCAATTTGCGCATCACGGCCATCAAAGCCGAGCCTTTCTTGAGACCGCGCGCCACCAGACGCCGATAGTAGACGCCAAAGGCTGAATCTTCCCGATGAATGCAGCGCAGCGCGGTCATATAGAGGACCCGTCGCAACAAGCCACTGCCGCGTTTGGACAGTTTGGCTTTGCCTTTCCACAGACCGCTCTCTTTGATCTGGATATCCATACCCCCATAGGCAATCACTTCGTCGGTTCGTGAGAAGCGTTGAACGTCCCCTAACTCGGCCCGGAGCACCGCCAACGTCTTCAGGCCAAATTCCGGTACCTGTTGGAGTCCCTTCACCCCTGGATCTGTGTTCAGCAGTTGCTCAATCTCAGCGGTCAGACGCGCAAGATTTGCTTGGGTGTGCTCCAGTTGATCGCAGAGAATCCGCAGGCTGGTCGATCGTCCGGCTCTTGCTCGCCCACTGCTCACGCTCTGATTGGCCAGGGCCACCAATTTCTTTGCGGTAGGGCGTCCATAATGTGCTGCTGGCTGCGCTCGTAACAACTGGAAAAGGGGTTCGACACCGGCTTCGACCAGGGCCTGAGCACTCGGGAAGGCTTTGAGCACTGACAGAGCGGTGGGTAAGCAGGGATCGGCAAAGACCTGGGTGAATTCGGGGAAGAGTACCACGATCAGGGCCTGGATCTCGTTTTGATAGCCAGCAGCGGTATCGCTCAGTTGCGTATGCAAGCGCACCAGTTCTCGATACGTAGCCACTTGCTCACCTGGCACATAACCCATTCGTGCCTCTCCACTCAACAATGCTCTGGCAATGGTCATCGCGTCGAGTCGATCGGTCTTCGCTCGTAGCCCTCGTTGTTGATGAAAATGATGGGTTTGTCCTGGATGTAAGAGACGCAACACATAGCCGCGCTGCTCCAACTCGTGATAGAGATTCTCCCCATAGCGGGAGGTGGCTTCCATCCCAATGAGGATCTGGCCAGGAGGAGCATCCAACTGGTTCAGTTTTTCTTCCCAGATCTGCCAGCCCTCCCTGGCATTGGCAAAGGTGATCGACTTGATGACCACGCTTTTGTCGGGTCGGCAAATGCAGCCTGCACAGGATTGGCTTCCAATATCAATCCCGCAGACATACTTGATGACCGCTCCCTCTGAGAAAGGAGCGAGTGGAGGCATATTCATGGCACACCTGCTTTTCTCCTTCATTTTCCGTCCCTGTTCACTTCCTGCCATCAATCTTCGGCGTCGTTCCTTCTTTCGCCGAGGCAAGCGAGAAATCCGACCAACCAGGGCGAGCGTCAGCTCATGCTGGATAGGCAATCTGGCCTGGCGGCTCTTGGAGGTGAACCGCTGGCTGTTGCAACAAGCCTTATAGACCCTTGAGGCCCCGGTGGACGGGGAGCCGTCTCTTGAAGGCGGGTCACTGTTCAGGTAGTTGAACAGGCCACAAGCCAAAACTTCGGCTCTCCCGCTGCTTTCACCAGTATATCCTCCTGAGAGATTGCCTTTCAGGGGACTACACTCAAACTATTATATGAGCCA
>DAOTTD010000257.1:0-7167 GCA_034438015.1 Ktedonobacteraceae bacterium | reverse complement strand
CCCCAACGCAGAGGAGCCTGGCCAAAGAATGCCTGCATCCCCACCATCAGCGGGCGGTATGTATCGCCGCGCGTAACCAGCCGGGGCCAGAGGAAGTCGCCCAGGTGGGTGAGAAGCTGCCAGATCGCGACGGTGGCGAAGACTGGGCGGGAAAGCGGGACGACGATCCGCCAGTAAATGTGCCAATGACTGGCTCCGTCAACGACAGCAGCCTCTTCGATGGTCTTAGGAATGTCAACGAAGAACTGGTGGAAGAGGAAAATGGAGAACGCGTCGGCGATGAACGGGATGATCTGCACCTGGTAGCTGTTTATCCACGTGGTAGAGCCATCGAACCAGGGGAACTGGTTGACCATCAGCAGGAGCGGCACGGCGACCGACTCGAAAGGGATGACGATCAACACCACCACGATGACGAGCAAGAGCTTGCGGCCAGGAAACGGTATGCGCGCCAGTGCGTAGGCGATCAGGCTGTTGACCACCAGGCCCAGTACGACAATGCAGGTAACTATCAGCACTGAGTTGAACATATACAGGCCGAAAGGAAGACGCTGGAAGGCATCGCCGTAGTTCCGCAGTGAGATGTCGCCATCAGGGATAATGGCATTCACGCTACTCAAATCTTGCAGGAGCTGGCTCTCGTTGATTTTAAATGAAGAAACCATCATAAATGCTGTTGGGAACAGAAAAAAGATCGCCAGAAAAATCATCAAGAGGTAGTTGAGTATCAGCCAGGCATATTTTCGACCAGAGGGTCGAGACCGCTGTACGGCTTTTTGGGCGGGAGTGACTCTCACCTTTTGCGTAGTCAGCGTCATGATTTACATCTCTCTTTCTTGAGTCATGATGACGCTCCGCATGACCGGGATCACCCTTATGAGAACAATAAAAAAGAAGACTACCCCAACAGCCGAAGCATAGCCGACGCGCACGTTACTAACACTCTCATGCACCAGATACCACACAACGGTTGCTGTTGCATTTTGTGGGCCGCCCTGAGTCATGACCTCCACTTGCGTATAGAGTTTAAATGAGATGATCGTGGTTGCAATCAGCACGAAGATAGTGCTATTGCGCAACTGGGGGAGAGTGATATGCCAGAACTGTTGCCACTTTCCCGAGCCATCGACCCTGGCAGCTTCGAATAGATACTCCGGAATCGCCTGCAAACCCGCAAGGTAGACGACCATCTGGAAACCAACACCCTGCCAGATCGACAAAAGCATGATCGCCGGAAGCGCCAGCCGTACATCATTGAGCCAGTTATAGGGTCCCAGGTGTCCGAAGCTGATCGCCTTGATGAAATCGTTGATCACCCCCTGGCCTGGATTGTAGAGAAACGACCAGGTCACCGCGACCACCGCCAGGGGAGTCACGACCGGACTGAAGTAAATTGTGCGGAACACGGCAACGCCACGTATCTTCTGATTGACCAGGATCGCCAGGAAGAGAGACAGGCCCGTCTGGATAGGGACCACAATCATCCCGAATAAGGAGTTGTTCAGCAAGGCCCGATGCAGCGATTCGTCCCCCAACATCTGTAGATAGTTACTCAGCCCTACAAA
The DNA here is from genome assembly GCA_034438015.1 of Ktedonobacteraceae bacterium. Lineage (GTDB taxonomy): Bacteria > Chloroflexota > Ktedonobacteria > Ktedonobacterales > Ktedonobacteraceae > JACDAE01. The sequence goes on along the minus strand of DAOTTD010000257.1, from coordinate 5,602 downwards.
ATGCATGGGCAGTGGCCCTGCAACCAGCCGCTCATTGGTGAACGAGAAATAGACTGCTATAAAGAAAGGGATGATCATGAAGATCAGTAGCAGAAGCAGAGCAGGCGCAGCAAATGCCCAGGCAAGATAATATCTCTTACGACGCCTGTCAGGCTTTTTGGGTGACGCAATTGCGCTCGTCCTGGTACGAAGCCCTATATTCATATGGTTTCCTCTTTTATATAAAATGGAGTCGCGGGCAGATGTTCCCGCCCGAGAGATGAGTTGGGTGAGGCACCACAAGAGCACCCTCCTATTGGGTTGGATAGCCCTGGTTGTCTTTGATGTCCTGGTCTATCTCTTGAACCGCTTTGTCCAGTTCCTCCTTCACATTGGCACCAGCGGCGATATTAGACACGGCCACAGTAAAGGCGGAGGTAATTGCGGGATAGGCTGGAGTGAGCGGACGCGGTTCCGCTATACCCATCTGGAGCTGCTGTACGAACACATGGAGCGGGCCGTTCGGCGCATACAACCTTGATTGGGCGATAACCGATTTGCGCGCAGGCACAGCCCCATTCGCGTTGGTCATACGCGCTATCTCATTGGGCGACAGGATGAAATTCAATACCTTCCAGGCTGCATCAGGAGTTTTGCAGGATGAGCTGATCCCCCAGTTCCATGATCCCATGCCGGTTTTCGCGCCCATGCCCAGATTCGGCGCTGGCAGCACAAGCAGGTTTTCTCCCAATGCCGCACTGTAATCGGGATAGACCCAGTGACCAACCCAACTCAGCGCGGACCTACCCGATGGGAAATCAGTGCCGTCAACTGGCCACGGATTACTGTAGCCTCGCTTGAAGAGCTGCTGGAACCAGGTCATCGCCGCCACCGAGTCGGGGCCATTGAGCACTCCATCTGCCGACTGGTAGGTGTTACGGTTAATCAGATCTCCCCCGAAGGACTCAACAAAAGGCGAGAAGCCATACGTGAACCAATCGCCGCCTGTATCCATCTGTAGGTCCAGCGGATACTTCAGGCCCGGCATGTTCTTCAGCTTTGCCAATACGTCGTTGAATTCACTCAACGTCCACGGGTTATCGATAGTGGGGATGCGCACGCCGACCTTGCTCAGATAGTGTTTGTTCGCGTAAAGGCCAAGTCCCGAATCAAACTGGCCCAGGCTGTAGAGGTGATGGTTATACGTCCCCTGCTTGATGATCGATGGCAAGAAGTCAGCTTCCATCTCTGGCGATACATACTTATCGAGGGGGATCAAGTACCCGGACCAGGCGTAGTTATACAAAGTTGGGCCGTCGAAATCGAGCAGACAAGGGAGACTATGGGCCATCGCTGCGATGTTCACCTGGTCCGTGTAGTGATTCTCAGGCAACTGCACGGCATTGACCCGTATATGCGGGTTCTCCTCGCTGAAAGCCTTGAGGGTGGCATCGAGTGCTTCACGCTCCGGCCCCTGACCAGAGTGAAAAAACAACTGTAATGTGATGGTGCCACCTGCACTGCCGGGCGTCGGCGATGAAGTTGAGTCACAGGCCGCGAATAGCATACCCAGTACTACCAGTAGGGAAGAGATCAATCGCAGGAACTTATGCATGGTCACATACCTCCAGTTCCCCGGTGCCAGTATCAGTAAATACCGCTCAATTTCATACCATAGCATACTTTCATTCACGGATCATCGTTCAGCCGGTATCCAAGGCGTGGCTCGGTGATGATGTACCTGGGATGAGCAGGATCGTCCTCCAGTTTGGTGCGCAGACGACGGACAACAACCTTTACATATTCGGTTGAATCACTGTATTGCAGGCCCCATACTCTCTTTAAGAGTAACTGGGTTGTCAATACTCGGCCTATATTCGTCGCCAGTTGCACCAGCAGTGCGTACTCGATTGGCGTAAGCGAGACGGTACTGCCCGCGAGTGTAACTTTGCGCTTCTCTATGTCGATCTCCAGGCTGCCACAGGCGATCTTGCTTGCCTGGAGCTTGCCTATACGACGCAGGACAGCCCGTGTGCGGGCGAGAAGCTCGCCCATGCGGAAAGGCTTGATCAGGTAGTCATCGGCCCCCAGATCGAGGAGAGCGATAATATCGGCCTCGCTCGCTCTAATGCTCACGACGATGATCGGCGTGCTGGAGTGTTCGCGAATGTAGCGACAGACTTCCATACCGTCGCATTCGGGCATCATCAAGTCCAACAGTACCAGTTCCGGTTGCCTGTCATCGAAGGCGTTCAGGGCCTCTATACCGTTGGTAGCAGTTGTCACATCATAGCCCTGCGCTACTAGCGCCTGTTTCATCGCTAACAGGATACCAGGGTCGTCATCTACCAGGAGTATGGGATGGTAAGCATAACTCATAATGTTACTTCCCTTCAGGGCTCACAGCGAAGAGTTCCATCTTTTCCAATTGTTCGAGATCGAGGGGCTCTGTCTTATGTCGGGGTAGTGAGAAGCGAAAGACGCTGCCACCACCTGCTCGCTCCTCTACCCAGATTCGCCCGCCATGTATCTGTATGATACCCTGGCAGATTGCCAGACCCAATCCACTGCCCTGTATACGTTTTTTTTGATCTCTTTTCAGGCGATAGAAGTGCTGGAAAATCTTCTCTCGATCTTCGGCAGGTATTCCTGGGCCACGATCTGCTATTCCGACGAGTACCTCGTTCCCGGTCCACCTGATTTCTAACTGTATCGATGTATTGGATGGAGCATATTTACTGGCATTTTCTAGCAGGTTCCACAATACCTGCGCGATGCGCTCGGGATCGACGTATAACATCGGTAAATTCTCCGCCAGGTCCTGCTCCACCCGGCATCCACTATGTAACTCCTCGAACTTCGCAATGGTTTCGGCAATGAAAATAGGGAGGTCGATCCAGTCATAATCGAGCGAGAGGGCACCGGCTTCGATGCGCGAAAGGTCGAGTAACCGGTCGACCAGACTATCGAGCATGCCGGCTTGAGCCGCGATGTTGTGCAATAGATGCTCTTGTGTATGGGAAGAATGGGCCTCTCGATGGTGCAACAGGCTCTCAACGGAGGTTTGAATGGCGGTCAGCGGCGATTGCAGGTCATGTGAGATGGCAGAAACAAATCTACTCTTGATTTGATCGGCCTCACGCAATGCCTCCGTTTCGTTCGCGCTCTGTCGCAACTGAATATTTGTCAATGTCTGACCGAGCTGTTGCCCTATAGCTGTAAATAAAGCAAGGTCTTCTGACGTCAGTTTCCGATGCGCGAGGCTTGCAAGGAGTAACACACCGAGGATGGTATTGCCGCTGGCCAGTGGAACAACCATCGCATCGCAGGAGCCTGGAATAGTAAGCGGCCCGCATGTACTATGCTCGTCTCTCTCAATGGCACAGGTCATCACGGATTTTCCTGTCGTCAGGATCAGGTGAGCGACCCCATATAGAGATCTTAAGGCAAATGCACAGAGATCAAGAGACGCCGTTTCGGGTAGTCCATAATGCGCGGCCAGCGTTAAGCGCTCCCTTTGTTGATCGCATAGCAGCGTCATTCCTACGTCCAGACCCATAATCTCTACAATACGCTTTAGAACTACTTCAAGGTGTTGAGCAGGATCAGGTAAGGTGCTTAGAAGCTGTGACAGCGCGTTCAGCACTTCGACGCGGCGGATGTGCTGCTGCAAGATAGTAAAGTGCCTGGCATTCTCAATGGCCGTTGCCGCGTAAGTAGCAAGCGTAAGAACAGGCAACACATCATCGACTAACCAATGGTAACATGTACCTTTCGATGCCAGGATAAAACCGATCACTCCTCGCGCCGTTATTAGAGGCAGCAACAAAAGAGAACGAATACCTGATGCAAGTCCAGCCGACAGGATAACCGAGGTAGAGGTATCATCGATAATTATCGGCTCCCCGCGTTCCTGGATGAGCGAGACCACTTTGCATTCTCGCAGCAATACTTCCAGGTCATGCTGATATTTCGTGCGCCGTACACGCTGTTTCGTCCAGGTATGCAATGATGCTATCTCTTCGCTCTCACCAAACAGGCAGACAGCAACACTATCGAGTCGTAGCAGATGCGCTGTCTGCTCAGCTACCTTTTCAAGGGTATCATCTAGATCCAGGCTGGCACTAATAGCACTTACCACGGCTGTCAGGAATTCTGCGTTGCGTACTCTTTGTTCCTGCATAAGCATAAACGCTTGTGCAGCGTTCCCCATAGAGACTGCCGAGGTGTCCACCTGGTATCGTTGTCGATCAATGGCGGATCGAGAGGCAGGCATTCTTCTAGTAGAGGAACGAGAAGAGGTGGACTGAGTTTTCGTCCGTCCTTTATCGGCAGAGGGAAGGAGCTCGTGTATCTCTTGCTGCACTTGCAGGGCCGCAGCCGCAATAAAGCTGGAGAGAAATGGGCGGATAAGGTGATAATTGCCGGTAACATCTAAGGTGCCTAGAATCTCGCCTGACAATGGATGGCGGATTGGCGCCGCTGTACAGGTGAGGTCTTGCCAACCTTCACAATAGTGCTCCGCGCCTAAAAGTTGCACGACGTGACCATCCGTGATGGCCGTACCGAGAGCGTTTGTGCCAGCAGCGGCTTCGCTCCAATCACCTCCGGGCACAAAGTCGATGCGTGCCAGGCGACGACGCGTTCTTGTATCACCAATGACCTTTAGCAGGCAGCCGTTCGCATCACTGAGTACGATCACATATCCGTCGAGAAAATCGGAGAGGTGCTTCATCACTTGATGGGCTGCTCGCAGGAGCAACTGGCTGCCTTCAAGCAAGCAGCGAAGCTGGTCTTCGTGAGTAATGGCAAGCGGGGCATTGCGCAGCAAAGGACTGACTTGCATGGCACTACAGCGTTGCCACGACTCCAGAATCATTGGTCGTGTAGAACGCTGAGCCGGAATTCCCGTGATCAGAAACTCCTCGCGTGCCGCCTTCAACTGGCGAGCCGTCTGCTCGATCTCCGTTGACGAGGCGATAGATAAATGAACAGGATACTGCCGGTTGTTCACGCTTCTACCTCTCTGTAGATTAAGATCAATCAACTGTAGATTAAAACCAAGCTAAAGCATAAGATGTCAAAATCACAAACCTATCACATCTGTATTCTATGTTATACAACATAATCACAATATTGTCTCATATAATTTTATAAACAAAGTAACTCCCTTGCTTATTGTGATCTACAGATGGGTCGATTGAGATCTTACGAGCCCTTCATGGAGCGTGTCTTACCCCGCATCGCCGCCATCCGGCAGGGCAACCCGCTGAGTCTGGAGACCCAGATCGGGGCCCAGGTCTCGCGCGCGCAGATCGAGAAGATCGAGAACTATGTCAGCATCGGCCTCAAGGAAGGCGCCGAGCTGCTCATCGGCGGCGGGCGCCCCCCGCTCAACGGCGAGCTGGCCGGGGCTATTACTACCAGCCGACCGTGCTCAAGGGCCACAACCAGATGCGCGTGTTCCAGGAGGAGATCTTCGGCCCGGTGCTGGCGCTGACGACCTTCAAGGATGAGGCCGAAGGACTGGCGCTCGCCAATGATACGCTCTACGGACTGGGGGCGGGGGTGTGGACGCGCGACCTGTCGCGGGCGTATCGGATGGGCCGAGCGATCAAAGCGG
>DAOTTD010000256.1:0-12434 GCA_034438015.1 Ktedonobacteraceae bacterium | reverse complement strand
GCTCCTCAATGATCGGGTCTTTGTCAGAGATACCATTGACACGTTTGGCATGTCGTACATCATGGCAATGTCGGTGAAGCAAACACCTGTTGCTGAGTTCTTCTCCTCCGCCTTCACTCTTGGGGGTGATATGGTCGATTTCGATGACATCGGTGTCTTGAAAAAGCAACTTACACCAACGACATTTCCCCTGTTGTTTGCGCAAGAGCACGCCCTTGACCCCATTGAACATGGGATGGGTCCTCAGTTGTTGGCTCCAGTAGAGGAGATCGCCATCGTAGGGACTGACCGTTCCCTTCACTTTGGTGTGCTTTTGGACGTGCGCTTGTCCATGTTTCCACAGCGTGACGTGCTGGCTTTGGAATTGCCAGCCCTTTCCTTCCTGCACATGCCAGTATTTGTTCGCGATCCAGTGTCCTCCCTTGTGAGGGGGCGGCGTTTCGCCCATCGTCGCAGTTGAAGGTAGAGCACGTTGTCACACGAATGGAACGTCTTTGAGGCCACTGTTCGGCGGTGATAATTGGCCCATCCCCTGTTGACTCGATTCAACTCTTCAATGAGCTTTTCTTGTGGGGCATGCCGGTTTCTCTCGATGACCACTTTCATATCAGCTTGATGCCGCTTCACGGCTTCTTTGCTGGGCGTGATAATCGTTTTGAAACCAAGTGGTTTGCCTCGCGGGTTCTTTCCCGTGTGGGTTTTGCCCACCAGAAATTGTCGGATCGTCCAGCCCAGAAAGTCGAAGCCCACATGACCCTGATATTCCCGTAGGGTATGGGTGTGAAGCATGCCCGCCGTTTGGAGACACTTTTTCGCAGCCTGCAACTCGATCTCTGACAACTCTCCGATACAGAGTGACTCCTCGCTTTGCGGCGGCCAGAGCTGGTTGCGCGAAAGAAACTGAGCAAGATTGTGCCTCTTGCACAGCAACTCCCGCCCCCTGAGATGAAGCAGCGAGAGAAGACCAGGTGCTTTAAGAAGGCGACAGGTCATTTGCCTTGATTCATAGCCAACTTCTGCTCAAGGGATCGAATTGACACGTCCACACCCAGATATGACGGGCAAAAGCTGAAACGAGAAGCAACAACTCGTCGCTGCAGAGCGCTGTGGACCAACGCTCAAGCATGACTTTGACTCCTTGGCACCTGGTGGGCCAATCTCCCCTATCGCCAGGGAGTAGCGAGAAGAATCACCGCCAGCGTCAGGAGCGGAACAATGAGATCCATATAGAAGATGATCCCCGCGTTCCCAGGATGAAAGTTCTGCCTCTTGCGCATATCTTCTCTATGAACCAGAGCAGCACCGAATAAAAACACCGACCCAACGACTGCCGGACCAACCAGATAGATTCCCTGCCAGAAGACCGCGAGCAAGCCAGAGATTCCTAAACCGACGGAAAACCATCCCAGTTCCTTCTGAAACCCATTGCTCTCCCACCCTATCGACCGAGCAATATTCTTGGAGTTAAAAATATGTTGGAGACCGGAGATGAACATATTGCCTCCATAAAACCCGGCCACCAGCCAAAGGAGGGCGACGGATGCAATGTGTGGTACGGTGTTGGTATGCGTAACGACCACCTCCACCACTGTACCGATGATGACGATGATCAAGGCAATGAGATAATACACGCCAGACCTCCTTGAGACGATTCAAATCTCCTCCACAACAATGAGTCTGTATCTCCACCTCAGTACTCCACCATGGACATATTGGGGCGAATGTCTGCACAGAAAATTGTGCACACTTCCACCCCGGCACGTCACCGAACCCTAGGATACATAGGAGAGGAAGGCCACATAGATGGGGATGTCAGCGCCCGCATGGAAGAGCGATCCAGCGAGTATTCCGTTGCTGGATCGCATCAGGTACCCCATGAGCAGCCCGAGCGGGAACACGATCAACACGATGAACAGCAGGGCAAATGGTGTATAACTCACGCCGACGTGCGCGAGCGCAAAAATAACCGCCTGTACCACATTCGAGAGGGAGGGGCCGAAGAAGGCATTGTACTTCTGGAGGAACAGTCCGCGAAAGAGCAATTCTTCCAAGAAGCCGTTGGAGAGCACGAGCACCAGGAGCGCGGGAGTGAGCGCGAGATAGTGACTGAGGGTGAGGGTGCCATTGGTAGGAAAGATCCGGTGTGCAGAAGGGCCGATCAGAACATAAAAGAGGACAAAGCCCGCCATTCCGATGAGGAACGCTCTGCCGAAGGTGCCCACGCGGAGGTAGATGGAGCCCAGGTCCTTCCCGGACGCCCTGGTCAGCACGATCACCACAATGATGGTGATCACTGTCTCAAGCAGTTGAATGATCACCGAGCCGCGAATCGTTGAGGCCAGCGGGTTTCCGGGAACTGGGGTATCGTGCAAGATGTAGGTGCCGACGTAGTGCGGAACGGTATTATCGAGCACGACAAATACTGACAAGACGAAGAAGGCGAAGAGCAATTCCCAGAACCGGCACAGCGACGAGTGCTGTCGTGCGAACAGCGCGAGAGCCAGAAAGACGGCGGTGACCACCAACCCGTAGGCGATCCTGGCGACGTCACCAGGAACATAGCGCGTCGAGAGCGTGAGAATGCCCGCGCCAATGCAGAGGACAGCTAGTATCGACTTCTGGCGCGTGTCCAGCTGAGTGCGCCGCTCCTCGGCTCTCTCGTGTGCGGATGTAGAGGCTTCCACTCGCTTCCCCCTTTTGCAAGGCCTAAGCCATACGCTATGCTATACTGTATTCGTCTGTCGTCCCCTTGTCAAGGCCCAACAGGGTGTGGCTTTGCACGAAAAATTTTGCATTGTTCAGCTTCAGATGGACAATCCCTCTTGTACCTGTTGGGATTCCGATTCTCGACAGTACACCTGAGCTTGCACAGTGTGTCTCTTTTGCCTTTTTCTATCTGGTCCCAAAAAGAAATCACCCCACTATTTACACAATGTCTCCATGCCTATTGTACTCTACTGGCGACGTATACTATCGTCTCGACTCATTAGCTGACTCGTTGAGAGCCTTTCAGCATCGCTCGGCTCGTCTGGAAACTGATCGGGATGGCTTGTTTTCCACCAGGACCAGAGTGCCTGGAGCAGAGCCTGGACGAAGCCCGCTGCCGGTGCCGCGAAGAATGCCCCTGCAAGACCAAAGAGGCTGGTTCCGGCAATGACTGCAAAAATATTGACGATCGGATTGATGCCGACCGCGCCACCGACAATACGCGGCGAGAGGACGTTATTCTCAAGGTTTTGCAGCAGGACGAACAGACCAAGGGCGAGCAGTCCCGTCGTCCATCCTTGTGTGAGGGCAAGCAGGACAATCGCTGCTCCCGATATATAGACACCGAGAAAGGGGACGAACTCGAGAACAAAGGAGAAAATGGCCAGGAGAAAGGCATAGGGAACGCCGATCAGAGCGACACCGATGCCTGCCAATACGCTAAAGACGAGGGCAAGCGTCACTGTGCCACGAATATATCCTCCAACCACGCGCTGCGTTGTATCGAGCAGAAAATTGATCTGGTCACGTTGACGCAACGGCGTTCTTTGGCGTAACCACTGCGTGATCTTTGGCCCCGTAAACAGAAAATAGATGCTGAGCATGGCGGCTAAAAAGGTATTGAGCAAGACCGTAAACACATTGCTCACCACCGGAAGGACATTGGTGAGAACGCCCTGCAATTGTCCAAGCAGCTGTCGACCAAATGCTTTCAACTGATCTTGAGAGATGCCTACGCGTTGAAGCGCATCCAGAATCGGCTGCACCTGGCTATTGCCATGTGAGCGCGCATTGATAAGCGATTGCACATAGTGAATTGAGGAAAGCAAACGCCCTCAAATCTCTCCTATTGAGCGTTCATGCTCATCCATTCGAATGGATGAGCACGGGAAACGCGGAAGAACTACTAAAGTGGGTCAAGCTCAGGAACGCCCGCTCCCACTTTCGGCGAAAGCATCAAAGAGGCAGCCACCTCGATACCCTTTTCCTTTCTGAATAGAAACCAGTGCAATCATTCTACCAACGATATGGCCGACGACGGCGTGCCCTGCTTCGTGGTAAGCATATGGGATAGAAGAGTTCGCTTCTTCTTGTGAGATCTGTTGTTGCATCGCTCCTGTTTCTCTCCTATTTTTTATAGCATATCACAAAGGCATATATAGGGGTATCACCACCGATATGAGCATACACTCACATAAATGACATAATTACGATCCTGCCTATACTTTTACCGTATCTCTTTACACATATAGCGCTTAGCACATTTCAATCAATAAATTCGCCTGATCGGATTTACTTCAAGCTTCCTAATATGTATGTCTTAACAACACCCCTGAAAATTTCTAAGCTATGCGCGATTGTTATAGCAATATATGGCGCGGCTAGCGCAGGAAAGGGCAGCCAGCCGCACGTAGAGAATAATCAATCGTCGAGTACCCGACTGGCAGCTCTCGCTGTCTGATTCACGCTGGGTGGCTTGTTCACCGCGCCTAGTGTTCGTGGTGCTCGTTCAGAGGTAACGGGCTCCACTGGTCGAGAAGGAATGTTTGGAAGCCAGGCAGCAATGGGTAGCCCTCGCTGAATCTTGCCCCACTCCATTCCTATTCCTACCTACTCCATCCTGCGGTACGCTGCTGCTCTCAGCTCAATAGAGCTATACCTACACCTACCTCTCCCTGCGGTACCTTTCCGTTGTACCCCCTACAGGTGGCAGTTTCGTATGCTCCTTCGGAAGGTGGCTTGCAGTCAGCAGATGGAAGCATACTGATGCCTACCGTTGCCAGTTGCCAGCTGTCGGCATCAATAGTACAGGCGATAGCGGCTGCCAAACAAATAGATGCAAGTTGACGCCCAAGTATGGAGTACAAAAACAAAGGCCAGGCGGGCGGGAACAAGCTCTCTGGCAGGACAAATCAGTGCTGACATCAAGACAAGGAAGCTCGAAGCCCTAGAGCGGTTGTTACGACATTGACAACCATTTGTGTCGTAACTGGCTTGGTCAAATAGGCCTGCGTTCCCACCAGACGTGCTTTGACCCGATCAATGATACTATCGCGTCGGCTGATCATGATGATAACGGTTCGGTTCCATTGCGGTTTTGCCCGTAGATGGCGAGCGACCTCAAAGCCGTTCATTCTGGGCAATTCAATGTCCAGGAAGAGTAGGTCTGGAAGACGATCCAGTTGTCCTGTGGTGATTGCGCGGAGCACCGCGAGCCCATCGGGGTAACTGACGACATCGAGCCCCTCGCGCCGCAGACTGACCTCAAGAATTTTCCTGACCGTGGGCGAGTCATCAATCACCATCACCAATGTGCTCATCGTTGTCACTTCCCTTTTTGTGTCGGCTCTCTCGCACTGGAGAGACAAGGGCGACTTTCTTCCCCTAAAGGGAGGCCGTCCATGTCCGTAGCTGGCGACAGGTACAGACACATGAGCAACATGTTCTCGGTGAACGGCCTCTCTTTCCTTCCCCCAATCATCCCGTCTTAGAGGTTTGCAAGTGAGAACCACCCTCAGGCAATGAAACCGCCGTGCCCACTGAGCTTCTTCATCGCTGATACTGGCTCCCACCTGGCCCCATGACAATGCCTCGCCAATGCGAGGAAGGATCGTCCCAGGAAGAGGTCCCATCAAAGCAATCAGCAGCCTGACAGGAGAGAGCGAAAGCATAGACCACCCCATTACGCACCCGTTCGAGTCCACTCGATGCTCCCGTTTCTACCCTGCCGGAGCGTTACGAGACACCGAGCTGTTGCTGACGCCAGCAGATGATGGGGAGAACATGCTCTCGCTCTCCTCTGGCAGACTAGAGTCGATACCAGGGGAGAACCAGAGGGACCATGAAGCAGAACAGGAAAAGCCCACAAAGAAGAACATATGGTGCCAACGTACATGGTGCTAGAAACGATAGAAGTTTTCATCATTCTGCCTCTGCCTGTTCTGGTCGACCATCTTCACCGTGCCCCTGGCTCACCTCTGCCATCGCTGGTGCTACTCACGTGTACGTAGGCTTCACCGAAAAGGTGAAAGCCCCGATGTTGAGCAGGTCCCGACGATACTCAGTGCCAGAGAGCCGAGAGAGCGACTCCAGCAGCGTATCAATGATGCCAGCTTCGCCGATTCCCCACGTATCGAGCAACAAGACCGCATCAGGATCGCGCCTTCGCATCCTCGATAAGCATATTGAGTGTGATGTCGTGCTGCTTGCGCATCTGCTGAAAGGTTGGCCTGGTCATACTATCCTTCATCACCTGGTTCCTCTGGCGGCTTGATCCCCCAGGCGCTGACCCCGAAGGCCAGGCAGCGAAAGTCGTCTTGTTGCGTCTCAATAAGCATCCACTGATAGGTGTTGTCATAGGTCTCGGCGTCAACCACTCCTGAGTTGACCAGATAGGGCCGCAACAGCGCGTAGGTGATTTCGAACTCGCGGAAGCTGCTGGCGTAGAGTGGCGAACCGGAAGAGGCATCCAGCAGAAACGGACGCTGTTGCATCTCCACAAAGCCCGCTTGTGTGAGCAGTCGTTTGAACATATGCACGATGCCAATGGTCTGTCCATCCACAGAAAAGGTCCGTCCCTGCTTATAGAGGGCGTGGGTGAGCCAGCCTTCTAAGCGCTGCAAGGCGGGACTCGTTGAGATACTCTTCTCGGCTTCATTCAAAAGCAGGATGCCGCCAGGAGCCAGCACGCGCCGACATTCCGAGAGCAGCATAGGCCAGGACGCTCTGTCCTGAAAGCCGACGATGAAGCGGGCGTTGATCAGCTCAAAGGAAGCGTCCGCAAAAGTGAGTGGCTGCGTGAGGTCCATCTCCTCAAAGCTGATGTTGGGACGGCCCTGTGAACGAGCAATGGCATGGGCATAGCGGATCATGGTGGCATTGATGTCTACCCCAAGCACCTTCCACTCTGGATACAGGAAGGCCACATCACCTGCCCATTGTCCAGGGCCGCATCCCAGGTCCAGCACGCGTCGGATGCCGGAGAGATCCAGGTCGTCGGGGAAGAGACCACCCATTGCCTGAGTAAAGAGCTTGCTCTGTTCAACCAGGCGCACCATTTCGGTGGGGTTTTCGCTATCGATCACATACGCGGTCTTCGAGGAACTCATGAGTCCATCACCTCCTTCAGTGGCAAGCAGGCTCGAGCATGCATGATCTTGCGCGCCGCCTCTGGCCCAAAACGCTCAATCAACAGATCAAGAGTCGCCCAGAGATTCTGGAGAGCATCCAGCAGGTGTCGGGTGGCTTCGCTGTCGCCCTGCTCGTGGAGCACCACCTGCAACACGTCCTGTCGTGTCACCTGCTCTGGGATCTCCTGCAGCGTCTGTGCGATAATCTGAATAGCCTGCTCTTTGCCCATCGTCCTGGCTAAGGTGTCAAATGAGGCTCCCATGTGCTCCATCTTCGTTGTGATGAATCTGTGGCGCGAGGTGCCTTCTGCCAGGCCCGACAATCCTAATTGCGCCGAGAGATATTCAGAGGCAATCTGTTGCCTCAGCCGTGCTATATCGCTTTGTCCCATCATGACTGTTTCCTTCTGATAAAGAGTGTAATTGCTGCTCACTGAGAGGGTAGCAGAGAAGCGTCATATACAGACTCACAGAGAATCGTGTCCCTACTCATATGCAGGCTCATCGTCGTGAGAGCATGCGTCTAGGTTTTTTGTGGGAACTATGGTAGAATTGGGGCGGAAACATGTGAGAGGCGACATTCCCGTGAAGGAACCTGAGCCTCCAGTGAAGAGGAGTTGGCAGATGTCCGAGAGAGACGACCCTTTGGTGCGTGTGCGCGTGTGGTTGCTTGGCGCGTTTCATGTAGAGCGAAGACAGGACGAGACGACCTGGATACCAGTAGAGCCATCCGCCTGGGGAAATAGCTACGCTCGCTCCTTGTTGAAATACCTGCTCTGTGCAAGCCACAGAAAGGCTCCTCGCAGCGACATCATTGATCAGTTGTGGCCTGAGAGGGAGCTTTCCCTGGCCGAAAAGTACCTCAATAATGCCGCCTCACGCCTCTATCACATCTTCCAGCATGAAGGCATCCTCACGCCTTTTGGCTCACATGGAAGGACTGGATACGAACTGGCAGATCAGGAGGTGGTGTGGACGGATATTGATGAATGTGAAGAATTGTTGCGTGAGGCTGAGCGTCTTGGTCGCACCTCCTCGCAAGCGCTTCCGCTCCTGGAACAGGCCAGCAGACACTTTGAGCGTGGGGGGATGCTTGAGGGAGAAAGTGGGCAGTGGGCTCTTGCCAACCGGGCAGAGAAAGAGAGCGTGATGCGCTGTTGCCTGCTCTGGTTAGCCGAAGCCTACGAAGCACAAGGAATGCTCTGGCATGGAAGAGGGCAGTATCGCACGCTCTTAGAAACCCATCCCTTAGATGAAGAGATCCTCTGTCGTTTGTTCGCCATGTTGCATCGACATGGGATGATCCATGAGGTACGTAGCACCTACGAAGAGGCGAAACTCCGCTTCAGCGAGTATGGCCTCTCTCTTTCGGAAACGACGAATGCGCTGGCTGAGAAGTTGTTGCATGAGTCACGGTCTCTTGAGGCCTATCTGGTGCCTTTCACACCATCCAGTACTCTCGTCAGGAATGGTCAATATAACATACGAGAAAAAGAACAGCATCCTTCAGAGCCTGCGGAGGCATTCAGTGCCCTCTCTTCCCCTTTGGAGAGCACGCTCGTTCTTCCGACTCCAGTGATGCAAACGGAAAAGCTGGAAGAAGTGGCACATCGAGACGCTGCGACCTTCTTCGGATTAGAACTTGCGCAAGCTGTTACACTTATTCACCAATGGTTTGGAATGGCATCCTTTTGTCATGAGCTTCAGAGTCGGCTCGATCAGGAAATCAAAAAGCTTGATCTCCTCAAAACACAGAACTCTTTTGAAGCATTTACACTTTCTCGGCGAAGTTTTCTCACTGCCCTGGCGGCACTTCCTCTCACACTTCTGGCTTCTACTCAACAGAAGCACAAGTCTGTGCTCGCTTTGGAAGAAGTATTACCCACCTGTGCAGCAAGTATCACTGCTTGTTGGCATTTGAGTGGAGGGGGCCATTTAGATGCCATTTTGCCAATTATCGATTCCTACCTTCCTACGCTCGTGAACGTGTGTAAGCGTGCTTCGACTCATCACGAAGTTGCAGCAGACCTGGTGGCACAAATCTATTTTCTCAAAGCAATACTCGCATGGCATTTAGAAGGGCTTGATGCAGCAGAGACCTATTGTACTCAAGCATTGAGCTACAGCCATCTGACCAGGAACGTCAATTTGCGTTTAACGGCCCTCAATCAGCACGCTCTGATCGCGTACTATCGCAAGGATTTCCAGAAGGCTCTTGCAAAGAGCGAGGAAGCAGATGAAACTCTTCGTCAGGCATCTCATCAGCACATTTTCCCCATTGTGAAGGGAAGAGTCTACATGTATCTAGCGGCAATTCAAGCACAGCAGCAATTGACAGGGGCAAGACAAACGCTTGAAAATGCACGGACCGCATTTTTCATACAATCTACTCTCGCTGAGTTCGTTCCTCTATATGCAGACTGTGGTGATGCTCCACTCTTCCTGTGGGATGGGCTCACGCACTATTATCTGGGCCAGAAGGATGTACAACTGGCCAGGCAGGCACTCACTTCTCTGAGCATCTACGGGCAACTCCAATCAGACGTCGCAAATCCAGAGCGGTTCCGTCTGGAGTGCTTAAACAACCGAACACTGGCGGCTATTCAGCTCAATGATTTAGATGAAGCTCTTGCTTGCTTTGAAGCTGGAAGGCAGGGCGCAAGAGCTTTGGAAAGCAAGCAAAGGACAGCAGAGACTTCCTACACCTACCAGTTGATGCTGAAACAATGGCCGACGGAGAAGCGAGTGAAACAGTTGAAAGTCAAGGAACGTGAGAAATAGGTCGCTTCTTTTGAGAGAACGCATGGAACAAACTCCTCTTCGCGTGGGCTTAATTGGCTATGGTGCGATTGGTCAGGAGGTGAGCCGCCTTGTAGCTGAGCGAGCCGCAACTGACATGGTGATCGTAGGAGCGCTTGTTCGCCATTCCACCGCTCCTCGTCCTGCTGGGAGTCCACCCATTGTTTCCACACTTTCTGGGCTGCTTGCTCAACAGCCTCATGTGATTGTCGAGGTAGCGGGCCAGGAGGGACTACGCGAACATGGACCTGGCGTTCTGCGGGCTGGCGTTGACCTTCTTTTCGTCAGTGTTGGTGCCCTTGCTGAGCAAGAAACGCTCAACAACCTGCTTACCGCCGCGCAGAGTGGGAATTCTCAGGCAAAGGTGGTTTCAGGAGCGATCGGGGCATTAGATGCGCTGAGCGCAGCATCGTTGGGAGAACTCCGGTGCGTTGTTCATACGATGCGTCGCATTCCTACCTCGCTGCTCTCCAGTGAAGAGGCAGCACGCTTGACTGCACCGCATGAAGTCTTCCGAGGCACAGCACGTCAGGCAGCACGCCAGTTCCCTGAATTCCTCAACGTTGCAGCAGCGGTCGCACTAGCCAGTAAAGGGCTGGATCAGACCGAGGTTCGTGTGATAGCAGATCCGGCGGTGAAACACAGCATCCATGAAGTTCTGGCAGAAGGAACATTCGGCGTACTCCGCTTCGAGATTGAAAATGCACCTATGCCCCTTGCCTCTCGCGGCGCTCGCCTGGTTGCGATGAGTGTGGTGCGCACACTACAGCAGCGCCGTGCCTCCCTGGTGATTGGATGATAAGCGGTAAGTCTCTCCTTGACATTATGATTGTGTAAGAGTGGCGTGTGTCATGTTTTGTAGACAGCGAACATGCCGACGTGACCACATGCCATCTCCTTCTCCCGTATGCTCATACAGGAGCATTCTAATCTAGCCCCAATGCCTCATCCTCCTCTTGCTCTTCCTGTGCCAGCTCTTCCTCCGTCGTCGCCAGCGGATACCAATAGACATACAAGCGTTTGGCTTCTTCCTCACGGATCACGTCCTCGGCGAGGAGCCTGGCTCGTGCGCGCCGGATGTGGGTGCGAATCGTTTTGGGGGCAAAGTACCAGATCTGATCATATCGGCTGTGCGTCCTGCGAGTCAGCGTGCGGGCTGCAGTCACTCCAAACTTCACCTTGCTGTGCAGATAGTCCTCTCCTCGCAGCAGCTCCAGCAAAATCTCAGCCAATGCAAATGGTTTCTTCGCCGAAAGTTCCGCCTCGATGGCGACCGTCAGCCCATCAGGAAACACCAGCACCCCATCAGGGCGATGGAGCAAGAGGTTGCCTTTGAGGCGAACCTGCCCCCGCAGTAATTCGCGTTCACTGGTCCAGCGAATGCCCGGCTCCTCCATTTCCATGTACAAGCGAATGGCATTGATGGCGTAGAGATGTTCCAGATCGTCTAGACTCGACTGCTCCAGATCCCGATAGGCGTAGGCAAGACCCATTTTCCGCAGTCCTTTGCGCGAGAGCCACACCCAGAACGGGGTATTGACCTGCAGACGCGCGACATGCAGCCATCCCTCCTGCTCCCATCGGTTCACTACGTCACGGGCGGCGCTTTCACTGATCCAATTGCTGTATCTGGCTCTTCGGCCTCTGTAGCGTCCCAACAGCCATTGCAGGTGATCCAGGCGAATACCGTACTGGTGCCCGATCCAGAGCAGCGCAAACTGATCACGCGGCAGAAAGCGGGTGGTTCCTGCATCGCGGCGTTTCTTTCGCGCTCTTCTGGGCTGTGCTGGCGTTGCTCGCTGTGTCGAGCGTGCTGTTGCAAAACGAGAGTGTAATGGCTCTTTCGATGGCATGATGCCTCCTTGTTGTGTTTCATATGGTGGCACACGCTGTGAAAGCGGATGCTGGCCTCCCCAGAGGGGAAAGTTTTCCAAACCTTTACTTTCCCCACCACCTCCAGCATCCGCTTTCACAGAGTATAAACTACAAAATCTGCTTGGCAATGGTTCGCTCTGTTCGTGTCCTCGTTCCTCTTCTCTGGCGGCTTCGGCTCTCTGTGTCGCTGGAGAGAATTGTCCGAAAGAGATCCGAATCCGATTCGGAAAAATGAGTGCATCGAATAAGTATCACTGCATGCTCCGCGATCTCTCCCACTCTCCCTGTTTTCATTGTTCTCGCTCCTCACCTGAGATATCTCCCTCTTGTTCATCGGCTTACATGAAATGGTCTCTCTCACGGACGGAAGAGCCGATGCGCCTGGCTGCCTCGTTGACGGCAATAGCACGTTCCTGCTGTGATGCTATCGCTTCCTTCTTTTCGCCTGAGATGAACGCTACAAGAGAAGAGTGATAATGATCAAGACGCGATGAATGCCATGTAGGTTCTCTCGCCTGGGTCTCATACCAACTTGCGGTCTGTGGTAGAATTCTGAAAAGAGGAAACCAAGATCGGAAGGAAAGAGCGATGGCAAGGATAACAAGAGCAGCGCCACATTTATCAGTAGAAGAAGTAAAAGAGAGG
>DAOTTD010000255.1:0-9670 GCA_034438015.1 Ktedonobacteraceae bacterium | reverse complement strand
CTTCAGCGGTGAACCATCCCCATTCACCGCGCCAGAAACTCGTACTGGTCCACCTGTACCCGCGCCCATCCGCGAGCATTAACGTACCCTTCCCGTTCATACCACGCTTCATCGTTGCGATTGGCATATCTTCATCTGCCGGGCATACCACAATCTTCTTCTGGAAAAATCCTTCACGCTTAATAATCCATCGCCCATCCGCCGCTTCGGCAAAAGCCTGGGAGCTAAAAGCCTTCTGCCAGCGCAGCGTTGCAATCAACTCATCACCGGCGTAAAACTCATACTCGCGTTTAAACACGCGCGGGTGTACCCACCGCAGTTCCTGACCCATAAAATCACGTATAGGCCTCATCGGTATCCTTCCTCTTTTCCGGAGTCGTTAGCAACTTCCCTGATGCTTGTTATACTCACTTGCTTTTCCACAATATTGCTTACTGCTATAAATCATATAACATATAGTTATAACATTTGTCAATAGATCTGTGATGTTGGCAGACATTTGGAGATAAGACTTCCCGTGAGCGGCCCTTCGCGCAGCCAGGGGTGACAGTACTTGAGTGGTGTCCTGGCTGTCATCCCTTCGCGTCAGGCTGTCATCCTGAGCGCATGAGCCGAAGCCCTGAGCGTAGCGAAGGGGAAGGATCTCTGCGTCCGTCGAGCCAGACCCTTCGCGAAGCCAGGGGTGACAGGTAGTATCTCCAAATGTCTGTGATATTGACGGATCACGATGCAGCCTGTTCGCTTCCATTGTTCATACATTGCCTCCCGTCGTGAAGAGAAGGATCACCGTCGCGAATAATGGTCCGGCCGTGGGTACCCCTGGCTAAGAGTCCCGGTTTCCTGCCACAATAGCGTAACCAGGAGCGCTCACGATATACTCCCAGTGCTTATGTGCCGTGGGGCAAGCTGGTTGAGACAAGACCGTCGTTGCTAGCGGAGTCAAGTCAGCATGGCGTCCATCCGCGTACTGGTCACTGAGCACCTTCTCGAGTAAATTTTTCGTACTCAGCCGGCAGAGCGATGCCAAATCGCTCACACAGTGCAGAAACATCACGATAATCATCTGCATCAAGTTCATAGCCAGAATGAAACTTCACCATCCACTCAGGTGAAATGCACTGCACCGGGTATCCCTGTATTAACCCGGTACCAGTCAATGAACCAAATGGATACTCAACTCCAAAAACAAGCTTTCCGTGAGCATCATACGTGTAAGAGTGAACATCTACCTCGTGTCCCTTGTCATCACCCATGACAAAGTTACATTCCCAAGAATCATTCCGGGGAACATCTTTGTACCCACGTGCTTCGAGCAGCTCACGGAGTTTCGGGACATCTTTGTGTTGTAAAGCGATGTCTAAATCTTGGTGCGAGCGCGTTTGTTCACCCAATAGCGCATCGACGCCCCAGCCACCATCAACAACGACATCAATACCATTCTGCTCAAAAAGTTGCATGAGCTGAACGACAACAGCTCCACTCATTTCCGCGTGGCTTTTTTGCTCAAAACTTTCCGATGGTTTCATATCTCCCCGGCGTACCTCAACTTCTGAACAGAACAATCGTTCCCCATCTTTCATATGTGATATTGCTTTGCTATTCATCGGGCACATCTTCGATAAGTTCCGAGGATGGTACGCCCAGGGCACGCGCTATCTTCTCCAAGGTCTTGATCGATATCTCCCGGTAGGGGTCACGCCAGACACCCTGTATCGTTTTGTAGTTAATATCCGCGATGCGAGAGAGCCGCAACCTGCTCACTCCCTTTGCCTCTGCTACTTCCCTAATCCGTAGCCGTATCATCGCCTGTCCTCTCTTGTGTATTGGCAGGATTGTAGCAGAAGGGTAGCATTGACAGAACTATGATTGTAATGATAATCTGTTACATACCACCCTTCTAAGGGTACTCTCTCAGAACAATCGGCAAGTAGAGGTGATTTCATCATGACACTCTGGGTACTGTTTTGCCGCATGACCAAAGAGGTTGATACGCTCTTCCCCTTCTACGCCAAAGATCGGGAGCAGGCAGAGCAGAAAGCAGAAGAGATACTACAAGAGCACTCCTATGAGCGACTTGACCTCAAAGCATACCCCTGTGGTTTCAGGATGGCCTTTACACACATCCCAGGCACGATTGAAGTGGATGCGGTGTAGTGGTTCGATGGTTACAGCGCCTCTTTAGAGTGAAGGCTTACCTACTTGTTGCCTTTCCAGTAGGAACTTTTACACTTTTGACAGACACATTGCTCTGCCAGATTGTGAACGCAGTGGATGCTGGCTGTATTAGGGATGACGACATTTTCGACCCCCTAAATCCCCGCTAACAAGACCTGGGGCAAGAAAAAAGCACTTCGGCTTACAGAGCAGGTTGACACGTTTCCAACTGTAGAGTTTATATCCAACATCAGCGAGGATGTGTAAGAGCCCGCTTTTTGGCACCGTTTTTAGATGCTTTTTGGTGTAGCCTTCCGAGACACCTCCCTCGATGGGGATGGTTACTCATCCCGCTATAGCCAGAGTATTTTATGACATCCAAAATATTTTTATATGATGTCATAGAAATAATCCAGTGATGTCTTGACAAAACGAAAATGATGTCTTATAATTTAGAAAAGTCGTTCGTATAGATCGTCCCTTCACGTAACTTCCGTTACGAGCAACAGAAATGAGGTAAGCTATGAAAGCTCGGTTTCCTGCTATGCGGGCCACCATTGGGAAGCGACAGTACTACGCGACAACCATGGCCCTCAAAGAAATTTCACAATTCTTCAAGTTCAACGAGTCGGAGGAGTTAGATCCTTCGATGCGGGCACAGCGTGTGCTCAACATCACACGTGTGCCGGAGATCACCCAGTACATCGTAGAAAATGAAAATGGCTACATCTTCTCCTCCATCACTGCCTCCTATTCCTGCGATGTGGACTTTACGCCAAGTGCTCTGGACGAACAGGTTGGCGTTATCGAAATGGAACTGGAAGAGATGCAATTCATCATTAATGATGGACAGCACCGCTGTGCTGCCATTGCTCAAGCGCTCAAACAGAAACCGGAACTCGGCAAAGAACGCATCAGTGTGTTGCTCTTCCATAGCGAAGACCTCGACCGTTTACAGCAGATGTTTTCCGACCTGAACCGCTTCGTGCACAAAACCTCAAAGTCGCTGAACGTGCTGTATGACCACCGCGACCCGCTCTCCACGCTCACCATGCAGGTCGCGAACCAGGTCCCGGCCTTCCTGGACCTGGTCGAGATGGAAAAGATGTCCATTCCATTGCGCTCTCCCAAACTCCTCACCCTCTCTGCCCTCTACGATGCGAACAGTGAGTTACTCGGTTCGCCTATCGAGCACCCGGACTCCAAATTGTTCGGGGAGAAGGTTGCGCGGGCCATTGCGTACTGGACCGAAGTCGCAAAAGTGATTCCTGACTGGCAGAAAGTCAAAGACGGGGTCATGACCGCCCCAGCGCTGCGCCAGGAGAAAATCAGTACCCATACGATTGTTCTACGCGCCCTGGGGGGTGTCGGCAATGCCCTGTTTGTGTATCATCCCAATGACTGGCGGAAGCGGCTGCAAGGCCTGGTCAAGATTGACTGGCGCAAGTCGATTGAAGGACGGGTCAACCCTCTCTGGGATAACGTGTGCGTTGTCGCTGGGTCCGTTGTCACGCACCGCCAGGCACGTGTTGCCACACTGGCGGTCTTAAAAAACGAACTTGGGCTTCCCCTGGGCAATCATGAACGAGCGATCCTGACGAGCCTCCCCAGGGGATCCGGGAGCAACGGCGCTCGCCCGGCAAGCCCATCAGCAGCCACACTGGCCACCGATCCCGTCGTTTCATAAGTGTCGTCGTTGTGCATGAAGCACTGGAAAACGCAAGGAGTGTATAGCGTGATCGATTACCGAGACCTGTTTGAGCAATTGAAGTTCGCTGAAGATGAAGAGGGCGTTGACAGCATCCTTCGAGATGCCGGCTATCTCACCGACGATCCAGCGATCTGGGTTCCCTTTGGAAGTGTGGAGAACAATTTTGCGACCATCGGCAATCAGCAGAGTGATCCGACGGGAGCATTTGCCGAAAAAATTATTAATTCCATCGACGCAATGTTGATGGGAGCCAGTTTTCAGTATGGGATTAATCCGAAAGGGCCAGAGGCTCCTCCAACGATGACTGATGCCGTCGCCCGCTTCTTTCATGTGCGTGATGGACGCTTGAGCCGCTTGAGTCGGGAGGAATTGCGGGAGTTGTCTGAGCATATCCACGTGGTCGCCGTTGGTGCCCCAAAGGGAAGCAAGAAGTACCCCAGCTACCTCATTATTGACCGGGGCGAGGGCCAAACCCCGGCGATGTTTCCGCACACATTTCTCTCGCTGATGCGCACGAATAAGCTCGATATTCCATTTGTGCAGGGCAAGTTCAATGCCGGTGGAACAGGGGTGCTGCAATTCTGTGGCGAGAAGAACTATCAGCTCATCGTTTCTCGCAGGCAACCTGGCTGTCCTGTTGACCCCAATGACCCTACACAGGATCTCTGGGGCTTTACACTCGTCCGGCGCTTGCTCCCATCGAAGGGGCGTCGAAGTTCCATGTACGTCTACCTTGCCCCAGGCGGTCAGGTGCCATCCTTCCAGGCAGACGCGATCCGCGTGTTACCAGGTCCGTCAAGCAAGAATCAGCCTGCCGACCCCTATGCCTTCGATCTGTCCTATGGCACCTGCATCAAGCTCTACAATTATCGCTGGAAGGGCACCAGCACCATCACCACCGATGGGCGCTATGAGCTGGAGCGCTTTCTTCTTTCTTCCTGTCTCCCTTTCCGCATCACAGAGACGCGCGAAGGATTCCGGGCCAATTACTACAGCGCGACGGTCACAGGGGGATGGAATCGCGCCACCGCCGAAACGGACGATGGAGGAACCAGGCACCTTGAAGAGGGCTTTCCCGCCTATGGAGAGCTGAATCTGGGAGGCATTGGCACACTTCCCTACCAGCTCGCCGTCTTCACCAAGCCGCTCAAAGACAAAGAGCGCTTCCCTCACGGCGTCTCCTTCGTCATCAATGGGCAGGTGCATGGGACCTTCTCAGCCGACTTCGTGAAGAGTAAACTCAAGTTTGACTACCTGACTGACAAGTATGGCCCCCTGCTGGTCTTGGTTGACAGCACCAGCATGAATGAAAAGGTTCGTGAGGACTTCTTCATGGCGTCTCGCGATCGCTTCCGACGCAATGAAGTGTATCGGGAGATCGAACAAAAGTTAACGGATGAACTCCGAGACCATCCTGGGCTGCAAGCCATTAACCAGCAGCGGCGCAAAGACGAGTTAGAACAACATCTCAATGAGGAGGGTCCCATTGACGTGTTCCAAAAGCTGCTCAAAGCGGATCCCACCCTGGCCGCTTTGTTTTCTGCTGGCGATCGCCTCTCCACCACCACGGGGCCGGGCAATCCGCCCGCTCCTTTCGTTGGTCGCAAGTTCCCCACCTTCTTCCGGCTGAAGAATCCGAAGGAGGGGGCCATCAAGAGCTGCCCGATCAACCGCACGTGCCGGGTGGAGTTTGAAACCGACGCAGCCAACGACTACTTCAAGCGCGCCGATACCCCTGGCACCCTCAAGATCGAGCCCACGCTCGATCTCCTGGAGCACAATCGTCTCTGGAATGGCCGGTTTGAGACCCGCTTCCGCGTCCCCTGGGATGCTGAAGTGGGCGCTCTCATCCCGGTCACCGTCACGGTCAGCGATGTGGCACACCCCAACCCCTTCGTCTGCCACTTTACCCTGAAGGCGGAACCGGAAGTGTTGGAAGACTCGCCATCAGGTCCTTCTGGAGGGTCGCAGAAGCCTTCGCCAAATGGTCGCACCACACAGGGGGTTCTGGCGCCTCCAAGGTACCGTGAGGTACGCAAGGCAGAATGGGAAAAGCACACTCCTCCTTTTACGCCATATGAGTCGCTGCGCATCAAGCACGATGGGCATGAGGGCTACGACTACCTCGTGAATATTGATAGCGCCTTCTTGCTCAGGGAAGTCAAGACCGCGAAAGAGAACGACAAGCCACTCATCAAATTCTGGTTTGTCTGGGGATTGATTCTTGCCGCCCTGGGGATGTTCAACCACGTGGAGCGGCTCGCCAAAGAGCGCGTGAAGATGAGCAAGCAGAATGGGGGGCTGGCAACCGAGGTAGAGGACGAGGAGCCAGATCCTTTAGAGCATATTAATCGGGCCTGCAATGGCCTGGCCGAAATGATCGTTCCGATTATCAGGTCGCTGTTCTCCGGCCTGAAAGAGTAGCGGCATCGCAGGAGGGATCGCGGTGGCATGCCTACCATGGTCCCTCCGCTCGCGTTCCACCTCCTCTTGAGAGGCGCTGGTGAATGAGCAACACCTCCTGAGACGAGGAGGTATGTCCCTGGCGCGAAGCGTACCAGCGCCGTAGGGGAACGCGCCTCCAGACTCGTCCGACTGCACTCCCGTCTTCTAACTCAAGGGAGCATTCCCGAAAGCCTGCGCGCTCCATCGCCGCCAGGTAGCGCGGAAGTTGGGTGTCACTATGGGAGAAGGCGAGCAACTGCACCACGAGAGCGTTCTCGGCAACCACGTGATACAAGCCAGCAAACGAGGATTCGATGTCTCTGAAATAGTTGTCGAGTCCTGTTGAAGTCCGGCTCCCCATCGTATAATAGGCTTCCCCGTGTCCATCGAGTTGATCGGTAATCCAGTAAGGAGTCGTCACCTCTTTTCGGCTCCTGATCTGCCATCGATGGTAGAGCACATGCACACTTGGATAGGGAGGCGAGGTAACGATGAGCGCGGGCTTCTTTTGAATAGCGGGTTCCCACAGGGTCGGCCGGAGGTGCGCCGCCGGAACGTTGAGGCACACGACCTGCGGAATCGTGTCTCCACCTGCTTGCGCGAGCGTCTCGTGCAACTCGGTGAGTCCTTTGAGGAACTCTTGCACAATCGCAACAAACTGTTGACGAAATGCAGGTGCAGACGGGTGCGTGGAGGTGCAATCCAATGCCCATTGTCCGGTACGCAGCAGCGCGCAGCGCACGAGATTTCGTTGCTGCGGCGTTTGGAACTGATCCGCCTCTGCCAAAATGCGAGCTATTGTCTGGCGGATCGACCAGGGGATGCCCCATTGCGACGGTGCATGAGGCGAGGGAAGCGGCAGGGATGCAACTCGCCGCGGCCCTGCCAGCAAGAGACGCTCCTGGATGGAGGAGGCCCACTGCGCGATTTCGGCGCATTCATGCGGCGCAAGCGGGGTCGTTTTGACTTGTGCGAGGAAGTGTGCCAGCGTGTTGATATCTGATCCTATCGCATGACGCCCTGCAATGAGCGCTTCGACCAGGGTGGTCGCGCTTCCCATAAAGGGATCGAGGACGACGTCGCCGGGCTGGGAAAACGCTGCAATGGCGGCGCGCACGAACGCGGGTGAGAAGCGGGCGGGATAGTGGTAAAAGCCGTGCGTCAGTCCTTGTGCTGGTGAGGTGTTCAACACGGCCCCTACCAGCGCTTCTGAAAGTCGCGTGGTCACAGTGTCATCCATGAGCTCCCCCTCGAAAATACAGGTAACGGTCAGCCAAGAGCAGAAAAGAAGTGCTCTCGAGAGATCCCGTTGAGCTGGCAGGACATGGTCATCCACTCTCCAGGACAGTCGTGGCTTGTTTCAAGGAGAACGGATTCGCAACTGCTCAAGCAAGCCAGGGTGCTGCTTGAGTTGCTTGACCCGCTCCAGTTCTTCGCGTGAGATGTAGAGACTGCGGTCCCGAATGTGAAACGATCTGGGCTCGATGCCGAGCCTGTCAAGATATTTTCTGAGTGTGACGCGAGTTATCTCAAGCTCTGCCTCGGCGGTCTTGAGCGTCACAAAATCTGTTGGGTCAGGAGAAATCGTCGGATCATGCCCCATATGCCTGCTCAGCTTTCTGTCGATAGGAAAACGACCTACGCAGAGCACATCATAGGAAAAAGAGGATTTATCACTCATATGTTAGCATAAAGTTAACAATTTAGCAACTGTCTGATAGAGATGTGATAGCAGTATCATAGTGTTCTCTCATCCGGTCTGGATATGTCAAAAAGCATACTAACTGTCAGGAGAGACCTGGCTGGGCCTCTCCCTGGAATTAGATGTTGAACAGCATATCGAGGGCGGCGCTGTCATTCTCCAGGTCGGTGATGGTGATATACTGGTCCGTTTCTCGCCTATGTACCTGGCGCGATCTAGTGGTCAGTCTGGCGTGTTTTTGACAACGAGATGGAGCCTCTAGCGCTCCATAACCATCTCATTCATATCAATATCAAAATGGACTGACCACTAGGTTCTCAAGCAGAACACCGCAGCTGTGCATCTGCTTGGCCTACCGCCTGGTGTTGAAGACCTCGCTTGTAGTCAGCAATGCCAATGTCACCGTCACTATCACGATTACGTCAGCGTTGTCAAACGGGCCTTTCTCAGAGATGACCAGGCTCTCGGTCATCCATCCATTGTAGGTAATGCCGCCGAAAAAGAACTCCGCCACGTTGATGAGTTCAGGAGTAGAGGTCACGGCCTTTGGGAACTTGTAGACCTTGAGTTCGCCCTCTACAAACGGTCGCATGACGCTCAATACCGACTTGCTTGATCTCCCCAAAGAATTAGGCGAGTTCGTCATCGTCCACGAACTTGTCCACTTACTTGTACCCAACCACGGCAGAGTCTTCAAAAGCTTCATGTATGCCTACATGCCCGATTGGGAAACCCGCGAGCGCCGTCTCCAGGCACATGCCATCGAGACTACGAAGAAATCGAAGCGGATAGCGATTGTATAACGATGAAGTGCCGTTACCTGGTTAGAACAGCACATATAGCGCAACCAAAAAGAGTTCGGCAGATCACCCTGCCGAACTCTTGAGAGACCCGATGGGTCTACCCTGCGGATGGCCCCTGGTACGCGAGGCTCCCAGCTTTGCGCATCGCCTCCATCGTCTCCTCGACGGTGAATAACTTGGTCGTCTTGATCGCTTTGACGTGCCCCGGAGAGACTGCCGCCAGGCTTGTTGCTATAGCAGAGATGTCGTCGGGAATTTCGGCGAGCACGACCCCGTCGTACTCTCCAAAGCAGTAGTACAGCCCGACCAGGCGCCCACCGAGCTTCTGCGCCAGTTCCCTGACGGGTACACTCCGGTCTTGTGGGTTTTTCGCCAGCGTTGCCCACGCCTCGGCGGTGTAAGCAAATTGAATCATGTAGAGTGCCATGATGTTCGTCTCCTTTGCCGGTATTGCTTCTGTGCAAGTGGAAACAGTCGGACGGAACGAGAGTTGCTGCCTGTACCTACATGAAAACGACACGATCTTCGCAAAGAGAGGGTACACAGGTTAGTATAACTAAAAAACATAGCAAATACAACAAAAGTACAGGCATTTCAGATATTGCTACCGAGTGGGGACCTTTGTATTCATCTTGAGAGGCACGAAAGATTTTTTTCATGCCTCTTCTTTGCCATCTGGCACATATTCTATCAAATCAGCAGGAGTTACACCAAGAACCTTAGACAGTTTATCCAACGTAGTCGTTGTTACCTCGTGATCTGGCTTCCTCCATATCGTTTGTATCGTCTTATAGGCCATATTCGCCTCCCTTGACAACCTGGACATACTAAAGCCCTTCTCTATGGCCACCTCTC
>DAOTTD010000254.1:0-15677 GCA_034438015.1 Ktedonobacteraceae bacterium | reverse complement strand
CAGAGGTAGGGTTTAAAGAGCAAAGTCGGAAGGGACTGAAACCTCATCAGGTCTTTTGTCACATCCTGCACCTGGGCTGCCCTGATCTCGTGATGAATCTCGCGCACGGTCTTGCGATTGGCTGCTCGGATAATGGAGGGAAGGACTTGTTTCTGGCCAGCCATCTCATGCTCAATCGGGAGATACACGTCCACCTCATCAAACAGGATGAGGCGCTTGCTGCCTTGGAGACAGGCCTGCACGGCTTTGTGCTCAGCGACGGCTTGTGCTAGGCAGGTAGTGAGGAACGCCGTGAACGACAGGGACTCCCCGGTTTTCGCTTTATGGTCCCGCAGGAACTCACGCGCCCTGGTCACATCGACTTCGAGCAAGCCATGGATCATGGGCTTGTGCTGGACGGAACGAAACATGGCCGCCATCCACCTCCGGATCTTCGGATAGGGGACCACCTGATAATCAACGTGCTGCTGTTTCATTCTCTCTCTCCCTCCCTCTGATGGGACAAGACGTTGGGTCTCCAATCCACACCTCGTTGTGCCCATCAGCATCTGTGACAGACCTTTCCAGTATGGAGTGTAATGCATGGACATTACGAAAACATCACAAAAGTGAACCTCCTGCTCACAGAGCCATTACAGGTGAGCGAGATGGGCCAGTGGGTCTGGCACAACCATCAAAAGGTTTTTGTCCAATTGGACTGACCCCCCTTTTCAAACATCATATGGCGAGGTGTCCTTCTCTCAGCTAACAATTTTTTGCAAGGGATGCTATCAATATGTGTCAAGCATCCTTTAGGTCGGTTTCCTGGTCCCTACCCCGATGGGCGCTCAAAAAATGTGTTGGTGAGAGAACCATCCGGCTCGGGGAGCCGGATGGGGGCAAGCCCCTTCCCTACTCAAGTGTTAAGATCCTTCTCCGCTGGTTTCCGCCATATCCACCCGGCTCCCGCGACCGTCAGGCTGAGAAGAGCGCCAATGAGTAGGGCGACGGCAGCCCCGTAGAGACCTGATAGCCAGCCAATCAGCAGATATCCCAGCGGAACGCTTCCGTCGAAGAAGAGCACATACACGCTCATGACGCGCCCGCGCAGGTGGTCCGGGGCGACCGTTTGGAGCGTGGTAATGGAAAGCTGAGCAAAGGCGGTCTCCGCAAAGCCAACGCTCGCGATCAGCACAGCGAGATCATCTGACCAAACCAGAAAAGACGAAAATTGCGTTGACGTAACGAGGTAAATGCACGCAGCAAGCCTTTGCCCGACTGCGGTGGTGTGATGAGCGCGGACGTTTCCCGCTCAGAGATGCTCTCAGGGACAGGCTGTCCCTGAGAGCGAGGAGGGCGCTTTTTCATGGCTGCGGTTTAACAACCTTACTGTGTATTCGTCGTCCCCAATACAGTCGCGGGATCGTTCGTCGGGATCGCATTCGTAGGCGGCGTGATGGTCACGGCCTCGTTGAACTTGCTCAGATCGACGATCGTGTCGATATTGCTCTTGACGCTGGTCGGCGCGCCATTCCCGATCGAACTGGTATCGGCGTCAAGGTTGATCTTCAGTTCGGTGCGATGAATGTAAAAGTTAGTTTCGTCGATCCACACGTCGACGGTGGAGAGAAACGATTTCGTGTTGTTGAGGATGGCATCGGTATCCGTCGTGCCCAGCGCGTTCTTTAACTGCGGATTGGCGTTCACCAGTTGGCGTAGCGCGTCCTTATCCAACTGGGCGGTGACATGGCGCAGGCTCTGCCCATCCACGTTCTGGTCGCCATTGTCGGTGATCTTGATGTTTTGCAACATAGTCAGCAGGCTGTTCTGATCGATCCTGATACCGGACAAGGGGTTGCCGACCATCCCTTGCAGCGCGTTCTTGTCCAGCACGTACCACTGGCCCTGCTGGTTCTTGATATACACCTTGTCGCCCTGCAAAATCTCCACTACATTGGTATTCGTATTAATAGTGAGGTTCATCTGCTCCTGGTTGGGCAGTTGCTGATCGCCGCTCCCCTTGATATTCAAGTCTACATTCTCAGGTATCGTGGTTGTCGTCGTTCCAGTAGTAACGGTCCCGCCGCTGGTCTGCGTATTGACAATGGATTGTAGATCTATATGTGAGGATTTCAGTTGCTTCATCGTGGCGGCGCTCTTCAGAAGCACCTGGCCTGCGGAGAGCGAGCTCTGGGTATTACCACCGATCGAAATGGACGGACTACACGCGCTAATCAGTAACACCAGGCTCGCCATAGCCAGGAACAGAATGGGCAATCTTTTTTGCGTAGACATAGAGAATACTCCTTTATGCTCTTTAGATATCGCTTCCTTCCGATTTTCTTGTCTTGATCGTAACTACTTACTATACGGATCAGTATCCCATATGAGTTTCTTCCTTCCCACAAAAGTTACTCGTAGCAACTCAGGTAGCAGTCATATCGTAGAAGAAGACATAAGCCCTTTGTAGTGAGGTGATAGGAAGGATAACACTCTTATGAAGTCTCCATCGATATACTTTCCCATTGACGTGGACCTGGAATTGCGCCTACTAGAAGAACGCGATGCGGGGGCAATTTTTACACTTGTCGAGCAGAATCGCTCCTACCTGCGCGAATGGCTGCCGTGGGTGGATTTTACGCGCTCGGTCGAAGACGAGCGTTCGTTCATTCGCACGCTGCAGGCACAATACCTGGAGAATAATGGTTTCGCCTGTGGCATCTGGTACCAGCGGCAGCTGACTGGTACCATTGGCTATCACCCGATCGATTGGGCGGACAGTAAGGCGGAGATCGGCTACTGGCTTGCCGCCCCCTTTCAAGGCAAAGGCATTATGACAAGGGCTTGTAGAACGATGGTAGCCTACGCGTTCGATACGCTGCGCTTGCGTAAAGTCGTGATCCGCTGCGCACTCGGCAACACGCGCAGTTGCGCTATTCCGCAGCGCCTGGGTTTCAGACACGAGGGCATTGCACGGCAGGGCGAATGGCTCTACGACCATTTCGTCGACCTGAATCTATTCGGCATGCTCGCCAGTGATTGGCATGCACAACAAAAGACCTGATCTTACCAGCGCCAGGAGCCGATATAGATAAGTAGAGATGTACAACTCAGCATCCTTTTCAGACGTATCAATCCTAAATGGGATATAATGATACAAACAAGTCCTTCTATCCATAGGCAAGGGTGGTATATCAGGATATGCATGGGGCAAAATTTCTACAACAAAATTTACATAGATCGCGTCGTTTATTCTTGCTGGTCGGTATGCTTGGCGTGCTGCTCGCAGCACTCTTTTTGCGCACCGGAACAACCTACGCTGCCAGCATGCCAGGAGGCGACGTCACCGATCCGGTGGTGCGCGCCGTCGATGTTGCGAAACCGGCGGTTCTGCGTATCATCACACCTATCAGCGGCCACCTTGACGTGCAGTTCTCCAGTGGAACGGTTACTTTCCCCCAGGGAAACGGCAAGACATATCAAGAGCAGCTATCTGGCACAGGCACCTTTATCACCGCCAACGGCGATATCCTTACCGCCGATCACGTTGTAAGCCCGCCCCCCGATGTTTTGCAGACCGCTGCGGCACCGGATGTGGCTAATTATATCAACCAGCATCCCGAGACCGGCATCGCACAGACAACATCCGACCAGGTTTCCCAGGCGCTACAAACGGGTCAGTTGAAGTCGACCGCCCATTACGACCAGAAGAGCAGCGAGGTCTTTCTCAGCACCGACTATACCGGCCCCTTAACCGCGCAGAGCCTGTCGGCTGTACCGGCGCAGATCCATGCGACCATCGATCGTATCGAAAAAGAGAGTCCCTTCGATCAATTGGATGTCGCCATCGTGCACGCGCCGTTCCAGGATACTCCCGCGGTGCAGCTCGGCGACTCCTCCAATGTGCAGACGCAAGATCTCCTGACCATTATCGGCTTCCCCGGCAACGCCGACGTCAACGATATTCCCCAGAACCTGTTTACGTCGTCGGTGAATAACATTTCGGTCAGTTCGATCAAGACAACAACGAGTGGCGCTCCCCTCATCCAGGTTGGCGGCAACGTCGAACATGGTGATAGCGGCGGGCCCGCGCTCGATAGCCAGGGGAACGTTGTTGGCATCGTCAGCTTCGGCCTGTCGAGCACCAACTCGCCCGGCAGCACCAGCTTCTTGCAGGCCAGCAATAGCGCGCGCCAACTGGTAACCGCCCTCAAACTGAATACAGCGCCAGGAACGTTCCAAAGGCTATGGAGTCAGGCGTTCGCCGATTATGCGTCAACCGCCGCCGGCCACTGGCACAAGTCCCAACAGGAGTTTCAGCAGATCGCGACGAGCTATCCACAGTTCAAGGCCGTCAATCCCTACCTGACCTATGCCCAGAGCCAGGCCAAAACGGAGAAAGTTCCCCAGGGGCAGCAAACATCTACAACCACTCAAACGGGAAGTAATGCTCAAACGACTACAGCGTTGCCAACATCGTGGAAGGCGATAGCCCTGACGATCGGGGCTATCGCCCTGGTGGTGCTTCTGATTGTCGCGCTCTTTGGCGTGATGCTGCGTGGTCGCAAAAAGACGCCGGGCCAGAAAGACGCCCAGCCACCACGACCTCTGCAGCCGCCGACTCCTTCTCCGGCGAACGATCCCATGCATAATGGCATGACCGCGTTCGGAGCTCCGCCCGTGGGGCCGCGTCCTGGACAGCCGGGCCAACCGGCTACGAACCGGCCCATAGCGGGGCCGCCTGTTCCTGGCGGACCTCCGTCGCAGGGAGCAGATTTGCAGAGCACATTCATCCTGCGTCCGTGGCCCTGTGGTCATATGAACCGGCCCAACGCACGCTTCTGTAGCATCTGCGGCGAGCCCGCTCCACAGCCGCCAACCGTGCGGCGCATAGAACAGTAGCATTACGCGCCCATGATATTGTAGCCGGCGTCGACGAACATGATTTCGCCGGTGATCGCGCGGGCGTAGTTGCTGGCAAGGAAGAGCGCGGCATCGCCCACCTCGCTCTGCTCGATATTGCGGCGTAGCGGTGCAACCTGACCCATCTGCTCGCGGAAGGAGGTGAAACCAGATACGCCGCGCGCGGCCAGCGTATTGAGAGGACCGGCGGAGATGGCGTTGACGCGAATGTTGTGCTCGCCCAATTCGAAGGCCAGATAGCGCACGCTGCACTCCAGCGCTGCTTTAGCGACCGCCATTACATTATATTTGGGCATGACGCGTTCGCTCGCCATGTAGGTTAGCGTGAGGATACTGCCGCCACCACTCGCTTTGAGCAGGGGTGCGGCACGCTTCGCCATAGCAATAAGCGAGTAGGCGCTGATATCCAGGGCAGTGTGAAAGCCAGCGCGCGTCGTATCCAGGAACGGATTCTCCAGTTCGCTGGGCGGTGCGTATGCAACGCAATGGATAAGGATATCGAGCTTCCCACCGAAAAGCTCGCCGGCCTGTGCAAAGGCGCTATTCAGTTGATCGTCCTGCTGCACATCGCACGGTATCACTTCTGTGCCAGGGATCTTCGCCGCCAGGTCGCGCACATATTTCTCCATGCGCTCCTGGTATGCCAGAGCAAGCTGTGCCCCCTCACCCGCGAGCGCCTGGGCAATCGCCCACGCGATAGAACGGTGATTAGCGACGCCAAAGATAAGCGCCTTCTTTCCTTCCAATAAGGGCATACAGTCTCTCCTCTCAACTATAAAATACAATTTTCACTTATGAACGGGGCCCTATCTTCATCAATTAGCGTTCGATCGGGTAGCGCCGACCCACCCAGCCGTTCATGCCGTTCGCCAGATTGTACACCTTGTTCAAGCCCGTTACCAGCGCGATCTCAGAGGCGACGCTGCTGCGCTGGCCGGACGCGCACACGAAGATAACATCTTCATCCGCCGGGAGGTCCAGTTCCTTCAAAGCCTTGCCAAACGTATAGATGCCATCTATTGTCACCAGCTCGGCTTCGGCGATATGGCCGCGATTCCACTCATCAGGACGTCGCACATCGATCACGCGCGCACCTGCTTCGATCATGCTTTTCGCTTCATCGGTGCCGATCGTTTTATAAGGTAGCTGTTCCTCTTCATCGTAGTAATTCTGGGCCATTATTTGTGCTCCTCGCTGTCGTACTGCTCTAACCAGAGGCGTCCCACCAGAGTAGGGGTTATCATATACTCATCACCCAAAAAGGTCATGGTCAGCAGACCCTGATCTTCCATCTCGCGAAAGTCGTCAGTGATGAGATAGTAATCATGCAGCATACGCCCAACGTCGCTCTCCGGCAACTGCTTCCAGGTTTGCAGCACACGGAGGACAGCCGCGTAGGTGGGACCGCTGTCATCAACTGCTCGCATAGAATGCACTCCTTGCTCCCGCCTGCCGATTTTCTTTCACCACAGGACTCTGTACTGCCCACAGTGTAACAAATCCACCTGCATAGAGCAAGCTATTCTTTGACAGGCAACGAATATGGTAAATTGAAGGTGGACGAATCCATATGTTCTAACGTCTAGAAAGATCGCTAGCAGAGGAGATACCGAACTATGTTGCCCGATCCATCTCAAACACCGGCAACAACCGTCATGCGCAATATCGGCCAGTTGCTCACCGTTGCCCAGAAGCCTATGCCGGGAGCAAGCGGGCCGCTACGTATTATCGAGCATGCAGCCCTTGCCGTTCGTCATGGCACGATCACCTGGCTGGGAAGCGACGATGACGCCAAACGCATCTTTCAGCCGGACCTCACAAATGAAAGCCTTACGTTCATCGATGCACAGAACGCGGTGGTCACGCCCGGCTTCGCCGATTCGCATACGCACCTTATCTTCGCCGGCGAGCGCGCGGAGGAGTTCCATCTGCGTCGCTCCGGCGTAAGCTACGGCGAACTGCTTGCACAGGGGCGCGGCATCCTCACGACGATGCAAGCAACGCGCGCCGCCAGCCCCGATACACTGCTGGCACTCGCGCAGGATCGCCTCGCCAGCATACGCAGCCACGGCACCACAACGGTCGAGATCAAGACGGGCTACGGCCTGAATAAAAGGACGGAAGAGACCTGTCTGCATATTATGCGCACGCTCAATGCTCTCGAAAAAAAGCAGGCCGTTGAGCATAAACGCGTGCGTATCGTGCCCACGTTCCTCGGCGCGCACAGCGTTCCGCCCGAATATCGCGACCGACGAGCTGCGTATATCGATCTGCTCATCGAAGAGATGCTGCCCGCGTTCGTTCATCTCGCGCGCTTCTGCGACGTTTTCTGCGAGCGCGAGGCATTTTCTCTTGACGAAAGCCGCCGCATCCTGGTACGCGCTAAAGAACTCGGCTACCACTTGAAGCTTCACGCCGACCAGTTGAGTCCTTCGGGTGGCGCGAGACTGGCGGCAGAGCTGGGCGCGACCTCAGCCGACCATCTCGATTTCGCCAGCGACAACGATCTGGACGCCATGCGCGAGGCGGGCGTTGTGGCGACGCTGCTGCCTGGCTGTTCGTTTACGCTGCGCACCCCTTATCCTTCCGCACGTCGCCTGCTCGATCGCGGCCTGCATGTGGCGCTGGCGACCGATTTTAATCCCGGCACATCCTACTGTGAAAATATGCAGATGATGCTGGAGCTGGCGATGTCCTCGCTGGGAATGAGCCTTGAGGAGGCTTTGACGGCTGCTACGATCAATGGAGCAAGGGCGCTCGGCCTGCAGGAGCAGATCGGCAGCATCGAGCTCGGCAAGAAATGCGAACTTGCAGTCTGGTCCATCAAAGATTATCATGAGATCGGCTATCACTTCGGCGTCAATCTGATACGCTCAGTCCTGGTGCTGGACTGATGGGGCGCACTCTCATTCTCTTAATCGTGATCATGTTTCACGTGAAACATTGCTTCTAAGATATCTCTTCATGACCCCTCAGCGCCAGAGGCGCTGAGCAAGCGGTTTGGTATGGATGGCGTGGTGGCGGCCTGAGCCGCCACCACGCCATCCATACGGAATGATGCGAGCCGCGTCGCGGCGACGAGTCAGGGAAGAGAATCGGAACAGTTACTGATTATGTTTCACGTGAAACATGATCGTAAGAAAATAGCATTGGAAATATCGCGTATGCAAGAAAGCGCTTCCAACAAACAATTCGTCATCGACCTCCTTACTACTTTGAAAAAAGAACGCTTCAGTCTATCCGGCTGGTGGCACTTTCTTGCACGCTCATGGCACATATCGTGCGCGACGGCACATGCTCATCCCGCACTCAAACGTTCGTGGCTGCGCGTGACGCTGCTCTTTAGCGGACTCACGTTGATTTTACTATTCGTCACTTTTCTAAGTACGGGGACAACCACATTGTTCCGTCTACTACCGGGTTTCATATTTTGCGTGGCGTGGCAGCAGAGCGATCTCTTCTGGCACCTTGGTCTCAATCGACAGGCACAGACAGGGGAACTACTGCCACACGTGGGAATGGCCAACATAATCACCGGTCTGCGTGGTCTTGCAGCATCCTATCTTCTCGGCAGACTGATCGGCGGACTCTCGACGCCATCGACATTGGCGTTGCTTGTTTTCCTTTTCGGCATCATCACCGATATTCTGGATGGATTGGTGGCAAGGCAGACAGGAATGCAGAGCAGATTGGGTCAGATCACTGACAGCGAGGCCGATTTTTGCCTGTACCTGACCGTCACCATTATTCTGATTCAGAACAATGTCTTGCCGCTCTGGCTCGGCATAGTCATGCTCCTGCGTTTCTGTGTGCCGCTTCTTGCCGCGCTCGTCAGCTATTTCCTACTTGCTCGTCCTCTACGCTTCGGCTCCACGCTCTGGGGCAAGTGCGCAGGCACTGCACAATCCCTCTATTTCTTTGTCCTGTTAGCCCCGCCTCAGCTCGCAATGCTCGCTCACGTGATCAACCTCCCGCTGCTGATCGTCGCGCTGGCTCTGCTGGTTGCGGCGCCGATAGCACAGATCAGGGCGAATAAGCCTGCAAGGCGACCACAAGAATCGCCACGGCAGTTACGGTAATGATCATGCACCTGACTATGTAAAAGTCTCTTTTAAGCAAGGTGCAAGCGAGTCGTTTCTTGTTAGAACAGGGAATATTTCCAGAGCGCGAGATCGCGAAACTGTAACTCCCTGGCGCATCTCATTCTGGAATGCGGAGATCGGTCAGTTCCCGAGTGAAACACCAGTGGGGCTTGGAGCGGTACTCATCGAGACGGCCAAACACTTGCTGGTAGCCGCCGCTGGTAGGATTGACCTCACGTAACGCTGTATCAAACGCTCTAAGAAAGTCTGGGATCGTCTTCGAACTAAACACTCCCATCACATGGATCTGGTTCCAGCCAGGCATCTCAGGTTGTGTCAACAACACCTCCGCTGTCTCCAGCGCGATAAAATTGTAGGTCGTGCCCCTCTGCATCAAAAGCTGCATTGCTGGCCCGCTGTTAACCATCATACTGTGGCGATACTCGTCCAGCCTTGCCGCCTGCACGTCGATGTATTCAACGCTGAAGAGGACCTCGCCTTCGCGTTGCCTGGCTGCAAGTACAGGATGGGGGTAGTATGCATACGGCGTGCTATGCAACACCTCAATCCTACGTACCTCGGCAAGCGCTTGATCCAACTGCGCCACCGTCGGCAGAGTGGCCCAGCGGGTTTGTTTCTGCTCCTCTTCAGCCTGCAGGAGCTGCTGCGGGTCCACTTCCTCGGCAGCGCACATGAGATGGAGGTGACTCCAACGCGAGAGCTGTGCAGCTTCGCTATACACCAGAACGGTTTCAAAGGTGTGTCGGCCCACGAGCAACCCACGTTGCCAGAGTTCGACCCAGAGCGGTAGATACTGCTCTTTCAGAAAGGCGGCATAGGTCTGCCGTAGCGCAGGGGCAACGTTAACAACCTGTGCAACATATGACGTGAGTTTCTGCATGTTCAGCTCCTTGTAGAGGGATTGCAAGCGCCTGACTATCAGCAGAAGCGTGCCAGCGACCTTCCCGTAATTTTATACGAAATCGATCAACGGCTTCTGATCGTGGTCGCAATGCCAACTCAATATTTTGCGCTGCTCTTCGGTTAGCTCTAGAGTGAGATGCTTGGGCATGGGCGGCTCCTCCTTCAATCAATAGAGAGTATCCTTGTCTTCACCCTTTAGTATACCTTATTACTTTTTTAAAGTTCGTAAAAGTCGAGTGAACGAGCGTGATTTTGCTACACTCCCTTATGGAACTTAACCTCACTTGACCCGACTTTTAAACAGCCCCGTTCACACGGCCCCTAAACTTTACGTCAATTGCCTTCTCTGTTATGCTAGAATACAAGGCAGAGAAGCCTAGAAAGGACTACTTCTATGTTGAAGACAATACAACCTCAGATACAACCTTCATCCATCATCATCAACGGTCAGGCGCTGGAGAGTTCAGAAGTCGTGGCAATTGCCCGTCACCATCACAACGTCACACTCGGCGCCGAGTCGATCCTGCGCATACAGGCGGCACGTTTGCTGATCGACGCGATCTCGGCTGAGGGCAGGAAAGTTTACGGTGTGACGACCGGCTTTGGACATTTGAGCAGCGTGCGCATTCCACAGAATCAGTTGCTGGACCTGCAACATAATCTGCTGCGCAGCCACGCCGCCGGCGTCGGCGACCCACTGAGCGAAGAGGTGACGCGCGCGATGATGGTTTTGCTGGCAGCCAGCCTGGCGCGTGGCAACTCAGGCGTGCGCGTGGAGATCGTTCAGCTCCTCGTAGACATGCTGAACAAGAGAATCTATCCGCTAATACCCTCGCGCGGATCGGTCGGGGCAAGTGGCGACCTGGCTCCGCTGGCGCACCTGGGACTGGTGCTGGTGGGCGAGGGCGAGGCGCGCTATAACGATCAGAGCTACACAGGAGGCGAGGCTTTACAGAAAGCGGGACTGACTCCTCTACGTTTGCAGGCTAAAGAGGGCCTGGCGCTGATCAATGGCACCCATCTAATGGAGGCGATGGCAATATTATCGCTAGCCGACGCGTGGACGCTGGTGCAGAGCGCCGAGGTCGCGTATGCAATGAGCCTCGAAGGGCTCCTGGGCAGCCACGTTCCGCTGGACGAGCGTATTCACCAGCGCCGCAAACAGCATGGGCAGCAGGTGAGCGCGGCGCGACTGCGCGAACTGGTGCGCGACAGCGAGATCAACAAAAGCCACGAGAACTGTCCGCGCGTGCAAGATCCCTACACCCTGCGCTGCGCCCCGCAGGTCTTCGGAGCCCTGCGCGATGCATTGGACTACTGCGCGAACGTCTTCGAATGCGAACTGGACGCCGTCACCGACAATCCGCTGGTCTTTCCAGAGGACGGCGCCATCCTGAGCGGAGGCAACTTCCATGGGCAGCCGCTGGCCCTGGCGCTCGACGTTATGGCGATCGCCCTGGCACAACTGGCAAGCTTCTCCGAACGGCGCATCTACAACCTGCTCAGTCCACACGAATGGGATCACGGCAACGCGCCGCTCTTCCTCACACCTGATCCCGGCCTGCACTCCGGCCT
Organism: Ktedonobacteraceae bacterium; assembly: GCA_034438015.1. Classification (GTDB taxonomy): domain Bacteria; phylum Chloroflexota; class Ktedonobacteria; order Ktedonobacterales; family Ktedonobacteraceae; genus JACDAE01. Next base: position 4,194 of record DAOTTD010000254.1, on the reverse strand, counting down.
CATGCTCTCGCAATACGTAGCCGCCGCGCTCGTCAACGAGATCAAGATCCTCGCACACCCCGCCAGCATCGACTCGATACCAACCTCTGCCGGTATGGAAGATTTTGTGAGCATGGGTGTGACCAGCGCGCACAAGGTCATACAGATCGTCGCATACACGCAGCAGATCGTCGCGATCGAGCTGATGTGCGCGGCCCAGATGCTGGAGTTCCGCAAGCCGCTGCAACCAGGTAGAGGAGTACAGCTCGCGTATGAGCTTGTGCGCACCTGTGTGCCGAAGCTCGAAGACGATCGTGTGCTTTCGCCGGATATCGCGGTACTCAGCCGGGCGGTGAAAGAAGGGAGCTTCGCCGCGATCAGTTAACGTTTCACGTGAAACATCGCAGCATGATTCACCGTTTCACATACTATAATAACTCTCTTCAGGTCCCTCTTTCTAGACTCGTCAGCGCCAAAGGCGCTTCACAAGCCCTTGTGTGTGGATGGCGGGATTTGCGGCCCCGGGCCGCAAATCCCGCCATCCACACCAACCCAGGCGAGCCGCCGCAGGCGGCGAGAGGACCTGAAGAGATACATATTACAGTATTGTGTTTCTTGTAACTGCGCGCGCCAGTGTGCTACACTGCAAGCATCAAAGCTAGTCAACGGTGACTATGCCACTTCTTACAGAAGATGCGCCACGTTGCGCGCATCGTGAAAGGAGTACCATTGGTGATTATCCACAACAATTCTGCAGATGCGCCCACCATTTCCAGTCCAGACGAACAACGTAAAATACTCCGACAATTACGTAGTGAAATACTTCTTCGCTACCGACCACATATTCAGGAGGGTCCCGGCCCCATTCGCGTCATGGCTCGCCTCGTAGCGGAGCTTGAACAGGAGTGTCGCAGGCGCAACATCGCCGAAGAGATCATTGCATCCGAGATCGTCAATCGCACAATCGGCGACGTGAATCTGCGCAAGGTGATCGAGTGCGAAGGTGAACCAGGTGGCCCCGCCGACTACCGCCTGCTCGCAGACGACCTTGGCATAGCGCTGCCTGGCGAGGATCTGCACGGCTACATAGCTTCGGGCGAGGCGTATCTCTGGCTGCGCGAGCAGATGATGGAATGCGAACGCCTGCTGCTGGCACACGATTATGATCCACGCATCTATGACATCTATGGAGTCGGGAACCCGGTCCTGCGTTCGTGGCTGGCGGAGGAGATGTGGGGACTGCCCGTACGCGGCGAACAGGTCTACCTGAGCCTGGGCGCGATGGACGGGATCGACAAGGTGTTGCGCGGCCTCGCGCATATGTACCGCGAACAAAACATCTCCGACCCCGCCGTTCTCTTCCCCGAGCCCGGTTTTGGCGTGCCTGAGTGGCAGGCAAAATCGTGCGGATATCGTTTACACAGATTTTCAACTTTGCCCGAGCATCACTTTAAACTGACTGCAACGCAACTCGATCAGATACTGGCCCAGAATACTGATATTCGCCTCATCTATCTGACCATTACAAACAATCCTACAGCCTTTGCTTATAATCCGACTGAACTGAACGCGCTTCACGACGTTCTGCGCCGCTACTGGCAGCAGGGACGGAATATCCTTACCTTCGCCGATCTCGCTTATATAGGAACCGGCAACCCACAGGAAGATCAGGAGCGCGTGGAGGCATTTACACCCTCCGATGTATTGGCGCACACCATTTTCATCAGCAGCTTCTCAAAAACGCATAGCCTGACGGGCGAGCGCTTCGGCTGGGTTACATGTGGCAATCCAGCTCTAGCCTCAGCCATCGCGCCGAGCTGGAGCAATACCATGGCCTCGCTGCCCGGTGAGTGGCAGCTTCGCTTCATGGCCTACCTGCTGCTCATCCAGTCGCGGCCCTGGATCGTAGAGAAGATACGGGCCTTCTACCGTCTCAGACGCGAACGCCTGGTAGCGCAATTGCGCCGCATCGACGAAGAGCAGCATCTCTTCGCCCAGATCTATAGAGACGACGATGCAACCGTATACAACTGGAGCCGTCTGCGCCCAGAGGAAGACGCCTTCTCGCTCTTCGAGAAGACCGGCATTGCTGGCGTTCCCGGCTCAGGCTTCGGTTACACCGACGAGTTTATCCGCTTCTCAATCGGCGTCATCCCGGTTCCTACTGTGTAACCCCAATACGTATACATAACTGGGGATTGGCCGGAAAGTTAGAGTCGAGTTCGTGCGCTCCAGCTTTCCGGCTCCATCATCATCGCCTCATTACCCACGCCGGTATCTTCTACACAAGTGCTTCATCAAAACTGCCCCTTGCATGCACTCGCAATAAAATGATAACCTTTAGGAGTGATCAAGAGAAGTATCCGTTAGCCTTTACTGGCAGGTTCTCTCCATCACAATGTTTCACATGAAACATTTTATTTTCGCGTTGATGAGAAAACGTACCACAGAAGGAGATTGTGATGACAACCCGCATAGGCATCAATGGTTTTGGACGTATTGGACGACAATCTTTGAAGGCGATCATCGAGCGCCACCCGCAGGAACTGGAAGTCGTTGCCATTAACGACATCACAGACACGGAGACAAATGCTCACCTGCTGAAGTACGACTCCACCTACGGTCGTTTTCCTGGTGAGGTCTCGGCCACCGAAAACTCGCTGATCGTCAATGGGCACAAAATCCAGGTCGTCGCGCAGCGCGATCCCGCGCAGATCCCCTGGGCGGACTTTGGTGCCGACATCGTTATCGAGTCCACCGGCCTCTTCACCGATGCCAGCAAAGCCTCCGCACACCTGAAGGGCGGCGCGAAAAAAGTAATTATCTCCGCTCCCGCCAAGGGCGAAGATCTCACGATCGTGCTGGGTGTCAACGAAAATGTATACGATCCAGCCAAACATACCATTATCTCTAACGCATCCTGCACAACAAACTGTCTGGCCCCAGCCGCCAAGGTCCTGAATGATGCATTCGGCATCGAGCGCGGCCTGATGAACACCATCCACTCGTACACCAACGACCAGCGCATCCTGGACCAGGTGCACAAAGACCTGCGCCGCGCTCGCACCGCCGGAGCGAACATCATCCCAACCACGACCGGTGCAGCACGCGCCCTCGCCCTGGTCATCCCAGAACTCAAGGGTCGCTTCGACGGAATGTCCTTGCGCGTTCCCTCTGTGACAGTCTCCGTTGTCGATTTCGTCGCCACCACACGCAAAGAGACAACGAAAGAGCAGCTCAACCAGGCATTCAAAAATGCTGCGGCAGGTCCCTTAAAGGGCATCCTCGACTATACCGAAGAGCCTCTGGTCTCCAGCGATTTCCGTGGCGACTCGCACTCCGCCATCATCGATGGCGCTACGACGATGGTCCTGGGCGGCAATCTGGTTAAAGTCATTGCCTGGTACGACAACGAGTGGGGCTACTCTTCTCGCGTCGCCGACGTTACGAACTTCATCGCTCAAAAGGGCTTCTAGTTCGCCTGCTGGTCTGAAGCAGCCGGGATCTCTGCCCTATTCGAGAGCAGAGGTCCCGACGAGAGCGACCCGTTGTCACATGTCAGGTATAGAATCATTACTATCAGCCGGGCGCGTGGGAGCGGGTTTCTACCGCCTGATAGTTGATAAATGAACGGTAGGATTTACAGATGAACAAGAAAACCATACGCGACATCGACGTTGCTGGCAAACGCGTGCTGGTTCGCGTCGATTTTAACGTGCCGCTGGACGCGGAGCGGCATATCACTGACGACACACGCATCAAGGCGGCTCTTCCCACCATCAATTACTTGCTCGACGCTGGCGCCGCTGTTATCCTGATGTCACATCTCGGACGCCCAGACGGCAAAGTTGTCGAGAAACTGAGCCTGGCTCCGGTCGCACAACGTCTCGGTGAACTCCTGAGCAAGCCTGTGCAGACGGCAAGCGATAGCATCGGGCCAGCGGTTGCGGCGCAGGCAGCAGCCCTGCAGCCGGGTCAGGTCTTGCTGCTAGAAAATCTGCGCTTCCATAAGGAAGAGGAGAAGAACAATCCAGAGTTCGCTGCTCAGCTCGCCAGCCTCGGCGATCTCTACGTCAACGATGCCTTCGGCACTGCCCATCGCGCGCACGCCTCGACGGAGGGCGTCACGCACACATTACCGGGCGTCGCGGGCTTCCTGCTCGAAAAAGAGATCAATTTTCTCGGCTCGGCGTTGGAAAATCCCAGACGTCCCCT
>DAOTTD010000253.1:0-35672 GCA_034438015.1 Ktedonobacteraceae bacterium | reverse complement strand
TGTGATTTTCTTCTCGGACGGCTTGCAACTCTTCCCGAAGGGCTTGCAGTTCTTCTTCTGGCTTCATCGCTTTCCTTTAGCTGGTTTCTCTCACTTTGGCAAGTCCTCAGCAGAGCTGAGGAGTTACCACAGAACTATGCTGATGCCAAGACCGCAGTGGTCGAGGAGATTCTCGCGCGAGCGCGGGGAGATGAATGGGAGGAACTCATGACAGATCTGAGCTATAAGAACCTGCGAGAACAAATGGTGCAGGCCGCCCGACGACTGGCCGAGGCTGGCGTGCTGTCACATAGCGGGCATGGTAATATGAGTGTACGTCTGCCTGTAAAGGAGCAGCTCCTGCTCACGTCGGTAAGCCACATCGCTCACCTGACAACGGAGCAGTTGGTGGTCGTTACCTTTGATGGCGAGGTGGTGGAGGGAAACCTTGATCCGACTACGCGTGAGATCGTCGGTATGCACGCGTGCGTCTATCGTGAGCGGCGCGATGTGCAGGCTGTCATTCACACGCATTCGCCCCGCGTGACGAGCTTTGCCCTCGCCCAGCAGCCTCTGCCCTGTGTGTACGAGGCGTTCCTGCGTTTCGGTATCACCGAAGCTATTCCTGTGGCGGACTGGGCTCCGCGTGGTTCAGCGGAGGCCGTCTCCTACATCGTGGAACAACTGCGGCTGCATCCGACCGTTCCGGCTGTGTTGTTGGCAAACCACGGATTGCTGGCCTTCGCTCGCGATGTGCTTGCCGTCGCGCAATTGATTATCATTATGGAAGAGGCAGCCCAACTCACGCTCGACGCGCGCATGATCGGAGGCGAAAAGCCCTTCCCCGCCGGCGCGCTCGAACGCGAACGCAAGCATATGGAGCAGTTCGGCTCGCTATAAATTGTTACACCCCGCGCCTTCGACGTTTACATAGTTTGTAGAGTTTTTTGTGAGCTGCAAGCTCGCAAAAAACTCTACACTAAAAATCTCTTGCTTTTCGCGTCCCTATATGGTAAGCTCTTTCTCGAACATTAAATAGATTGGAGGTGCTTATTATGACAAGGTTTGTAGTTCTCGTTGTTTCCACGGGGTATGGTACTGTCCGATAAAGCATTCCCTGGCCTATGAGATTTTGAGAGTTGGTCTTCTCGAAGCATTGCATTCGCCCTATGCGCGGCGCTCCTGGCACGTAGCTTCTCCTCTCTTCTCTGTCCGGCTGCGGCTTGCTCCAACCAGACACTTTTTCTGTACTACTGCCCCCTCGCGAAATAACTTCCCATTCTTAAACATTCCCGGTGCGTTCTCTCGCGCCCCGTCTCGTTGCGGCATGCTGCGCTCTTTTTGTCTGCTGTACATGTCCGAAATTCTGTGAGACAGGCGCTCATTTCCCATGATGTCGGGAGGGAATGTACCTGCCTTTCCATAGGAGCAATTCTTTTGAAGAGACATTTCGACGATGACTCCGAGGAGCCCAAAACGTTTGTAAAAATAAAGCCGGGGGCGCGCGAACGCGCCCGCGCCCGCAATCATACCGATACGAAACCAACGCGCAAGACCAGTTACGAAAGCAGCTCAGCGGTACAACGCTGGCTGCGCGAGCAGGCGTACGAAGAGCAGCCAACGGCTCGTCCGGCGTTCCATCCTACCTTGCTGGCGTCCAGGCGCGACGCGCCCTGGATACTCTCGTCGCTGATGCCGTTCTATGATCAGCATTTGATTACCGATGTTCTGCACGAGGCGCATAGTGGAAAAGAAGCCACAGTCTACTGCTGTACGGCGCATCCTTCAACGGGCGTGCAGTACCTCGCGGCGAAGATCTATCGTCCGCGCATGTTTCGTAGCCTGCGCAACGACGCCATCTATCGCTTCAGCCGCGTCCAGCGCGATGAGCAGGGGCAAGCGGAGCACGGCAACAGCCGGCGTGGCAGCGCCGCCACACGCAAGACGGAGAAGGGACGCGCCGCCCAGGTCGCGTCCTGGATCGAGTACGAGTATCAGACGCAGCGTCTGCTCTTTGCGCATGGGGCCGACGTTCCGTGCCCGGTTGCCCAGATCGGCAACGCTGTCCTGATGGAGTACATCGGTGCCCCCGGAGAGCCAGCTCCTCGTCTGAACGATGTCATGCTCGAACAAGAGGAGGTGCAGCCCCTCTTCGAGTGCATCCTGCATAATATCGAACTCGCGCTGGTGCACGGTCGCATTCATGGCGATCTGTCGGCTTACAATGTCCTCTACTGGCAAGGGAGCGTGAAGGTGATCGATTTCGCGCAGGCCGTCGATCCCTATCACAATTCGGATGTCTTCTCTCTGCTGGCCCGTGATGTCGAACGCATCTGCCAGTACTTCGCGGGCTACGGAGCGAGCTACGATGCGCGTGCGCTCGCCCGCCAGATCTGGTCCGGGCACATGGGGCCGCTGCCGGAAGAGATCTAGCCACGGCCATTTAGATCTACCTCAGCTGGCCTCGCAGCGCCTGCGGTGCTGCGCAACCGGTCATGAGTTATCCCGGAATTTTCGAACAGGGGTTCGATGCTTCTCCATCCGCGTAACTGTTCAGATTCCCTCGTCCTGACTCCTCGTGGCTCCGCGCGCTTTGCGGCTCGCACGACTCCTGTGTGGGTGGCGCGCTGGCGGCGCAGACCGCCAGCGCGCCACCCACACCAAAGGGCTTGCGAAGCGCCAAAGGCGCTGATGAGTCAAAAGGGCACCTGAACAGTTACCGGGATAACTCATGATGTCACGACGTGCGCCGTGCTCCACGCGGGACCGGCGCGCGCCCCTTTGGTTGAGTAGGTCTGGGGCCCGCCTTTATAGGAGGAATGGACCGGCTTATTGCATCATCCACAGACAAGGTAATCTCTTCGCCGTGGTGCCAGCTCTTCAGCGGTGAACCGTCGAGCAGGTGGTACGTCGCTTCCTGCGCAGTCACCTCGATACGCAGGCGACGCCCACGGTACAAGATGCGGAAGACGATCCGTCTGATCCCTTCCGGCAGGCGCGGCGCGAAGGAGAGCGAGCCACCCTGCGTGCGCATGCCGCCGAAGCCCGCGACCAGTGCCATCCAGGCTCCCGCGAGCGAGGCGATGTGGAGTCCGTCCCGTGTGTTATGCTCCAGGTCGTCGAGGTCCATGAGCGCTGCTTCGCCAAGATAGTCATATGCAAGCTGTAGCTGGCCCACTTCGGCGGCAAGGACGGCCTGAGTGTTTGCCGATAGCGAGGAGTCGCGCACGGTGAGTGCCTCATAATAAGCGAAGTTGCGTGCCTTCTGCTCCGCTGTAAAGGCGTTGCTGCAGAGCTGCATTGCCAGGACGAGGTCGGCCTGCTTGACGACCTGCTTGCGATAGAGGTCAACGTACGGAAAGTGCAGGAGCAGAGGGTACTGGTCCGGCGTCGTGTTGGCGAAGTCCCACACTTTGTGCCTGGTAAAAGAATCGTCCTGTGGCGTTACTTTGAGGCGTTCGTCGTATGGGATAAACATCTTCTCAGCTGCGTCGATCCAGCTAGCGGCCTCTTCGGAGTCGACGCCAAGTTCGCGCGCTTTAGCGGGATAGCGTTGCACGGCATCCGCCGCGTAGCGCAGATTATGCTGCGCCATCAGGTTTGTGTAGACGTTGTTGTCGGCGAGGGCGCTATATTCGTCTGGTCCGGTAACGCCATCAATGCAGAAGCGATCGTCGGCGTCGTGGAAGCCAAGCGAACGCCACAGTCTCGCCGTCTCGACGAGCAGTTCGAGCCCCACCTCTTCCTCGAACTTCGTATCGTCGCTACTCCCGACATAGCTGGTCACGGCATATGCGATGGCTGCATTGATGTGAAACGCGGCAGTGCCCGCTGGCCAGTATCCCGAACACTCTTCGCCTCTGATCGTTCGCCATGGAAAGGCTGCCCCATGTAGTCCGAGCTGGTACGCCCGGTCTTTCGCCTTGCCGAGAATCGATTGTCGCCAGCGCAGCGCGTCTGCGGCGGCGCGCGGAAGCGTCAGTATGAGTATCGGTAGGACGAAGGTCTCCGTGTCCCAGAAAGTGTGGCCGTCGTAGCCGGGACCCGTCAACCCTTTGGCTGGAATCGGTCGCCGTTCACCGCGCGCGCCTGCCTGCAGGATATGGAAGAGTGCGAAACGCAGGGCTTGCTGAATCTCCGGGTCACCCTCGATCTCAACGTCTGCTCGCGCCCAGAAATCGTCCAGGTAGGCGCGCTGCTCGGCGAGCAGACCTTCCCATCCGGTCGAGCGAGCGCTGAAGAGGGCTGCGATGACCTGGTCGTGCAGTGCGGATCGGGAACGCTGGCTCGACCAGCCATAGGTGACGAGCTTGACAATGCGTAGTCGTTCGCCCGGCTTCAGGCGCGCAGTGATGGATACACGAGCTATATCGGGATAGCTTTCAGCTTCAATGCCCGTCCCGGCGGGTCCTTCTACATGAAGGTCCATCGCCGCACCAATGCGCAGGTTGCTGACCCTGGTGCGATGGACCAGGAGCCCGAAGGTTCCCTGAGCCTGGTGCTCTTCGCTCTCCAGCGGAGATGCAAGCGCCGCGCTTTCTCGTGGATCCTTGCCTGCTCCTGGCAACGCCTCGTTCGCAACCAGCTCCGATTGCACAACAATGCGCATCTCGTTCTCGATCGCCAGCACCTCATAGCTGATCGCTACGAGCGCCCGCTGCGTGAACGACACCATGCGCACCGAGGAGACCTCAACCGTGTGTCCCATAGGGGAAGTCCAGCGCACGTTGCGGCGGAGGACCCCACCCCGAAAGTCGAGTTCCCGCTCGTGGCTCTGAACCTCGCCATAGCGAATATCAAAGGGTTCGTCGTCGACGAGAAGACGGATGAGTTTGCCATTCGTGACGTTGATGACCGTCTGCCCGGATTCAGGGTAGCCGTATCCGCCCTCCGCATAGGGTAGGGGTCGCAACTCATAGACGGAGTTTAAATAGGTGCCGGGCAGGCCATACGGCTCTCCTTCGTCGAGGTTGCCTCGCAGTCCTATATGTCCATTGGAGAGGGCGAAAACTGATTCGGTCTGCGCCAGTATATCCAGGTGAAGCTCCTTCTCGCGCAGCTTCCAATCGTCGACCATGAAGATGGGGTTATCGATCATAGCCTGCCTCCCTGTTCGTTTGTATCCCCCATATAGGGGCGCGGTTCACAAGCCCCGCAACGCCTCGCCGTCCTGAAGACCATAGGGAGCAGTACTCCGCTGCTCCGTCAGTAATGAGTAAATCATAGCCATTTTCTTTTACAACCATAGCACAAAACGCGCCCTTTGTCTGTAATGTCACTCACGGTCTCTGGTTGGAGATGTTGCTATACTTCATTACTGAACCTGTTTTGTTCGTGTGCCCATAGAGAGGGACATCGATTCAAGGAAAGGATCGACGAATGACACTGATCGATGCAACGCCCCAACGGCTCTACCTGCTGCAATTGAGTACTTCAACCATACCGACACGCCCTCAGCCGTCTGCGGGGTCGAATGGTTGCTATCTTGTTCAGATGGGCAATGGGGAGAACATTCTTATCGATAGCGGATTGCCTGCTGACTATACACCACCGCCGGGCTTGCCAGCAGCAGGGCATGAAAAAAATGTGCTTGAGCACCTCAGCGATCTTGGTTTGCGTCCAGATGACATCGATCTCCTCATCTGTACCCATTTCGACGTAGATCATGCAGGCTACCATGATGCCTTTCCCAGAGCGGAGTTCATCGTCCAGCGCGTACACTACGAGTTGGCTCGTAGCGGAAATCCGCGCTATGCAGCCGCCCGCGCGCACTGGGATCATCCTGCGTTGTGCTATCGGCTCATCGACGGAGATACCGAGCTACTGCCCGGCCTCTTGCTGATCGAAACCAGTGGGCACGCGCCTGGACATCAGTCAGTTCTGGTGCGCCTGCCACAGACCGGAAACGTTCTGCTCACTATCGACGCTGTGGTCCTGCAGCGCCTGTTCACCCCTGATCGCAAAGCGTGGCCTATTGAGGACGAGACGCAATTGCGCGCCAGTACGCAAAAACTCCTGGATCTGGTCGCGCACGAGCACGTGGCACTGGTCGTCTTTGGCCATGACGGCGCTCAATGGCAGACGCTCAAGAAAGCACCAGCGTATTATGACTGAGTTCTTTAGTAAGCTCTACTCGCTGTTTGATCCCTTGCAGCATCATACGTGCCATAATGAAGTCAGTAGGGAACAACAATGGAAGGGTCAACATCTTGAACAAGCGAGGTCCATAGCTGACTCGACACTGCACGGTCAAACGTGCGCTATGTTCACCAACGTCCTCAAGAAAGAACGTCCAGCTGAACTCGCCAGAGATCCCAATTCTTGGACTGTTCCGTAGAAAGCGAGGCGCAAGAAAGAGCACGTGGGTGGTAGAGTAGAAGACGAGTGCTCGCTGCGGCTCTAGATCGGCAACCGTGAAGAAAGCAGTCCCAGGAGGGCCATCGGGCACGGTATCAGCGACCTTGAGGTGTTGCAGTTCTGGGATGATTCGATCAGCACTAGCTGGGTGCTTGCTGTGCCAGAGAGTTCTTTCAACCCGCTGATACCAGCGTTTTTCGGTATACCACCCGCCCCGGTCGTACCCCATCTGCACCAGCCAGGGCCATATAGCGGCGCAAGTCGCACGAATGACGATGGAGTGTGTTGTTTCTGCCATTGGGTAAGGCACAAGGTCATCGCCTGGCAAGGGACGATGTACTTCCGCGTCGGTCGCATCCCGCCGCTGTCCCAGGCGACATAACGCATACCCGCCAGAGGCGATGGCTAACAGTCCTACCAACAACCTGGTTTTCATAGCAAGATGCCTCCTTCTTTTTGACCGCGATACTCAGTCATCCACAGATAGGCGGCCAGCCCGAAGATCACCAGACCAAGCACCGAGAAGAGCACTTGTTGTACCACCGTGCTGGGAACGACGGCCTGCTCATAACGATCGATGATCGCGACCTCGACGATCTCCCAGCCGAGCATAATAAGACCCATCGCCGCTGAGAGGAGTACTACCCACTCGCGCTGGATGAACTGCGCAGCTGAAGCCAACAGCATTCCGCCACCGATGATAACAGTCAGTACCAGGCCAGGGATAAGGTAGTCACTAAATGGCGTGCCCTGCAGAAAGGCGACTGGTAGCCATTGGTCAAACGCGCCGATCAGAAGAGCGATGCCTCCACCAAGAGCACCCAGACCGATACATGCCTCGATAATAGCGAGTGCAATCCGTATGCCTTTGTGTTTCATAATGGTTTTCCTTTGCTTTTGTGGGATGAAGCAGCATGTCCCCTGTTGGTCTCGACAGTCCAGTGCGACTCAGCTACCTGCTTCCGCCATGCATGTTCAGCCTGCTTCTTGAGGCCGAGAAGCATTTTGCGCTCCATGATAAAGTGTGGAAGCTCGATTAGCAGCACTTCGTACAATGCCGACCACGCGCGAGCTGTCCGTGAGCGCAGGATCACACGCGTGCGCTGGTCATCAAGCAGTTCGATCACAAAGGCGCCCCAGCCCTCCAACACTATCGCCTGATTCGGTTCGAAGGAGGCAACCTTATTGCCCAGCGCCCAGTGGAGCTTGACCACGTCGCCAATCGCCCGCTGCTGCCACTCAGGATGAACGCGGTCCGCATTGTGCATCTTGCACCCGGCCAGGTTCTCCAACCACTCATAGCTGTAGAAGCCGCCACGGTCCTGCCCGATCTGAGCGAGCCAGGACCACACCGCTGCTACTGGCGCCTGCACCGTGATGGCTCGCGTAGATGTAGTGACAGGGTCAGGAACAAGCTCGTCCCCAGGCAGTGCTTTGTATCTCTCTTCGTCGGTGGCTCCCCAGCGCAGCATCCATGGTCGGATCACGGTCGGATAGGCAACCGCCAGGAATGTGCCCAGGGCCACAAGTGGGCGGAGGTATCTGGCTACCAGCGTGTGGGGCCGTATCAAGGCGCCGCGAATTGTCGCAACTACGCTCCCCATCAGAAACAGATCGAAGAGCGCCGAGGGCACCACTAGCACTGCGAATGCGCGCAATGCATCGAGCAACGAACCCTTGTCCTCCACCGTATCGTGTTGCTCGGACGGTGCGCTTTCCTCACCGCTGGTCATGCTGCGTGCTGTTTCTTTTCTTGTGATATCCAACATGTACCTCCTTGATGCCAATCAAACCAATCATCTTCTCACGTTGCTGCCTGGCAACGATTGCCTGCCAGGAATATGGCGTGTTCCCGCCCCGGATGGTAACACTTAGACGTTCTGGCGTGGCCTGATGAACGCGCGGTAGACCATCTCCGCCACGGCGCCCAGGACAACCGCGCCTAGCAGGGCTGGCAGAAGATTAAGACCGTCTATCACCGGACCGAAGCCAGAGTACCACACATGGGCGGTGAAGCCACCGAGCAACGCTCCACCCGCGATGTACACCCAGTCGTAGTCGGTTGTCTTTCGATTCTGACGGAAGAACAGGTACTGCGCCGCCGTGGCCAGCGCAGCGGATACCGCCAGTAAAATGACCCATGCCCACAGGCCCATAGGTTTTCTCCTTTCGCTCCAGGTTTTTGATCGTCAAAAACATTTCTCACCGCAGCTACTAATGCGGTAGAGAGTGTATTACCTGGACGTTACAGAAGAATCACATCCGCAAGCTTTCCACTCACGAAGCTGTCACGGTTTCGGCCACTTTGATGCAGGTCACGCCGTTCGAGACGTACGCCTGCATCAAAGTGACCGACTCCGTGACCGATGGTTATTCCTACTTCTATGCCGAGGTGCGCCGGCTCAAAGGCTTGCTGGAACGACTGGCCCAGAACCCGCCCTATCCGCTTTTCTTCCTGATCGGCAGCAACGCCTAAATGAGGGCCGTATACCGACATATAGCGAGTGAGGCCCGGTAGAGTCTCTATTGAGGATGCAGGAGAAAGTCGCATAGAGGGTTGCCATCCAGGAATTATTCGGATAAAATAGACGCAGGCGGCTCAAAGGATACTAACCTGAGAGGGTACCGAAAGTAGCACCCTCGAGAAGTCCATCGGAGCCGCCATCCGCAATACATGTATTTGTTGCGCATTTCCCCTCCATCGTTGGCCCCACGTAAAAATATACTCGAAGAATCTCTACCACATCTTGTAGAAACCCTTGCTTGTATGTTACAGTACATACATGAGAACTCATTGACCTTCCCTTCTAGCAAGCGCCTTGCGCGCAAGAGGTAACCCTCCATGAGTACACACGAAGAATCACCCGAATTTATTCCCACTGAAGGAAAAGACATCCTTGTGGCGGCGCCTCGCCTGCAGCGAGGTGCTCTTGGCCTGGTAGACATCGCAACATCTACCATGGCCAACATTGCGCCAGCGATGAGCTTCTTTTTCAGTTCCGCACTCATTGTGGCTGCGGCAGGCGTAGCGTCCCCATTGATTATCATTGTGGCCGCAGTCGCCATCGCCTTGCTTGGCAATACACTTGCCGAGTTCTCGCGCTCTATCCCGTCGACTGGCTCGTTCATCACTTTCATCGGCAAAACCTTTGGCCCCATCTCGGCTATCACAACTACGATCGTGATCAGCCTGGGCTACATCATCGCTATGGCGTCGGTTATCACGATCTCCGGTGGCTGGACGCAGATTATCTTTCAGCACTACCTGCATATCAATGTCCCCTGGCAGTTGTTCACCTTGCTCTTTGTGGTGCTGGTCTTCTTCCTGATGGTGCGCGGCGTCCATCTCTCCACGCGCTGGGCTGGCTATTTCTTCGCGCTGGAACTGGCCGTGCTGTTGCTGGTCTCGATCATCGCGCTGATTACCCACGCCGGACGGCTCTCCCTCGCTCCTTTCAATCCGGCGAATATCTCGGGTGGCCTGAGTGGATTGGGACTCGGCTTCCCAATCGCCGTCTACATGTTCGTTGGCTGGGAGAACTCTGCCGCGCTCGCCGAGGAGACCAACGAGCCAAGACGCAATGTACCCAGGGCCATCTATGCAAGTATCCTACTGATGGGCCTATCGTACCTGCTGTTCATGTATGCTACGGTAGTCGCCTTTAACTACAATGTGAAGGTCCTGTCCGCGTCAGCGATTCCCTTTCTCGATGCGGCCCAGAGTATCTCCGGTATCCTGGCGTTCCTGGCCTACGTCGCTGGCTTCACCTCGACGATGAGCGCGATGATCGCGGGATCGAACTCGCAGGCGCGCCTGATCTTCAATGCCGCGCGCGAGGGTCTGCTCCCCAGGCGTCTGGCCACTCTCCATCCTAAGACGCGCACTCCCTGGGCGAGCTTTCTCGTCTTCTCCGGCTTTGGCCTGGCCGTGACCTATATCTTCGGCTGGAACGTTGATCCGGTGACGTTCTTCGGCGAGATCGCCACGCTGGGTACGATTCTGATCGCGCTGGTCTACCTGGTCTCGAATATCGCTCTTCCGATCTATTATAGGAGGGAGCATCCCGATCAGTTCTCTGTAGTGAGACATTTGATCCTACCGATCCTGGGCGTGCTGGCGATCGGCTTTCCGCTCTGGGCTCTCATAGGGCCGGGACAGAGCCCGCCGTTTAACCTCTTCCCATGGATCAGTCTGGGCATTCTCGTTGTCGCGATCATCTATGCTGTGATTATTAGCCGCCTCAATCCACGCCTCGCGGATAATATCGGCTCGATCATCGCGGACCGCGAATAGCGCGAACTCGCTCACGTGGTGTGCTTATTGCGCGCTGGTATCATAACCAGCGCGCATGGCGTCAGCGCTTATCTCTTTTCAGAGAATATTAAAGAGGGCGCAAGGCGAACACTACCCCGGTACGTGCCAAGGTGCGAAAATCCTCCTCCGTGCCGTCGACTTGATAACCCATCAAGCGGGGAAGGATACGGATTGCAGCAGGATGTCGCCGGGCATAGTCTATAGTGATACGTTCCGCCTCTTCAGGAGAGACACGCGTGGCGTACGCCTGGAGGTGGCGGGCCCCGACAATTATGGTGACCTCTGGTGTCTGCTCAATATTGCGTACCCAATCGGATTGTTCACCCCAGCCTGCGAATACGTAATAGATGTCGTTGGTTTTGTCATGCTGGAGCACTTCCAGGATTGTCTGACGCGGCATTCCACTTTTGCGACCCCTGTGAATCAATAGCAGGAAACGTTCTCCCATTATCCAACTGAGATGAAGTTGAAACAACCAGATCGGTAACCGAAAACCCAGGCGGAGCAACCCATTAGGACGCTGTACATCTTTAATTTTTGTAGGCATCATGTACTCCTTTATTCTTAATGATCACAGAAGGGGCCAGAAGAACAATGTTCCCCTGGCCTTATTCATCTATACTGGTCTCCTACGACTATTTCCGTAGGCTGAGGACGCGGCTCGGTCAGGTACTGCTGCAGGTGCTCCTCCCCGCTTGGATTCATCAAGAACGTTACGACGTCTCCCGGCTGGATGACCGTGCTCCCCCTGGGGAAGAGCAGCTCATCATCCCGGCGGATCGAGACGACGAGGCAGCCCGCCGGCAACTTTGCCTCGCGCAAAGGCACGTTCGCCAGGGGCATCTGCGTTTTAACGATGGTTTCCACCATTACTGTGCCCTCGACCAACCCGCGCATACGCCGCGAGTCGTTGGTGAGCGTCTGCCGGTACTTGCGCACGATGCTGGCAGCCGAGATCGTTCCCATGACGTATTGCTTGCCTGCCACGGCTTCGACGTCGACGACTGGCGCCCAGCCTACCCTGCGACTGGTCAGTTCCTCCAATGCCTCGTCCAGCGTATCATCGGACGAGAGGACCAGGACGTCGCGGTTCATGGCGTCTTTTATCAGGCGCTTCTCTCGCTCTGCGAGCGGAACGCGTTGAATATCCGCGACTGTCAGCACGCCCCGCAGGTTGCCGCGCTCATCGACGACTGGTGCTCCGCTCTCTATATGATTCGCCAGTTGTTGCTCCGCCACCGCCACCGTTTGCCCACCGGTGAAGTGTAGCGCCAGCGGCGTCATCGCCTGCCGTACCGCGAGTGTGGAGAGCAGGGGGAAGGACATCTGCAGCCGGTGTGCGGGTGAGTCCGCGCGTGTGTCTACCTGGCTGGTGTAGATGGTCGCTTTTCCCACGAGGATAGAAGAGATTCCAACGGCGATCATGGCGGGCGCGAGCATCGAGAGGTTGCCGGTCATCTCGGCGACCATGAGCATGACGGCCAGCGGGGCGTGCGCGATGCCACCGAAGAGCGCCATCATGCCAACGATGACGAAGGGCGCGGGCGTCGGAGGAATGCCCGGTATGACGTGGTAGCACAGACGCCAGACGGTCGCTCCCAGCATTCCGCCGATGACCATGCCTGGACCAAAGATGCCGCCCGAGCCGCCCGAGCCGATCGATAGGCCCGTGGTCACAATCTTGGCGAATGGCAGCAGCAGCACAACCCATAATGGTAGCGCTAAGAGCCCCGGCCCCATGCTAACCTGCACCCAGCCATAGCCCATGCCCAATGCCTGTGGCAACGCCAGGCCGATCAGTCCCACGAGCAGTCCGCCGATGCCGGGCTTGATCCACCTGGGCAGGCGCAGGCGATGAAAGAGATGGGTGATGCCGTAGAATCCCTTTGCGTAGAGCAGCCCCACGGCTCCGCAGAGCACTCCCAGTACGACGTAGAACAGCAACTGCGGGGGCGAAGTGAAGGCGAGGTTACTATTTGTGGCGAAGATCGGATTCCAGCCCGACCACGCTCCGAAGACGCTGTAGCCGACGATCGACGCGATAAGGGCGGGAATGATAGCCTCGACCTCCAGATCGTTTTTATACAGAATCTCTGCCGCGAGAATAGCTCCCCCCAGGGGCGCGCGGAAGATCGCTCCGATGCCAGCGCCAATACCAGTGGCGAGCGCGATGCGTCGATCCTGCACGTCCAGGCGCAGCATCGTTGCCAGGATGGACCCGAAGCCTGCGCTGATCTGCGCCGCCGGACCCTCGCGCCCGGCTGAGCCGCCCGTACCAATAGTGATCGCCGAGGCGACCAGTTTGACCAGGGGGATGCGGGCGCGTATCGCCTTGCCCTGGTGAAAGGCCCTGATCGCGGCGTCTGTCCCGTGCCCCTCTGCCTCCGGTGCCAGACTGAAGACGATAATGCCCGCGACTAGCCCGCCAGCAGCAGTAACAAACGGTAGCAGCCAGGGATGGGCTGCGGACCAGAATGACATGAGCGGACCACCTCCACCCTCCCCCGCCGGCTCGGGCGGAAGATAACCGACCAGGCGCCCGAGAAAAGTGTCAGTCGCGAAGTGGATCGCCCAGAAGAAGGCGATCGCGCCCAGTCCGGCAACTACGCCGATCAGTGTGCTGATGAGCAGCCACTTGAGCAGGTAGCGTGGACTCTCGAAACTGCGCTTCGTGCGTCGTATATGAAACAATCTGCGTAAAAAGGTGATGATAACGTCTGCATTCATCGGAATCGTTCTCCTCTGTGTCTCGCCCTGGACAATGGGTGGGTAGCCAGTCAATAAAAAGATAAAAAAAGAGAGCTCGCTCGTTTAACTAAGAAGTAGCGATGCCATGCAGAAGCGCGTGTGCAACGGCTCTTCCTTCGTGGGCCAGCGCCTGCTCCGATCGTCCCAGCACTCTGGCTGAAAGTACGTAGGACTCGGTCAGCGAGAGCACCATCAGCGCTAGCGCTTCGATATTCTGGCAGCGGATCTCGCCACGTGCCCGGCTCTCTTCTAGCATCAGGGCGATCACCGCGATATAGTCGCGCAGCAGCCGCTTCGCCTCCTCCTGGAAGGCGCGGTTCACCCCGTAGAGGGCGCTCATATAGACGTTGAAGCTATCGTTCTCCTGCTCCGCCAGGTGCGCGAAGGCAAGAAAAAGACGTTCCAGGCGCTGCTGTAATGTCCCTTCGGGAGCAAGCGCCGCCCGGATCGAGGCGATATGCGCCTGCGCGATGTGACGTAACATAGCGAGAAAGAGCTCGCGCTTGTTCTCGAAGTACAGGTAGATCGTGCCCTTGCCGATTCCCGCCAGTTCCGCGATCGTATTGATATTGGCCTGATCGAAGCCCAGGCGCGCAAATTCGCCCGCAGCCTCGTGAATGATGCGTTGACGTGTCGCCTCCCGCATCTGCTCGTCAACTACTTTCGGCATGTCGTTTCCTCACTACTATTATAAATAACATGGATGGGTGGTCAGTCATTAATATAGATAGTATACGCTCTTCTCCTGTTCTACGTCAAGGCGTAAACGTCTCCCATCCATCCATCCATTAGATAATAATAAAAGCCTCTCTCAGGCGCCTATCGCCTGAATACGATAGGGCAGATCCGCGAACTCGTAGCCGTTGCCATCCTGAATTCTCACTTCTGTCGGATAGATCTGTGACCTCTTGTCTGATGCCAGCCAGATGCGCCCTCTCTTCGAAAGGATGAACAGTCCATGTTCGTTCCCCAGTGCCGCGAACTCCTCCGAAATGCCTCCCTTATATATCTCCACGCCAACTTTTCCTTGCAATACTTCAGCCGTTGTTACCACATCGTCCGTCACAAGTCCTATCTCACTGGCATACAGTATATCTCTTTCTGTAAATAAACCATCTTGTCCAGTTGCCAGGCTGTGTCGCGCGATAAACTCAACGATATTACCGGCAGGATCATAGAAGTAGATCGCGTGCGAGTTCCACGATTTTGAGTACCAGTTGTTCGGATCGTCTCTGCTCAGGGCTATATGCTGTTCGGCGATCCATGTCTTCGCCTGCAAGAGCTTGTTCTCGGTGATGTTGAAGGCGAAGTGGTAGTATGGCTCGCTCCCCTCCTGCGCCTGCGTGAAGACGAGCTTTGTTCCGCCAGCCTGTATTACGACAAGGCCGTCCTGCTCATATGCTAGCGGCAGACCGAGCGTACGCGTGTAAAACTCTTTCTGTTCGGCAAGATTACTGGTCAGTAGTCTCAATTCACGAATACGCATGTATATGTCTCCTCTTCATGAGTTTGCCACTGATCAATGTCGCATACTTGATAAAACGCAAGATTAAAGAAGAAGCGAGCGTACGGCGGCTTCATCAGAGGCGCTGGCAAGTTGTTCAAAGAGCTGTTTCAACTCGTCAACTGACGTCGTGCGTTTGACCCGTTGTTGGGCCTGCTCGACCAGGGCAGGAAACCGCCCCTTCACCAATAAGAGGATCGTCATACGCAGTGTCCTGGTCTCACCCCTGGCCTCACTTTCGGCCCGGATCTTTCTCATCTTAGGGTCTTTTTCCATCAAATCGTCGTACATGCTGAGCCTCTCTTCGATCATACGTTTCTCCTCTGCTGGAACGATAGTCGCACGACGTAGAATAATGCCCATCCACCTGAGCTCACGCGCCAATGTGATATCGTCGTTCTGATAATATTCTACCATCTCATCGATGGCTCGTAAAACTAATTGCGCATTAGCGCCCGCCATCGCTGGTAACAGCGCGTACAGCGCAACTGTATGCTCTTGTACATACTTCTCAGCCTCTAAGACCCAGAGTGGGAACGTTCGAAAGTGGAAGATGAGAAGAAGCTCCCCCCTCGCTCTCTTCTTGTAACGGTGATGTTGCCATCGTTGTCTCAAATGGGTAGACAATGACTGAGATGACTGGAAGACGATACTTCCGATACAGATAGGCGTGATAATCCAGAAGGCGCACACTCATCTCTTCATCGGACCCGGCCTCGAATTCCAGGTGCAGAATGTGCGCCTTTCCCTTGTAGAGAACCTTATAGACACGATCCGTGCGCAATATCGTCCTCATGACCTCGATGTCATATGTTTCCTGGTACACCGCTCCATCTAGAATATGCGGAAGTATCTGTGCCTCCTGTCCCTCTAGAAGAGACTTGAGGATATTGTCGTATGGTTGCTGTTGTTCCAGAGGCGACTGTGTGCGTTTGCGCTTTGCCATCCTGCTCTGCCCCCTTTCCACTTGACGTTATTCATCTATAGCGCTCACCTTGCATAATAAATTTTTATATAGTGTTAAGGTGTGATTTTACGCTCGAAGCTCTATCTACAGTATACCAATGTCCCAAAATAGCAATTATGGGTACCTGTTCGGATTCCTTGTTCAGACTCCTCGCGCCTTCGGCCACGAGGAGTCAGAAAAGGGGAAGAGTTACAGGACTATTTACTGCTGCGGTTGATCGCGTCGAACTCCTCCTGACTCAGCCTGAGCGAGGCACCCAACACGTTCTCTTCCAGGTGCTTCACGCTGGAAGTTCCCGGAATGGGCAGCATGGTGCTGGAGCGTTGGAGCAGCCACGCGAGCGCGACCTGGCTCGGTGTAGCGTTGTGCCGCTTCGCGACCTGATCGAGGGGACCGCCGGGCCGACCCAGATCCCCGGCTGACAGCGGTGACCAGGGTATAAAGCCAATACCCTGGCGCGCGCAGGTATCGATCATCTCTTCCGATTGCTCGATCGTCATGCGCTCGGACTGCCGTCTCGCCAGGTTGTAGTGGTTCTGTACGGTGACGATGGGAACGATCTGCTGCGCCCGCGCCAGTTCGTCAAGGGTGACGTTCGAGCTATCTCCGCTTTTTCCCATAGTCATCATAATTATTTTTTAGTACTTTTTTCTTTGTATATGGTCGTTATCGCATTCTCAAATAAGCTATCGGGTATAATCGTTTAGATGGGTAGAAGATGCATCGTGTCGAATGTAGCTCGTTAACCCTTTGCATCGCTATCTATTGACAAGATTCGGGACATTCCAGACTTTTTCACGTGTGAGGAAGGGGCGCGCGTAGCGTTTCCGTTGAAATATGCATAGGGGCAGGTAAAGAAAAAGCGCACGATCTCCCCCACTACTTAAAACCCTGGAGGCTTATTATATATGAGAGATGCACCGATTTCGCACTCCCCCACCCGTCGCCTTACCATCCTGTATATCTGCGCTCTCAGTTCTGTCGCGCTACTTGCTATTGCCGGTCAGATTGTCATTCAACTGGCCTAATCTTGCAGACGCATGTGGAGGTGGCAAATGGAAACTTCAATACGCGCGCACCCCTGACGAAAGATCATGTGTTGTGGCAGATCTCATATTCTCTCAATAACCTGCTGAGTCGGCTCCAGCGCTTGAACCAGGCCGAGACGGATTTTCAGCGCGTCAGGGTGGAAGCCTCGCACGTGGTGGGTTCCCTCCAATCCCAGGCTAACCAGCTTAAACACGAACTGCAGCAGGTTCAGGCGGAGACGGCGCTCCTCGTCGATGTTCTGCGCACTGCCAGGATAAAGTCGCAGCCTATATGGGCGCCGACCAGTCGTACTGTGCTGGAACCTTTGTGTCGCGAGCTCACCGGCAACTATCTGCAACCCTCCCTGAGGGCGGCCAATGGGCGCGATGCCAGGTAAAGACGCACACGGTCTTTATCTTTCCTTCGCTCGGTCCCACGGCCTTTCTCTTTTTACCGCGCCTATGTCTGCGAGCGCCTCACCGCGCAACACCGTCATCGGTCACGCGATCGGCGTGGTGGTCGGTTATTGTAGCCTCGTGCTCACCGGTCTGGCGCCGGACTAGACCATCTGCCCCGATTGCGCCGGCACGCGCTCCGCCTTGCTCTCGTGCAGTATGGCCCGGTTCAGCGCGCTCAGCACGGCCTTGATCGACGCGATCTCGATACTCGTCTCGATGCCCGCACCGAAGAAGGTCTTTTCCTCCTGCATTTGAATCTGTATGTAGGCCACCGCCCGCGCGCCAGCTCCCTGGCCCAGCGAATGCTCGGCGTAGGAGAGTATCTTGAAGTGCGCGATCTCGGCCTCGTTCAGCGCCCGCACAAAGGCATCGATGGGACCGTTCCCCTGCCCGTGGACCTCGCGCGAACTGCCGCGCACGTTGACGCTTGCTGTACACCCGACGACCTCGTTGCCGAGCGAGTCGGTAATCCTCTCGGTGCGGAAGGTTTCGAGCGCCAATGGCTCTGTGCGGCGCAGGTATTCATCTTCGAACGCCTGCAGAATCTGTGCGCTCGGAATCTCTTCGCCGCTGGCATCGGCTATCGTATTGATGATTTTGCCGAACTCGATGCGCATGGCTTTGGGGAGCTGGAAGCCGAACTCGTTCTCCATTACGTACGCCACGCCGCCCTTGCCCGACTGCGAGTTGATGCGGATAATGGCTTCATATGTGCGACCGATATCCTTGGGATCGATCGGCAGATACGGCACCTGCCACAACGCGCCCGGCTCTGGATCTTGCGCGCTCATACCCTTGTTGATCGCGTCCTGGTGTGAGCCGGAGAATGCGGTGAAGACCAGTTCGCCCGCGTACGGCTGCCTGGGTGGAACCTCCATGCGCGTACAGCGCTCATAGACCGCACGCACTGCATTGATATCGCTGAATTCCAGCTTCGGATCGATACCTTGCGTGTACATGTTCAGGGCCAGCGTGACGATATCGACGTTGCCCGTGCGCTCGCCGTTGCCGAAGAGCGTCCCCTCCACGCGATCGGCGCCGGCCAACAGACCCAACTCCGTAGCGGCGACGCCCGTTCCGCGATCGTTGTGCGTGTGCAAGCTGATGATGGCAGTTTCGCGATTGCGCAGGTGACGACAGAACCACTCGATCTGGTCCGCGTGGATGTTGGGCGTGAAGAACTCGACGGTGGCGGGCAGGTTGAGGATGATCTTGTGCTCGCGCGTTGGCTGCCACACGTCGACGACGGCCTCGCAGATCTCCAGCGCGAACTCAACCTCAGTCGATGAAAAGCTTTCGGGCGAGTATTGAAAAACGACCTGTGTTCCCGTGAGCGAGGGCACCAGTTCTTTGACCAGTTGCGTGCCGCGCGTGGCGATGGCGACGATCTCGGGCTTATCCAGGCCGAAGACGACCCGGCGCTGCAGCGGCGAGGTCGAGTTGTAGAGATGGACGATCGCCTTCTTCGCGCCGTAGATTGATTCGATCGTGCGCTCGATCAGCTCCTCGCGGGCCTGCACAAGCACCTGAATGGTCACATCGTCGGGGATGTGGTTCTCCTCGATCAGGCGTCGGATAAAGTCAAACTCGATCTGCGAGGCGGCTGGAAAGCCCACTTCGATCTCTTTGAAGCCAGTTGCGACCAGCAGTTTGAACATCTCCAGTTTTTCGCTGATGCTCATCGGAATGGCGAGCGCCTGGTTCCCATCGCGCAGGTCAACGCTGCACCAGGTTGGCGCGGCGACAATCGTGCGCGAAGGCCACTGCCGGTCTGGAAGATAAATAGGTTGATAGGGTTGGTATTTGCTGATGCGTCCTTTTTGCATACGGCGCGGTCTCCTCTGCTATTTGTTGTGCGTGAGGTGCCTGCTTCTCTCTCCCATCATGATCCCGGCTATCATGTCCTCTTCATTGAGCAACGCGACCCCCCCACTACTTCTGAGTGTTGCTGCAATTCTAGTATAATCTGAGGTGATTGTCAAAGTAATACCATCATTTACGCTCTGTAAACGTATGCAACTCCCTGGCTACTTGCTTTTACCTCTGAGGAGTAACCGAATGATAAACAATGTTGTAGCGGGTTCTCATATATCACTTAAAATATCAACGTACGCATATTTTGCTTGTATCTGCTTGACATGTTTGATACATGCCGTCGCTTCTACTCTTTTGCCAATAGCCCAGAGTACAAGAGAAAAACTCTTTTTGGTGGCTCCCACCTCAATATGCTCTGACCCTAGCGTCTTCTCACGAATGGCTAAGGCTCTTCTGAAAAGTGGTTCCGCGGCATCATAGCGCCTACGATTACTGTAAAGTCTGGCGAGATCATTCAGCGTCTGGGCCACATCGGGATGTTCACTCCCCAACGCTTTCTCGCGTATCGCCAGCGCCTGTTTATAATACTGTTCTGCGCGCTGATATTCTGTCCGTGTGAAATAGAGCCCCGCCAGGCCGTTGAGTGTCTGGGCTACATCAGGATGCTCCGGTCCCAGCAATTTTTCACGCACCTCCAATGCCTGTTTATAGAGCGCCTCGGCAAGAGAACGTTGACTTTGTGCAACGTAAACATCGGCCAGAGTATTCACTATGGCCGCTACCTCAAGATGCTCGAACCCCAGTGCCTGCTCACGGATACCCAGTACCTCCTGCAATATCTGCTCTGCTTGTACGTATTTGCCTCGGATGGTGTAAAATTGTGCGAGCGTGTGCAATACGCGACCGGCAATGGGATGTTTGAGTCTCACGGTCTTTGTTAAAATTGTTTGTGCCTGGTCGAGCAGTATTTCAACCTGATCATATCTCCCCTGTGCCATGCACAATACTGCCCACTCATTCAAACTATTAATAATGGCCGGGTGCAGTGGTTGCAAGGTTTGTTCTAATAGCATACGTTCTCTCTGCAGATACACTTCTGCCTGCGTATACTTTCCCAGTACGATAGAAAGCCGTGCCAGTGCGTTCAACGTCCTACCCATAAAGGGATGTCTGGGTTCTGGAAGTCGCTCCCATACCATGAGCGCGTGGAGAAAATAAGACTGCGCTAAGGAATATTTGCCCAAAGCAAGGCAGACCAGTCCCAGTCCATTGAAGTTACAGGCCACGCATGCATGCAACAAACCAACATGCTGCTCTTTAATTGAGAGCGATTGCAAGAACAACTGTTCTGCCTGGCTATATTTTCCCTGTTTATAATAGAGTTCTGCCAGCTTCAGGCGTATCGTGGCAACATGTTGGTTATCAGAGCCAAATGCCTGTTCTGCATAGGCCAGTTCTTTCTCTATCAGTGGTTCTATCACTGCATATTGCCCCGGCTTATAGTGATGCCAGAATGCAATACCTCCACGCATGGCGAGCAGCTTCGCGCGTCTCGTGTTACAGAGAGAGAGATAGTCTTTGAGGCTACATCCGGTTTCTTCGATGTATGCCCCTGCCTGGTCGAGTGCAAGCGGGAGATCTCCCAATAGCTCTGCTATCTCGTTGGCTTCCTCCATATCACTATGGCTAGCATCAGCGAGAGATGCATCCTGGAAGAGCTTTTTGATACGCCGTAGTAAGAAAAGTTTTGCTTCATCGCGTGCCATTTTGCCCAGATCGATGCGTTGAGCAATCGTGCCCGTTGCCTGTGTACGTGTAGTAAGCAAGACATGACCACGCACATTTGAAGGAATAAACGTGCGCAATAAGGTGAGATTTTCAACATTATCGAGGATCAGCAACCAGTTTGTGTTCGTCTTTAGCCACGATCTGACGGCACCAATGAAATCATCGCTTTTCCCTTTAAAGCTCAGTTGTGAGGCGATGGTGGTACAATCTTCACGTAGTATGTCTCGTCTATCACCACGTAGCCACAGAATTACGCTATAGTCACTATGGTGACGATAAGCATATTCAACAGCAATTTGTGTTTTGCCACTTCCGCCCAGGCCACTTATCGCCTGGATTTGGGACATGGCTTTTCCCGCGTGAAGCTTCTCATGAAGCGATGCAAGAATGTTTTCTCTGCCAGTAAAAAAAGGATTTCGTCGATAGGGAACATTCCAGATTACAGATGAGTCCTGTGGAGGAGTGGCTACCATCGGTGGCGTATGCTCTCTTTCTACAAGGGATGTGGCTGCTGCAAGAGGAATGGCTGCGTGTCCAGCCGAGACAAGTTGCAGCGTGCGATTTTCGCTATTCTCTCGTTGGCAAGCCTCTTCTAGTGCCAGCGCGAACTCGTGTATCGTCGCAAAACGTTGTTTAGGGTCTTTAGCAAGCGCCTTTTGTACCACAAATTCTACGGCTGCCAGTATGGAGGGCACATGTTCATGCATCGGTGGAGGAGAGGACAGTGCGTGCTGTACCATAATTTCCATAGGTGTACCGTCGAAGGGACGTACGCCACACAGCATTTCGTACACGATAGCGCCTAATGAATATTGATCACTGGCAACGCAGGGTTTCCCTTTGCTCTGTTCTGGCGCGGTATAGGCAATAGTACCTGCACCCATGTTTTGCTGTGATTGTTGATGTTGTGTACTCTGTACTACAATTGCCAGGCCGAAATCACTGAGAAGTACTATGTTATTCTGAGCCAGTAATATATTTTCAGGTTTCACATCACGATGAATAATATTGTTATCATGAGCATATTGGAGGGCTTCGGCAACTTGTTTAATATAAGGAAGGAGGCGCGTAGGGGATAATTTCGTCCCTTTAGTATAGCGTTGCCGCAAGGTGCCGTTGGGCGCATAGTCCATGACGAGAAAGGGAGTGCTTGTACTTTCTTGTATTCCAAAATCGAGTACCGATATGATATGTGGGTGCTTCAAATTTGCAATGGTACGTGCCTCATTGGAGAAGTTCTCTATTTCATCACTTGTTAGCTGCATTGGAAGCACTTTAATTGCGGTCTGTGTCTTGAGATAAACATGTTCTCCCAGATATACCTCAGCAAATCCGCCACTCCCCAATCTACGAATTAGACGGTAATTTCCTAGCTGCTGTCCTATGCGGCCATTCATGCTTTTGACCTCTTTTACATATCCTGTCAGGGAGAGTGCTTCTTTATAATTGACCATGTGAAGATACACTATCATGCCTATAAAATCAAGAAATTTGTTTATATACGGGACTATTAGGCATTCGAGGCCGTTTCTATTGTAACTTTTTGCGGGCGTCTGCTGTTATAGCAGGTGAGGGAGGCATGGTGGACTAATTCCTTCTACGAGCAGCCTACATCCATCAAATACTGTGATTTGTCTGAATGGTCAACTCTTACGCATCCTCGCTGCTTCGAGAGGTTTCTCCGTGAGAGGCTTCTTTCTCAAGCTGTCCTGGTGGCGGCTTTCTTTCCTGCCTCACCGGTGCCGTCCACCCGAATTAGCGAGTCTGCGGAAGAACCGGGCTATGAGTAAAGTTACAGCTACTTCCAGGTCAGGCACTTGAACTCATCACAGATCAGGGCTTCTGACAAGGCCCCTGACACTTCCACTACATGTCCGTCAAATACTACTTGTGCCAATGTCATGGCCTTGTTGATGTGTTCTAACGTGCGATCGGACGCCTCAAAGGCCGCCTGCCATGCGGCCAGGGAGAGATCGGAACCTTCTTGCAAGTTGCGTAAAATCTTCTGCAAGAATTCCGTCTGCATCAGAGCTGCACTCAGGTACTCACTAAGTCCTGTCTCTGCTACGTCAGTAGTTTCTGTCTGCGCCGTAGGTAGTTCCTGCATAATATGGCCCTTCTTTCGAGAATGAGTGAGAGGCACTCCAGTTCGACACTACAGAAGAGCTTACAAGAGCAAACGTGTTTCAATGTGCTGAAGCCACGCGAACTGTTTTCCTAATCTTCTACTCAGTCAACAAAACAGTGAAGTTGTGCAATGACTCTAGTATACCTTCTTCTTTAGAGTAAAAGCAAATATGTTGCTATACATTCAGAGGGAATCACAGGGCTTCTTAGTTAGGAGCTTTTTTGAATCAAGTAGCTATAAATTCTAACACCAGTTTGCTGAACTGCGCGGGTTGCGCCAGCATGGGACGGTGTCCACAATGGGGCATAGTGACGAAGGTGGCGTGCGGCAACGCGTCCTTGAGCGCGTGTCCCAGCGCAATCGGCAACATCACGTCGCGCTCGCCCCAGATGATCAGCGTGGGAGTGCTAATCTGTGCGAGTTCTTCTCGAAAGTCGCTGCGTTTCATCTCCTGCGCCGTCTGCCATAGCAGGTTGAGCCGTGGCTGCAGTATGTCGCGCACAAGTCCTAGCGGCAGGTGCCCATTGCCAATCTGGAAGAACGAATGCAGTGAGCGTGCCGCCAGCGAGGGCAGGCGCGCTCGCAGAGGTATCCCCGCCGCATTGACCAGTATCAACCGGCTGACCAGCTCAGGTGCGTTCGCCGTCAGGTGGATCGCAATCGCGCCTCCCATGGAATGTCCCGTCACCGCAACACTGGAAAGCTGTAGCTGGCGCAGCCACGTCGCCAGCAGCGGAGCCATCTCGCGCAGGTGCCATACTCTTGTGGCTGGACTGTGCCCATACCCTGGTAGATCGACGATGAATACCTGGTGCTGCTGCGCGAGATAGGGTAGCGTGCGTTGCCATATCTGCCCCGAGACGCCATAGCCGTGAATAAGCACAAGAGGCGTACCACTACCAACCGTGCGGTAATAAAGGTGGTGTTTGCCTACGACGATGCGCTCTGCTTTTTCTGGAAATTTCGCCTTTCTCGTTAGCATAGCCATACAGCCCCCTTTCTGGGGGCCCCTGTCTTTTCAGCAGGGGAGGAAAGAAAGCCGCCCGCAGGCGGGAATATCCATTCAACATTTGCAATATCTTGACATATATGGTAAACTTTCTGCATGCAGAGAACCGTCAAGATCCAACTGACTACCACGCCCGAACAAGCGCAAGCCTTGTCTGAGACGTTGCAGCAATTCACACAAGCGTTCAACCAGGTGTGTGCCTATGGCTGGCAACACGGTGAGAAGAATGGCGTGAAGTTGCATCACGCAACGTACTACGAGACCAAAGCCGCCTGTTCAGGTTTGGTGAGCGATCTGCTTATTCAGGCCCGCATCAAAGCGACGGAGACGCTCAAGAGCGCCTTTGATCGCCAGAAGAAAGGGCGTAAAACTGGCTGTCCTCGCTCTCGCAGTTGCGCGGTTCGCTACAATGTGCATACCTACATTCTCAATTGGTCTACTTCTACGGTTCGGCTGTCTACGGTTGCAGGACGTATCAGTATCCCCTTCAAGGTTCCCCCTTACAGCGCCAAGTATGCAGGTGGCGAGATAGCGACGGCTGATCTGTGCTTGCGTAACGGGAAGTACTGGTTGCATGTCGTGGTGTCCCTGCCTGACCCTGACATCCCTGCTACCAGTGATGTGATTGGCGTTGACCTGGGACTCAACCGTCCCGCCGTCACCTCTGAGCGTCACTTCCTGGGAAACCGACACTGGAAAGAGGTGGACCGCCGCCGTTTCCGTCTCAAGAGAAAGCTTCAGTCCAAAGGAACAAAGTCGGCCAAACGCCACTTGAAAAAGGTGAGCGGCAAGGGACTGCGATTCCACCGGGACTGCGATCATGTCCTCTCCAAACGCATTGTTCAGCACGCCACCCCTGGCAGTACCATCGTGCTTGAGAACCTGACCCACATTCGTTCGACCTCCAAGATCGGAGGACGAACAGGCAAGAAGCGAGAGACTAAACGGCGCTTGCATAGTTGGAGCTTTGCGCAGTTCCACAACTTCCTGTCGTACAAAGCGCAGGAACGCGGCATGCACGTGGTCAAAGTAGACCCACGGCACACCAGCCAGACCTGTTCGTTCTGTCATTTCCAGCATCGCTCCAATCGTCGGTCTCAAAGTCTCTTCAAATGTCGAGAATGTGGCTACACCCTCAATGCTGATCTCAACGCCAGTTACAACATTCGAGAGAAACACCTTGCTCGCGTCGGTAGACCCTTCGCGAGTGGGTCGCCGTCATGCGGCCTATCGTCTCAGTCTTCGGATTAGGGACAAGCCCCCGTCATTCATGCGGGGGTTCATGACATTGTACCACAGCGCCTGGATTCTTGAGCCTCACTACGTATTGACATTCCTTCCATGCAAAGCTATGCTATTGCCCATAGAGTATAATGAAAGATAGAAGGTATATACTTTATCAAGAGGACAGTCTATGACATTCATTCGACGTTCAGGAGGGCAGATCACTCTGTTCGTCCTCTCATTGTTGGGCGTGGCCATCTCGATCTACCTGACTGCGGTCCACTACGAGAATGTGCCCCTGGTCTGCTCTGCCAGTGGCTTCGTAGATTGTGCGAGTGTGCTCTCCAGCCCCTATTCCGTTGTGCCTGGCACTACTATCCCGATCACGGTCCCTGGCCTGGTCTGGTGCCTCGTGAGCGCCTCCCTGGCGTTTATCGCCTGGCGCGTCTGGCCGGAACGCCGTAGCATCCACATCGCTCAGTTCGCCTGGGCGCTGGTGGGTATGCTGACCGTACTGTACCTGGTCTTCGTGGAACTGGTGCGCCTCCATCGCCTCTGCGCGTGGTGTACTGCTTTGCACGTGATCATCCTGGTAATGCTCCTTATGACGGTTGTAAACTTACAGGGGCCTGAGCCCGCCGAAGAGTTCGAGGTCGAGGAGGAACAGCCCGTAGCGGCGGCAAAGAGAGATCGCTGATCGCTGTGTTTCTTTGCTCGACGAGCATCCATATCAACCGTCTTCCCGCGTAGCGTGAGCCTGTACAGGTGAACGGAAAAGAGAGAGGGAGTCACGCACATGAAACGCTGGATGCTCTTCGTGCTCGTTGGCGTCGTTTCTATGACCGTTTCCCTCTTCGCACTACATCAATATTTAGCAATGTTTGTCGCGCCTCCATCTCCGCAATCGGGCCTGGTGCTTACTCCCCATAGCGCTTTTAAGTATAGCCTCTGTACTGAGGCCTACGCCTTCGCCCACGCCTCGCCCGATAATCCTTACAAGACGGATTTTACCTTTCGCGATCCCTTTCGCAAAGACGACGATACTATGATTCCGCACCTGCTTGATTACGATCCGACGACGCAGACGGTGAATTTCAGCGTTGATATCATTATTGAGCGCGTCGCTACGTTTCATACCTCCATCTCGCTTGTTCACGAACTGGATGGCCTCTCCGTCTTGCTCCCCGATCTGCACAATCATCTCCAGGTTTCGACTGTGCCGCAGGTCATTGTCTCGTCGCTTGGCACAGGCAGTATAGCCGTGCTTGACTACACCTGCCCCAATCAGTGGGTGTGGAAGCCCAGCCACTGATCATTCCTCTCCGAGCGCCTGATCGCGAAGCGGTAGCCGCGACAGCGGCGTTGGTGCTCGGAATACGGAATCCAATTTTCCTCATCATCCGTCACTCCCACTTAAACGTCCGTACCGCGACGATCAATATCACTACCGCCCATACCGCCAGGACGATCAACGGCGATGTGGGGAATGCCGCTCCGTTCGTCATGGCGGCCCGCAGTGCATCGGTGAGCGCTGCCGCCGGCAATATCTGCGCCAGGTCCGCCAACGGTGTGGGGAGATGCTCTATCGGCAAGATACCGTCGCCGATCAGCAGAAAGACCAGGAAGAGCGCGTTCGCCCCCGCCAGGGTGAGTTCGGCCCGCAGCGCTCCCGCCATCGCCAGCCCCAGCGCAGCGAAGGTGACGGTGCCGAGCGCTATGACCGCGAGCGCGAGCAGCGCCGATCCCGTGAGCTGCCATCTGTAAAGAACGATGGCGACTCCGACCAGCAGTAGAACCTGTATGACCTCCAGAATTAAGATGGAGATGATCTTGGCGAAGATGAGCCCGCCACGCGAGAGCGGAGAACTGCCCAGCCGTTTCAGGACGCCGTAATACCGCTCGTAGGCCGTGGCGATGCCCAGGTTGACCATCCCCGCCGCGATGATCGCCAGCGCCAGGATGCCCGGCAGCAGAAAGTTGACCGGACTCCCGTTCGTCGCCGGTATGATGTTGAGCGAGGCGAAGAAGATAAGCAGCAGGACCGGGACGATCAGGGTGACGAGGATGTTCTCACCTCGCCTCAGTGTGAGCAGCAGCTCGTAGCGGACCTGATTGAGTACCTGCCGTGCAAATGGCGCGGCTTTGCTGCTCCCAGGTATATAACGTATCTCCATGCTATTCTCGTACCTCCGATCCGGTCAGGCGCAGGAACAGGTCTTCCAGTGATCCATGCCCCACGCGCAATTCGGAGAGGGTGATATTGTGTTCGCGTAACCATGTGGTCAGTTCAACCAGTGTCGCCTGTATATTCTCTGTTTCGAGCGCGTAGCTCCCCGGACGCTGCTCGCTGGCTGTGCGAACCGAGGGTAGCGCCGCCAGTTGCGCGCTATCCAGTCCGACCGGCGCGACAAAGTGCACGACGTTGGCGTTCTGCGTGCCGATCATGTTGGCGGGCGTGTCCAGCGCGATTAGCCGCCCGGAATCGATGATGGCTACGCGATCGGCGAGTCGCTCGGCCTCGTCCATCAGGTGCGTGGTGAGCAGGACTGTGACGCCGTTGTTCTTGAGGTCGCGAACGATTTCCCACGTCGCCAGGCGCGCCTGGGGGTCCATTCCCGCCGTCGGTTCGTCCAGAAAGACGAGCTCTGGATTGCCGACCAGCGCGAGGGCGAGGGCGAGGCGTCGCTTCTGCCCGCCAGACAGGCGGCGGCAGCGCGTTTTCGCCGCAGTGCTCAATCCGACACGTTCGAGTAGGGCATCAGTATCCTGTGGCTGCTCATAGTAGCCCGCGAAGAGGCGCAGCACCTCGCGCGCCGTCAGCGCCGGGTAGAGTCCGTCCTGCTGCAACATCACGCCGATGCGTGGCTTCAACGCGCTTGCCTGCCGGATCGGGTCGAGCCCTAGCACGCGGATCGTCCCTTGATCCGGCTTACGATACCCCTCCAGCGTCTCCACGGTCGTCGTCTTGCCCGCTCCGTTGGGACCCAGCAGCGCAAATACCTCGCCTTTATGCACAGTAAACTCTAAAGAATCAACGACCCGGTTCGAGCCGTAGCTTTTGCTAAACTGATCAACGACGATGGCCTCATTGCCCTGTACCTGTGCTTGCCGGGCCTCCTGCGTCGTTGTCTGCGCTTCAGCAGACATAGATCTTTACTCCTTAGTCAATCAATAACTGGTGATGATGCATCCAGGATCTTCGCGCCGCGATCGCGGAATCTCATTAGAACGAAGTGGATGCATCAGTTAGAAAACATTACAATTATAGCAAATCGTTGCGTGCCTGCCCAATCTTTCCCCACCGCCGCTATATCAATACATTTAAATCTTTTTTGGTCTGTGTTACGTGAATCACTGTAGAAGGTTACGGAATAGATAGGGCTCGATCGTAAGTACAGTCGCCCTGCATCTTCCGGTCGGTAGGTAACAGCAATTGCACGTGAAAAGGAGTAGAAATCCATGATACGTATCCTCTGGACGATTGTCGTCATACTTTTTGTATTGTGGCTGCTTGGCTTCATTTTCCATGTCGCTGGCGGTTTAATCCATCTCCTGATTGTCATAGCTATTATCGTGGCTATCTGGAACTTCGTCACGGCCAATCGCAGGCGCAGGCTTTAGGTAAAATTGAAATATTCAGAAATATTAATGACGGTTTTGTAAGCCAGGAGGCTATGATGAAACTGTTTCGTCATAGCCTCCTGGCTACCGAGCGTATTCTATTGCGCAAAGTGGGTGGTGGTTATATCTTTATTCATCGCCTCCTCCTTGACTACTTCGCGTCGTTAGATAACGCATCAAACTCTGATTAATGTATCAAATTGATCTTTTCACTCAAGAATAAAGGTAACTACTCACCCTCCAGGAGAGGGGGAAGAGGAGGGGAACCCACGAAAGCAGAACACAAGGCAGCCAAAAGATGGATGCCTTGCTTCTGCATGGTAGAAAGATAGCTGCGAAGGGAGCAAAAAATGGTAGCCCCTTCCTGGGTGCGAAAACATCCAGAAATCGGATTGCGCGGAGTTTCATCATCCGAAGATCGGATTCTGCCTGGTTGTTGTCAAAAGGCACGGCAAAGTCCTGCATGAAGCGCAGATCTGGTCCTGGTACTGATGCAAACGAAGCAAGAGATTGCGAGCATCTCCTTTTCCAGTCTGTCCCAATCCTGGATGTTCGCAGCCGCGCATTCCTGCCATGGCGCTCGGACTCACCGAGCATCCCTGGCCCTGGATCACGTTCTTGACGACTTCTTTCTCTACCACTCCCAAATAGAGTCACTACCGAAATTTACACGTAACCATACCTGGGTCGCTTCATGATGGGTCGCTGTGAGAGTGCGTTCCTGTCGTCAGAAATCCGCATACCATCTCGTTCTGTCTGTCAATATAGCCAAAAAGTAATGATGTTGTATGCAATATATCTGAATATACTATAATCTTGTGTATAAGGAGTATTCTTGAAACTGCGCTTTCGCTCAGATACGTTCTTCAACGTTCTTTTCACAACTCTTTTTTCAATATACTTCGCCTACAATAGGAGCGTCTTTGCATTTTCTCCTCTGCTGAAAAGACAGGTGTATGTAACAGGAGACAATGCACGATCAATAGGTACCGTTTTCCTTTCATCAATGATTATCAAGGTAACTCTCATCTCGGAGGTATTCACGTGTGGGTTCTTTCAAACAAATTACGCTTGACTACTCCATCCCAGAGAACGGCATGCGTAGGTTTCGCTCAGAGGTTCCGCTCTTCGACTCTTGCAGTTGTGTTGTTTACTCTGGCTCTCTTGTTCGTTGGGTGCGGAGTGTCCAGCGCAGACCATGGAACACCGTCTGTGCAGAGTACAGGTGGAAGCACCAGTCAACATCTTCGTCTCGTTGGCTCGACCGCACTGTTACCCCTGGCTGCCAGAGCTGGGGATCTGTTCCATCAGCAGCACCCTGACATCCAGGTGAACGTAGCAGGTGGAGGGAGCGTGACTGGACTGCAAGCGGTCACCAATCACCAGGCTGATATCGGTGATTCCGACATTTATGCCGACCCAGTGACCTACCCCGATCCAAATTTAACCGATCATATTATCTGCGTCGTGGCTTTCACCCTCATCGTTGATCCTCAAATAACCATCCCCTCACTCACCAGCCAGCAGATTCTTGCGATCTTCACTGGGAAAGTGACGAATTGGAAAGCTGTTGGTGGCCCTGACCAGGCGATCACCACCGTGATACGACCAAACACCTCTGGCACCCGCGCTCTGTTCCGCAAGTATATCCTGGGGGGTGCAGAGGAAAGTGGCAAACCTCTCACGAGCGATTCTTCCACAGGAGTCCTTGATGAGGTGGCTCATACTCCTGGTGCCATTGGCTACGTGACGACCTCCCTGCTCAACTCAACGGTGCGGGCGATAGGCATCGATGGGGTCAGTGCGACCGAACAGAATATCAAGAACGGCAAGTACAAGTTCTGGGGCTATGAGCACATGTACACGCTGGCAAATGGAGTGAGTCCAATCACCTCCTTTCTGGATTTTATGCAGACCGCAGAGATCCAACATCTGGCACAGCAACTCGGCTATATTTCGGTGAATGGCCTCGAGGCACAAGCGAGTATCCCTTCAAGCGTCAAAGAGCAAAACACTCGTTAAGGGCATTCCCTCAGATGGTTCTCTGTGCGTTCGCAGTCAGGTGTCCGCAGATGTATGGTTCTCAACCAACCAAGGAGCGTATTTTGTCTCGCACACATAACCCACTCATCACTCTCCCCATTGCGCAACGGCTCGTGCTGGGCTTCCTGATCCCAGCACTCATTGCTGCACTGGCATCTTCCATCATTGGGATTCAGAGTATGCAATTACTGAGCCAGGAATCCGCATTCTATCAGAACCTCTTTCAGAGTTATTCTTCGTTGACGACGGGGAACAATTTTCTCCAGCTCATGGACTTTCAGATGCACACCCTCACCACTGATGCAACGGCATCCAATTCGTCACCGAACCAGTTGGCGACCGATCAGAAGGCCGAGCAAGGGCTGGCAACCAGGTACGATGTGCTTCTTCATGCCTATGTCCAAAGGGACCTGCTGATCCAGCACCCTGAGCACGTCGCATTATTTGATCAAGCAGGTCACGCAGGACTGGCAGCTCAACAGAGCGCGCTGGCAAGTAGTGCTTTGCGAACCTGGAATGTGTATCATGATGCGCAGAGTGCCGTCTTTCAGCAGATCCAGCACGGCAATGCTCAGGCAGCACAGGCGGTGGAACATGCGCAAGGGGAGCTGACGTATTTTGATGCGCTCAGTGCTCTGCGTCAACTCATCCAGTTCGATGGGCGTCTGACCGCTTTCGTTCAGGACGCAACCGCTCTTCAAGGCAGAAATCAACTCATCACGACGCTTGTCGCTATCGTGCTGGTTTTGCTGGGGATAGGTCTGATGGGTGGACTGATCTACGGGACGCTTGTGCGCCGACTGCAACAGTTGCAGCGTGTCGCGCAAGCCGTTCAGGAAGGACACCTCACCACTCGCATCATGGTTGATGGACGAGATGAAATCACGGCGGTCTCCGCGTCTGTGAATACGATGCTTGACACCATGGTGGGACTTCTGGATGAGACGCGCATGCAACGGGATGCTCTTATTCAAGCTGCAAAGCGTCTGTTCTCTGATATCCGCCTCGCCAATGGCAGCGATTTTGATGTCAGTACCGCCGTGACGAATGACCCCATTGGGATGCTCGGCAATGCGTTTCACTTCACGGTTGGTCGTTTCCGTCGCTTCGTGCTGCGAACGCAGAGGACGATAGAGCCATTAGAGGCCATCTCTCAGCAAGAAATGGAGCTTGCTACGACCTTTGTTGCTACCGCACGCCACCTCCTGCGAGAGGGACGCGCTACTTCAGACGGGACAGGAATATCCGTTCAGGAAATCACCCGCCTCACGGAAGGATTTGCGCAGGAGGTGACAATGCTTGCTCAACGCCTACGGGGGATAACGCAAGAGATGCATGCCAGTCTGACACCTTTCCGATTAGAAGTCATCGAAAGAAGCCAGAGGTTCACGGAGTCCCGTTGAGAGACGTGCAACGGCTGTGGGGAGTGGTTCCATGGGACGTGATGAAGATAGGATCAGCTTCCGATGCCTTCATGTTCCCATGAGGCTTCTGGTTTCGTCCTGCTTGCGTTCATCACGTATCATGGAACCACTCCCCAGTGGTGGACCGGAGCGGAAACATCTGGAAGGTGTCCCTGGCAGGGTGTTGTCAGGAAAAATGCTTTGATGCAGAACTATGTGGGAGAGATCGAAGAGCATGAGGGCCCTTTGAGCTCCAGAAAGATGAGAATGTTTGGCATGAAATTAACACTCCGCAACCATCAATTGTTCACACGCCGTCTCACGAGGCTCTACATTGCCGCCCTGAGCACGGTCGCCCTCCTGGCGATCTGCGGACAACTCGTCATCCAATTTTCGCTAATTCAGCAAGCTGGCGATGCGAATATTATCAACATTGCTGGTCGTCAGCGCATGCTCAGTCAGAAGCTGACCAAGGCGGCACTCGCTCTGCTCGTCACCTCTCAGCCCACCACCCGCAAGGGGCGCGTCGATGAAGTGAGAACCACGTTAACCCTCTGGCAACAATCGCAGCAAGGCTTGCAGCAAGGCGATGCCCGACTTGGTCTGCCCGGCAACAACAGCAAGACGGTCACGAATCTCTTTGGTCTCATTGCCCCAAACTTCCAGGCGATGATCGACGCGACCAATCAGTTCCTGGCAACTGTTGCCCAGGATCAAGGCAAGCCAGTTGCAACCATCAACGCCGATATTTTACCCTCATTGCGCACCCTTCTCGCTCAAGAGCCAGCCTTTCTCGTCGGGATGAATAACATTGTTTCACAGTACCAGCAGGAAGCCGAGGACCGCGTGAGCCAGTTGCGAGTGATCGAGCTGGCCTTGCTCAGTCTGACGCTCATCACGTTGCTGCTGGAAGGCGTTCTCGTGTTTCGTCCCGCCATTGGGCGGCTCAGCAAGAGCCTTGCCGATCTCGTCCATGCAGAAGAACAGGTTGCAGCCCGAACGGTGGACTTGGAGCAGAAGAACACCGAACTGGAACTGGCCTTCAACGAAGCGATGGCGGCGCATCGCAAGGTCATGCCTCACGCTCGTGTCGTCACCTTCGGTCACTACCAGGTGCAAGGAATCCAGGGCAACTACCACGAGGTCACCAGCCGCGAAGTGAATGGTACCTTGTACCTGGTCTGCGATTGCCTGGTGTATCGACGCAATGTGATCTGCTCACACTCCCTTGCTGCAGCGGCGCTCCATAGCGCACTGCTTCGTCAGCAGTCATCGTCGAGACATCCTGGCATCTCTTCACCGGAGCGGAGAGGGCAGGCCGGTGGATGAAAAAATGGGGAAGAGGAGGACCGGCGGTACAGACACACTCAATGGTGGGTGAGCTCAAACCCTCAGACGACCTCCTGGCTTTTTCCTCTTACCAACGGCGAAGCGTGAGCAGATACGAATAAGGCCACCTCTTTTTAGTATATATTAGATGCAAAACCACCAGATTTTTCGAAATAGTTGACGTATGAGCGGCCTCCTGGTACTATTAAGCCTGAAAGGGTATGGATATTCAAATGAGTTGACTTATGCGCATGAATTTGTGAGGAGCGATTGAGATGCATGCTGTGTCAGAGTGGCGCAAACTTTTAGGCGAGATCATCAAGAATCCCGAGGAAAAAAAACGCCTCGCCCAGGTGCTTAATGTCAGTGGCATCACCCTCATGCGTTGGGCCAGAGGCGAGTTCAGTCCTCGTCATCACAAACTCCAGTTGCTGCTTGATGCCTTTCCTCAAGACCGTGTGCGTCTACTAAGAGCGCTGCAGGCAGAATTTTCAACCTTCGTTCCAGTTCAAGAGAACGATGCGCGCAAAGCCCCTTTGCAAGGGGATATTTCATTGGAGTTCTATACCCGCTTTTTCAAGGAATACGTTACACTCAATAAATTGCAGCGCCCGTGGCATCTCCGCAATATGATTCTCCAGCAGGCCCTCAAACACCTGGACCCCAATGAGCAGGGCCTTGCGATCGCCGTTAACCAATGCACAAAGCCTGCTGAGGGTAAGAAAGTGCGTACCGCTCGCATAAGCATGGGCCTTGCGACTCCTCCCTGGCCCCGTCAGGTGGATATGGCGGCCCTCTTCCTTGCGGGCGCTGAGTCCCTGGTCGGTTATGTTATTAGAACTGGTCGTACCGTTGTTGTGCAGAGCCGTGGCCATCAAGGCACCATCCCTGTCCACTGGGTCGACGGCGAGGAGAGCGTTGCCGCTTTTCCCTTGCTCTTCTCCGGTCGCATTGCCGGTTGCGTAACCTGCTCGTCTACTCAACCTCACTACTTCAATGACGCGTCCCTGGAGCTGATCCAGAAATATGCCGATCTCATCGTGTTAACCATCGAGCACGACGAATTCTATACTTTCGAAGACTTCGATCTGCGCTTTTTGCCTGACTACCGCTTGCAGTTGCAACATATATCCAGTATGCACCAACTCGTGATCGATGAGATGCAGCAAGCTAGCCGCAATGATAGCCCTATTACGTCCGATGAGGCCGAGCATCGCGCCTGGCGGGGCTTCGAAGAAAGAATCTTGCGCTCTGCGGAATCAGGCACGAAACGCTGCGCGCACGCTACGGTCGGCCAGAAAGTAGACCAGAATCACGATCGGTAGGATAATGCCGCTGAGAGTAGCGCTGAAACTGGCGTTCGCCTGCGAGATCTCAACAAGGCCGCCGAGCAGACTCAACGCCTGCAGGACAATCGTACCCCAGAAAGCCCACCTCTTCAGCGCCAGTAACGCACGACAGAAGAAGAACGAGAACAGGCCGAAGACGAGCGACACAATCCCGGTTGCCGCGAGAATAGCTATGACTCCTCCTTTGCCAGCCGCCGCCTGGATAGTGATGAGCCCCACGAGCAGCAAGACCAGGCTCTGAATGCCAACCAGAACCGCTACGATAGTTACTCCGATTGGACGTTGGTGGCGCTGCACCGCAGGCTGCGCCACCACCACGTTTGATCTACGCTTCTTACTGGGCATAAATATCGCCCTCCACAGAGTATGAATTACAAAAACCCAGCTCTATTATAACTCGGTGCGCAGTCACTCGCACTATTCCTGCTGTGGTTGGCGAGGGGTCAGGAAGTGGGACCCGAATTGTTACGTGAGCGGTATTTTGGGTAGTGACTCTTGAGAGAAGTGGTACAATACCGATCAGGAGGACTATCATGACAGTCCCATCAGCCCTACCAAACTGTCCCAATCCGCAATGTTCGCAGTCGCACGTCATTGGCAACGGCA
>DAOTTD010000252.1:0-23876 GCA_034438015.1 Ktedonobacteraceae bacterium | reverse complement strand
AGCTTCCAGCGCGTCCGCGATTTATCGATTTCCTCTCCTGGCATGTAGATATACATTTATTCGTATATAATGAACGTTTATTTATATGGAATGTGTAGGAATATGATAAATCCGGACGCGCTGGAAGCTGGTCCCTACCCAAGAAGAATTCTATGCTTCTGAAATGTGTCGGTGAGAGAAGTGAGAGAACGGCCTGATCGCGCTCCCCGAGCCGGATGGGGGCGAGCCCCATCCCTACTCAAGTGCCTTGCAGGCCGCTTCATCGCGTTCTTCGGCCTCCTCGTCCTGGCGCACTTCTAGTTCGTAGCGATAGCGAAGACGTGGAGCTGTCCGCCGGTCACCGTCGATGGCAGCGTCACGCTCTTGATCGTCTTGTTCGCCGTCAGAGGAGCGCTGGCATAGAAGATGTAGGTCTTGACTGCCTGCTGTCCATTCGTTGCATGAGGATTGTTGCGATAGGTCAGAGAATACGCGGTAGTATTGCCGCTGACAGGTTGCACCGTGCTTCCATTGAGCGTCCAGTCACTGAGCGTTAGCGTGAAGGTGCTTGTGGAGCTGTCGGTATATGTGACAGTGACCGTACCAGATGACACCCCATTGGTTGCTGATCCAAGGAAGCCCAGGACGCTACCGCTCGACGCGGGTTTCACAGGAATGACCTGCCCGGTGGACTGGTAGTTCTCCGGCGAGCCGGCGGGAACATTCGGCCAGGTAAACGTGATATTATTGGAGCCAGTCTTAGCGCTGCCGCCAGCAGTAAGTCCGGCACCTTGTAGAGCCTGGGCCGAATAGCTATTGCCCGCGCCATCGTAGTTGCCAACAGCAACGTCGCTGTTATTCGTGATCCCGACGTTGTTGTAGACCGCCGCCGTAGTCGAGCTGGTGCTGACCGCGAAGACGTGCAACTGGCCGCCGGTTATCGATGTTGGCAGCGTCACGCTCTTGATCGTCTTGCCCGCCTGCAAGGCTACGCTCGCTGAGAACAGGTGGATTGTGAGCGTCTGTTTACCGCGCGGCGTATTGCGATAGGACATCGTCGCCGCAGTGCTGTTGCCGAAGGAGAGCGTTGACGTGGCCCAATCGGTAAGGCCGAGCGTGAAGGTCTGCGTCGTGTTATCTGTATAGGTGATTGTCGATGTGCCGCTCGCAGCTCCATTGGTCGCCGCGCCCAATATCCCCAGATGGTTCGCCTGACTGACAGGACTGACTGTCAGCGTCTGTCCGCGCGCAAGGTAGTTGTCATACGTGCCCACTGCGACATTGGGCCATGTGAAGGTAAAGCCATTCGTCGTGACGGTTCCGCCCGGATTGATGCCGTTCGCGCTCAACGCCTGGGCCGAATAGCTATTGCCTGCGCCATCGTAGTTAGCGGTCGTCGTAGCGGAATCGTTGCTGATACCGATATTGCTGAAGCCACCCGGTGGGGGTGTCGGCGTCGGCGTCGGCGTAGCAGACGAGGACAGACCATAGACATACAGATAGCCATCCATATTGCCGACGAAGACCAGCCCATGCGAGACGGAGGCGCCGCCATAGAAGACCGCACCCGCCCGACCATCGTGAAAGTAATTGATACCGGCGCCCGTCGCCGCCTTGATAAAGTTGAGATCCTGGCCCTGCGTAGCGATCACAACTCCGTTGACAACCGTAAGTGCACCCAGCACAACGCCACTCTGCATACAGAGCTTCCAGACAACGGCAAGCGTGCTCGGATTGATCGCCTGCACGCTGCCTTTACAGGAGGTGGTACCGACCGTCGTTTTTCCGCCGGCAACGTAGAGCAGCGATCCATCCCAGGCGCCGGGGACGATGCTGCCGTCGCCACACTGTGGGCAATCGGAAGAATCGTTCGCTATCCTGGTTTCGAAGATCGGACCATTCCCAATATTGTCGCGGTTGAACAGGTAGTAGAGCCCGTTCTTGTTAGCGACGCCGATGTAGTGCTTGCCATTCGCGTCAAAGACCGTCGAGGTGGTACCAAAGTCGCCATCGCCGGTTTGTTGAGTTTTCGGCACCTGCCAGGAATGGACCACTGAGAGATCCGAGGCGTTCAACTGGACAAGCGCAGAACCGTAGGGCGTCGGATGGCTGCAGGAAGCGGCATTGCCCGTCGCCACAAAGAGCGTTGAGCCGGTAGTATCCAACGTCGGAGAACCCCACACGCCCCCGCCCAGGCAGCCGTTGGGAACGACATTAAAGGTATTTTGAATCTTGCCCGTCGACGCATCGAGTTTCATCACCTGGCCCTCTACCAGCGGGCAGTCGCCGAAGGAGGATTCGCCGATATAGACGCTGCCATTCGCCAGCAGGGGTGAGTCCCAAAGAAAGTGGCTGGGAGACGAACCGAGCGAGGTCGACCAGATGATGTTTCCGGTGTTGGCATTGAGCGCGTAGAGACTCGCGTTGCCACCGCTGACAAAGATCGTGGGCGTGGAACCGATCGTACCAAACGCCGCCGTACTGGCGACTCCCGTTTCGACCGGCTCGCAATTGGAGTCCGTCGTTGTCCCGATCTGTCTATCCCAGATGTGTTGTCCAGACGTCGTAAACGCATGGAAGTAGCCATCCCAGGAGCCCCAGAAGACGACGCCGCCCACCTCGATCGGCTCATCGGAGACGCCTTTGGCCGCGAACTGCGACCATTTCGGCGTCAGGCTACGTATATTGCTCGTGCTGATGGTCGATTCCACATTATTGAAACCTGTACGTTGCTGACTGCTAACATACGTCGTCCAATCACCCGCTGCCGCTACCACGTTTACAGACGCAGCATTAGCAAGCGTGAGAGAAATGACCTGTATTACTATCGCAATACCAGCGGCAATACCGGAGAAAATAAGAAGGTATTTGCGCATCGGAGTCGATCGCTGCATAAAACGTGTTCTCCCTTTTCGAACAAGAATTGATAGAATAGGAATTCATTAATATAACGTACAAAGCACGCATAAGTATCATTCAATGTATGATAGGGCTAGAAAGGCGTACAGAGTGCAATAGTATCTGAGCATCGAAGAGCGAGATCAAAAGGCCAGCGAAAAAGGTAGTAGTAATTGCCTATCCCCCTATATAGCAGAGTAACATGCCTCCTCCGGCGAGGCAAGCGCTCTAGTACTTATTTCGTGGTTATGTAGAGTTCGTTCTCTTTACGCCCACCCTCGCCTTTGCCGCCACCGCGAACGGCGCGAAGTGTGGCAAGGTTGACACAAATTGTGTCATCGCGTTCGACGACGCGGCCATCGCGGCCCGCCAATCCTCGCTCGCAACGCTCGGCGGCAAGGTCGCCGCGCAGCAGCAGGCAGCGCACATTACCGGCGATCAGGCGGCTGTTCTACAGGCCGATGTGACGACCAATCATAATGATCTCGCCTATTCAAAAAAAAGCCTTTATCAGCGTCTATATAATAGACCCTATACCAGGCATGTACTTATGCACTTATTTTTGCATCCTCTGTAGAGAAAGGAAACGAAGCGATGAATGCGGCAGCAATCGTTCAGATGGCAGTAAGGGCCATCGAGTCACACGATATCCAGGTGCTGAGCACGCTGGTGGCGGACGACTTTGAGTTTCCCCTTCCCGGCGGCATCGCGCAACTTCATAAAAACGACTACATCGGCCTGATGAGCGTGCTGGTGCAGGCGATGCCTGATCTTGCGTTCAACGTCCGCCATGTCGAAGTCCAGGGCAACAAAGTGCGTCTCACCACGCGCTGGACGGGAACGCAGTTGGGACCACTTACCCTGCCGGGCCTGTCGCCCTTCCAGCCGACGGGCAGGAGAATCGCCCTGCCGGAGACCCTCGACGAGTATACGGTAAGCAACGACAGCATCGTCTCACTCTGGATCGAGGATGTGCCCGGCGGTGGCATTACTGGTCTGCTGGCCCAGCTCGGCGTCATCGCGCCGCGCACTTCGGAGTAGGTGCTGTTTATGAATCGGGAGTATCATGGAATCAGGGAATGTATGAAGATAGCAGAGGAGAAACACCTTCCATGAAAGCCGAGATATCGCATGTCGGTCGTTGCATGGTCACCCATGAGGGGAAGCCATGCAACAAACCAGCCGCCTACGTCCAGATCTGGAGCGCCAGCCGCGTCTTTCGCTACTGTGAGGAGCACGTGCCGCCACAGGTCAAGAAAACGGCGCGGGCCGAGAAGACGCGCTAGCTGCGCATCTATTCCTATGTATTCATTCTCACAGGAGGTGACACTGATGACTCCTCAACAACCTGAACCTGTTCTGGCCTGTAATGTGTACGCTATACCCCAGGAGCAGCGGTCAGTACATAAAGCGAGCTCTGATCGGGTCTTCGCTTCGGTGCAAGAGGTGCGAGAGCTGCCAACAGGCTATGCCCTGCGGCTCCCCAATGAGACAGATATGTTGCAGACCGTTATAGATTTCATCAGCTCCGAACGGCTGTGTTGTCCATTCTTTCGTTTTGAACTGAAGATCGAGCCAGAACAGGGTCCTGTCTGGTTTCACGTGACAGGGACGACGGATGTCAAATCCTTTTTGCACAGTCAGGGCTTTTTCAGCCGGGCAGATGAACGATAGAAGGGCTGAGTACCAGGAAAAAGGTGCCTGTGTTTTCGGAGAAAGGGCCGGAATACCTCAAGACAAGTCTCCTGACGAGGCTGGGGAAAATGGCGTTCGAAAACTGCCCTCCCAATATTGGATTTTTCTCTGTCTGGTACGTTAGAAAGGTATGAGGGAAGAACCCTCATATCTAAAACTATCGATATGTAAAGATACAGGAGGAATGTATGCCCGGAATTCGCAATGTTATTTCAACGCTGACCGAGAACGGAGAAGAGGTCATGGGACCAGAGGTGATCCTCTGGCACTACCCCAATAACGACATTATGAACGGCTCACTACTCACCGTAGAAAGCAACCATTTCTGTGTCCTGAAGTCGCGTGGCGCGATTCTGAACGTCTACGAGAC
This sequence comes from Ktedonobacteraceae bacterium, assembly GCA_034438015.1. Lineage (GTDB taxonomy): Bacteria > Chloroflexota > Ktedonobacteria > Ktedonobacterales > Ktedonobacteraceae > JACDAE01. Next base: position 18,934 of record DAOTTD010000252.1, on the reverse strand, counting down.
GGGTCAGTACACCGTGCAGACGCCGGACCGCCCCATCTTCGGCTCGATGCAGCAGGCGTTCTACGGCGGCCAGAGCCCGTGGCAGTATGAGGCGCTGTATATTAATCGCGCCAAGCTGGTGCTGAAGACAATGGGTATGGCCCTCTCGCGCGAGATGGCGGAGATGGCCTATAGCGTGGACTACTATATCCATGTCGAGACACGCGAGGCGGCGATGCAACTCGTCCAGCATATGCCCTATCGCGGACATGCCCTGACATCTCAGGAGGTAAACGCCTACGCCGGTCCCGTCATCGAGCAGGCCGTCAACCAGCTCGTGCAGATCACGCCCCTGGAGTCCGTGAACGAGAAGATTCACGATCTCTCGCAGATCGTCTTCCAGCACCTGCAGCAGTTCTTAAGTATCTATGGCATCTCGCTGGATACCGTCAAGGTCCTGGTCTTCCCGCGCGATGAGCGCATGAAGGCGCTGATCTCGCTCAAAGCCTTTGGGCTGAGCGAGCTGGACGCTGTGCGCTACTACACCGCTATGTTGATGGCCGAGCGCGGCATTGTCTCCGCCCCCAATATGGCGGTTGGCCTGCCTTTCAACATCAGTGGCGTCCAGGCGATGACCAGCGCCGATCGCTATATAAACTCGTCGCCCGCCATTCCTCAGCCGCCACGTCCGCCGGTCCAGCAGACGCGCTAGTTGGCTCTCAGGGCGACCGCAAGGGTCAATACCATTCACGTAACGATGTCACAGTAGGGACAAGGGGCGGCGGCGGGGCAGGGAGGGGCCTTGCGCTTGTCCTCTCGCCAGCCCCAGAACTCCTGACGTGAATGGTATTGACCGCAAGGCTCGCCCTGTAGGCCGCTTCATCGCGTTCCTCGGTCTCCGTAGGTTGATGTCTATTGGGCGGGTGAGAGACCTGTCCGTATCAGGAGGAGCAGAAATGGGTTCAGCGCCGTCGAATGATCCGCTCGTGCAACAGTTGCAACTGCTGCTCACGGGCTACGGCTACAACTTCTATGACAGGACAAACCAGGCGCGATCCGACGATCAGCTTGTGCGCGAGCGTGCCTCTTACAATCTTGCGCAGGCCGTAACGCTGCTGGCGCAGTTGCGCAGCGACTACGCCACGCTGTTTATTCCGCCGCTGACCCGCGCCAACCCCGATCCACCGGCGGAGGCGCTGGCACAGCTCCGCGCGATCGAGGCGGCTCAGCAGGCTCTTTCATCCCTGGAGTCGCATATACGCGCGATGCCGGTCCCCACGCAGGATCGTACCTGGTGGCGCATTCGGCAGGAGCAAACTCTCTTGTGGCAGTTGCTCAACTTCGATCTGGGGCTGGTGCGCGGCGGCGAGCAGATCTATCAATACGTCGCGCAGTTGACGCCGGAGCAGTGGAATAGTCAGGGGGGCGGCGTGTTGCGTCAGATGACGCAACAACTGACTCACCTGGCGCAAGAGCGGGACCGTTTTCTACTGTTGCCGCTCTAAGCGCCGCGTGTAACCCTGCGAACAGTGATCAGTTCTAAGCAGCCGATGCCTGGAACACGATCACTTCACTGAAATTCTGCCCATCTACCTGGATGCCGTAGCAGCCAGGAGCCTGCAGGCGCGTGAAGGTAATGAAGGAGGCCCAGGAGGAGTTCTGGGCCTGTTGTGCGTTGAGGACCAGGTTGTTCAGTACTGGCTCCGTTCCCTGCGGATTGCTGGATACCTGGCCCAGTCCGCCATTGAAACGTAGTGGATTGTTGCCATTTAGTTGTTGCCCACGGATGAGCACATCTCCCTGGTAATGTGGATCAACGGCCCAGATAGAGCGTGTGCCTCCCAGCCCACTACTGGTATCGCCGATAAAAGGCGCGGAATTGTACAGAAGCGTGGGCGTGGCATTCTGGACGACGAGATAGACCGGTCCGTTGCCGAGGGCATATTGCCGACCGGGTACTACGCCTGAACGAATCTGGGATACCGGGCATGTTCCGCCAGCTCCCACTGACGGGAGCCGCAGCGGCTTGCTCTCCAGGCTGGCGATGGTTGAATTGGAAGAAGATGGGCTGGCTGTACCGGACGCAGTCGATGTCGCTTTGGATGGCTGCTGAGAAGATGAGATGGCGGTCCCATCTGTTCCGATAGTGTTATTGCCGGAAGAGCCACTGCCTGCACATCCAGCCAGAAAAACAAGTAGAAGAAGGCTTCCTAACACTTTCCAGGTCCAGGAGGAACGTCTTGAATTCTCTGCATGCTCAAATCTTGTCATGAGCGATCTCCTTATAGATATATTGTAAAACCCATAGAATACTGTTTAATAGTAAAGCTGGATGCATTGATGAGCCGTGGCAAACGTATCATACTTTTTATTGGGTGTCAACTACGTTCCTATCTCTGGGTGCGGTTCATTTTTTTGCACGGCCTAAGCACGAAGCTTGACATTTCACTGCAAGAGAATCCCTCTCAAGCTCACAATTGCAGAGCTGTGCAAAAAAATGAACCGCACCCCCTATCTCTCTACAGGACAAGAAAAAACCTGCCTGCGCCCTATTGCCCCTTCGCTTTCTGTCGATAGAAAGATGCAGGGAGGTAAAGAGCGCGTGGTTAAGCCGGCTCTTTGCTTCCAGGTTATGTACATGCTCGATAGCACGTTGCTCCGATCAATATGCTATCCAGGTCCTTTCTCACAATACCCTGGATAGCATATTGCATCGATACATTCTTTTTCTATTAATCGTGTTCTTAGAGAACGGAAAGCTACTTTATGCAGACTCCAAAACACAAATACCTTCTTCTTTTACCGGGCGTTGCAATAGCTGTCGCTATAGTGTTACAGGTCATGAACCTGACCGGAGCTCTGGCGGTGGCAGCGGGCGACTGGATGACATACGATGGTACGCAGCAGCGCACGGGTTTCAATAGTGCGGAGACCACTCTCAGTGCAAGCAACATAGCAGGAGTAAAGGTCAAATGGTCCCAGTACGCGGCTAAAGGCGTCTCCGATCAGCCGATCGAAGTGGGCGGTGTCGTTTACTGGGGCTCCTGGGACGGCTACTTCCACGCCTTTAGAACCTCTGGCAAGCATATGTGGGATACACAGCTTGGCACAACCACCGATAATAGTTGTGATCCGCAAGAAACGGGAGTTGCCAGTACAGCCTCGTATGGCACCAGCGGGTCCACGCCCGCAGTCTTTGTCGGAGGTGGCAATGCTCGTCTCTACGCGCTTAATGCCAGCAATGGACATGTCATGTGGTCCACCTCGCTCGGTTCATCTCCCAGCCACTTCGCCTGGAGCTCGCCGCTGATCGTCAACGGCAGCGTCTACATGGGCATCTCGTCCTTCGGCGATTGCCCGCTGGTGGAAGGACAGGTGATGAAACTCAATGCATCGACGGGCCAGATTCAAAACACCTTCAATGCCATGCCCAACGGCTGCCTGGGAGCAGGCGTCTGGAGCTCTCCCACGCTCAGTGGAGACGGCGCGTCGATCTTCGTTACGACAGGCAATGGTGCCTCTTGCAAACAAAATGCTCCTTACGGATCAGCGCTCGTCCAGTTGAGCGCATCGAATCTCTCGGTCATTCACTCCTGGCAGGTGCCGAAAAGTCAACAAACTGGTGATGGAGATTTCGGTGCCTCGCCCAGTGTCTTCGATGCGGGCGGCAAGCACTATGTAGGTGTGGCAAACAAGAATGGCCTCTACTACCTGTTCAACCGCGATAATATCAGCAATGGACCGGTCTGGCAGACCAGGATAGCGAACGATTCTTCCGATTGCCCACAATGTGGCGATGGCAGCATTGCACCCAGTGCCTGGAATGGCTCGCTAGTCTTTGCCGCCGGTGGAAAAACCACGATTGGTACCACCACCTGTAAAGGGAGTGTACGGGCGCTCAATCCGGTCAGTCACACCGTTGTCTGGCAGCATTGCCTGCAGAGTGGTCCGGTGTTGAGCCCGGTCATAACGTTCAACGGCGTGGTGGCTGTCAGTCAGGGACAGGATATTAACTTCTTCAACGCCGTCACTGGTGCCAGCATCGTCTCGTATCACGATGGCAGAGCAGGCTCGTTCTTTTATGGTGGCCCCTCTGTCTCGAATGGACAGGTGTTTGTCGGGAATATGGACGGCTACCTCTACGACTTTGGCCTGTAACGCCTTTCTTCTAGTATGTTCAGGACCCGGGGCTATTCAAGAGTCGTCGGTGTCGCCAGAAGCGGATGGGGGCAAGCCCCATCCGCTTCCCCAAGAACTCCGCTCCTTTGCCTGATCATACAAAACCTCCTCTCTTACCAGACATTTACCTGAGAAGGGCTATCCAGGACACCCATCTATGCAATACAATGGACACAAGATTTTCTGGCATACTTCAACGCATAGCGATCTGTTTTGTGAGTAGAGGGCTGCGCTCCAGGAAGAGACGCGCTTTAAGAAGCCCGCAGGAAGGAAAAACAATGTTTCCCAATCTATCACTCAGTCAGGTGAGGTGGAGCGGGTGGATACTGCTCGCCGGGTCTGTTCTTCTGATCATCGTCAATTACGTGGGGCTGAACTTGTCTGCCAGTAGCTCTGGCCTGCCGCCAATCCCGCTCTCCGCGCTAGAACTGGTAGGAGGACTGCTCATCACCATTGGTCTGCCGGCGTCGTATCTCAAGCAGCGCAAAGAGATTGGTATGGTGGGGCTGATCGGATTTATCTTGTTCTGGGTCTCATCTTTTCTCGTTACCGTCGTTTTGAGCGCCTTTGCCATCTTTTATACCGCGACCACGCCGCCGCCTGTACACCCAGGTGCCGCCGTCCAGATTCCAGCCTTCTTTCAATATATCTCCTCCTCTGGCTTCTTTGAGCTCATCGGGGCGCTGCTCTATGGGGCGGTCACCTTCCGTGCGCGCGTCTTTCCCAGTTCGGTGGGACTCTTGCTGCTGGCGGCGGTCTTCTTCGCTCTCCCCCAGTTGATCATGTCGGGCCTCATCGTCCAGATGCTCGGCCTGCTCAGCACCTTCCTGCTGCCGGCGGGTCTTGCCCGTCTTGGCTTCACGCTGGCCCGTTGGCCCGAGTATTTTGATAACGATCGCGAGGAGGAAAAAGTGCATGCAACTTTTAAAGACTTCATCAGTTAGTACACCTGTGAGTATTGCCTCGCGTCACTCTGGCTCCAGGTCGTGTGTGGGAAACAACCCCATTAGTACATTTACTTGACACCTCTTCTTGCAATACTCTACACTCAAGGGCAGGAGAAATATTCTGTCAAGTAACGTACTATCTCGTCAATGAGATTGCCTCTTCTGCACCTGAGCATAGGTAGATTTACATATTTTATTGGAGTGAGAGAGAAACAAGATGGCGACTATATGTGGGTCTAAAAGAAAGCGTCTATCTTCGCTCCTCTTTACCTACTTCGACACCGCGAAAATGAATCGTAGTCCGCTCGCCTTCGGAATTATGTTTTGCCTCGTCGTACTTTTTTTTGCTCCCTATATGATGCCGGGCAATACCTATGAACGGCTTGGAGCCTACGCCGCGCTCGCGGTTGTACCCGTCACCTTCGCCGCCTTTATATGGGAGCGTAAGGGAGGGATCCTCTCCACGCTGCTGATTGTCAGCGGCCTTGCCTGTATGAACTGTCTCGAGATTGGTCTTCACTGGCCCATCAGTCTGATCCGGATGTGGCTACTTGGTGGAGTTGGCCTCTTCTTCTTCGGCGTCGTCACCGGGCAGCTTTGCTCTACCAGTCGGCTGTTAGGTTTAGCTCACATCAAGTCACTGCAGGCGGAGACAGCGATAGCGCGTGCCTATGAGCAGCAGGTCGAGTTGAATACCCTCAAGGACCAGTTTCTCTTCAACGTCAGTCACGAGTTGCGAACGCCGCTTACCCAGGTGTATGGCTACCTTCAACTGCTGGAGGAGTATCATGACACATTGCCGAGCGAGAAGCGCGCCGCTTTTCTCAGCCAGAGCGCGCAGGGCTGTGAAGAACTATTGATTCTCATCAATAACCTGTTAGATGCAGCTCGCATCGAGCGTGAAATGAAACCGCCTCAGATGGAGGTACTGCTGCTGGTGCGTGCCGTCCAGGAGCTACTAGACCAGTTTGGTCCCCAGCAGCGAGAGGATCATCCAGTGCGCCTGAATATCTCTGAGGATCTGCTGGTGAGCGCTGATTCGCAACACCTGCGGCAGATATTGCGCAATCTGCTCTCCAACGCCTTCAAGTATGCTCCATTGCGAACGCCGGTGGAGGTGAGCGCGACGCTTCAGGATAGCGGTGCGCAGAGCGGGTCGGTTCGTATCTGTGTGCGGGACTTTGGTCCAGGGATACCTCCCGTCGATATACCCTTGCTGTTTGGCAAATTCGTGCGGCTCCGGCGAGATATGGGCGGGCCTATACGCGGTACGGGTCTGGGTCTCTACATCAGCAAGCACCTGGTCGAAGCGATGGGGGGATCTATGTGGGTCGAGAGCTCAGGCGTCGTGGGGCAAGGAAGCAGTTTTTATTTCGTACTTCCTGCCCACGTCACTGCCAGAGAAGAAAGTTCGAGCGAAGTCAGTTGAGCAGAAGATTCTCCGGCTGCTGAATCGCCGTCAGCAGGTCGCGCAGCTTAAATGGTTTAGGCAGCACCCTCACCCCGGGATAGCGTATCTGTACAGTTTGCAGGTCTTGTAGAGATGCTGCTGAGACAACAACGATATGGAGATCGGGATAGAGTGTTTTCACCTGGTGAATAACCTGGGCACCAGCGATCTCACCTGGAATAAACAAATCAATCAGTAACACATCGAATTGTGGCAAAAGCAAGGTTGATTCCTCAGTAATAATTGCCGCCAGGATATCCAGTCCCCTGTTGTAGGTAGAGACCTCGTACCCGCTGGTCTCCAGCATCTCTTGCAGCATTGCGCAGATACCTGGATCGTCTTCAAGGATTCCTATCCTCATATAGTTATCAAGTCCCTTCATTGCTCTAAGCAGGCATGTATAAAAGATTATACAAGGTCTTTTTAATATCTGTCCAGCAGTTTACACAGAAGGGGGAAATTGGTAACGTCATCTATTTGAAGATGGCCTCCTCGCGGTCGATGACGGGCATAAAAGACCATTCTCTATTGTTATTATAGGTGAAAAACATCTTGACGTAGCGTTGCCATGCATGTACAATCATGTTTGCATTGTGAACGCTTTTTTATTGGGCCAGGGCAAAGGAATTGATTGGTCCCGTCCGTAATGAGTGTTTTCTTATCGAGCTAAAGCAAGGACTCGGTTGATCGTGTTCACGATTTATCATTTCGAGCCGCTGTTCATAATCTGGAGTTGTCATGAAAAAAGGAATCCATCCAAAGTACGTAGAATCCACAGTCAGTTGCGCCTGTGGCAACAGCTTTAAGACGTTGAGCGTCAAGCCCGTCCTTAAGGTTGATGTCTGTTCAAATTGTCACCCCTTCTTCACCGGACAACAGCGCATACTTGACGCGGCTGGCCGTGTGGAGCGCTTCCGCAAACGCTTTAACCTGCAGGACGAGTAGGGTTGCGGCATATGCTAGAGGGATAAAGGAGCAAAGAAGGCATCCTTTATCCCTTTTTTCCTATTTGCCATTATTTTTTATGCTGGGGGTGAGTATTCTGGTCAATGCGAGACAGCAAACTATCTTATTTCTGATTGCTGATACGGGCGCCGGTCATCGCAGTGCGGCGAATGCCATCAGCAACGCCATCAAGATTATCGCGCAGAAGAAGCAAGAGGAAGCGGAGCAGCGCGATGAGCTTGCGGTCCCTAAAGTAACGGCTAGCCAGGCGCCAGCTCGGAGCGCGCAGGCTACCGTCAGTGCCGTTCAGGCTAGTCCTCCTCCGGGCTACCACATCGAAATAGTCGACGTATTTGAAGAATACAGTCGTTTCCCTTTACGCGAAGCGGTAAAGCTCTACGGCCCGACCATCCGCTACAATCCCAGGCTCTTTGGAGAGGTTTTTCACAGGAGCAATCGTCCAGGGACCGTCAATGCTGTAAAAAGTCTCGCCACGCCTATGATATTGAACGGATTGCTGCGCCTTATCACCACCGTGCAGCCAGACGTCATTGTCTCCGTCCATCCTATGCTCAATCATGTAACCGTGCGAGCCCTGAAAGAACTTGGCCTGCCTATCCCTTTTCTCACCGTCGTCACCGACCTGGTGAGCGTCCATTATGCCTGGTTTGCCCCTGGCGTCGATGGTTACGTTGTGCCGACCGAGCAGGCCCGGCAGCTATATTTGAAGCGCGGACTGGACCCCCGGCGTGTGCATCTGCTAGGCATGCCCATCGATCCCAAATTTACGCTCAAAGTGGATTCCAAAGAGGCTCTGCAAAAAAAATTTGGCTTAAAGCCGGGCCTTCCCGTCGTTTTGCTCGTGGGTGGTGGTGACGGCGCCGGTGGTTTACATAACGCGGTACGTGCTATCTCTCAGGCCCGTCTACCTGTGCAGTTAATGGTAGTGACCGGGCGCAATAAGCGTCTATACACCTCCTTGCAGCGCACACGTGCCGGCCTGCACGTGCCTGTGAAGGTCTTTGGCTTTGTGCAAAACATGCCCGAGTTTATGCATGCGTCCGATGTTATCATTACGAAGGCCGGACCTGGAACCATCTGTGAAGCGCTGGCATGTCACCTTCCTATAATACTGAGCGGTTACGTGCCGGGCCAGGAGGAAGGCAACGTGGATTTCGTGACGCGCAATGAAGTTGGCATGCTTGCTATGGACTCCGGTACCCTGGTCGATGCCTTACGCCGCCTGCTCATGCCGGGATCGCCCGAACTGCGTCGCTTCCTGGAGAACGCAGCGCGGTTAAGCCATCCAATGGCGTCATTCGATATCGCCACCTTCATTTTGAGCAATCTGTCGTCCTCAGAAGAACCGAGTATCTGGCAAACGCCGAACTGGCAGCGTCGCAAGCGTCTACTCGCGGGTCGGATGCGCTCGGCTATTCGCCTCCGTCGCCTGCGCCGTTCCAGCTCAAAGAAGCTCGTCCCACGCGACATTCTGAAGAACCCCGTCGTACGGCGTATCTCGCGCCTGCGCATCAAAGGGCGCCCCTATGATCGTACACGTCACCTGGAGTAAGAGCCATCCCTGCCCTCCTGGTTGCCATCGAAGACAGGAGTTATCCCGAACTTTTGAACCAAAAGTTCGGGATAACTCCTGTCTTTTTTTGCGCCCCTGCAAATTCATAGCCCAATCTGCAACCTCAGCGGATACTTTCGTATTCTATCGTATAGAAGTGCAAAAATGTCTGTGCAACTTAATGAGAAGAAAGATATGGAAATAGGAGGTCCAATGGGAGAGCTGCAGTCGGACCTGCTAGAACTGCTGGCAGCCGACCTGAATCGCTATTTCCAGCGACTGGTGTTGAGTACTCAACAGCGGCTCTATGTATTTGCCCTGCGCCAGACGGGAAGCCCACAGGATGCGGAGGATATTGTGCAGGAAGCCTTCATCCGTGCGTACCACGCGCTGGCGGACTATCCTCCCGAACGTATACGTATAATGAAGATACAGGCATGGCTGTACAAGATCACCCTGCACATCTTCTATCGTCACAGTAGCAATGATGCCCGTCTCCGCTATACGTCCCTGGACGTATCGGAGGAGAGCGAGCTTCTTGAAATAGAGGACGATGGACACGAGCGGCCTGAGAAAGTATTGGAGAAGAGGGAAGATATGCGCGAGCTGGAAGCGATGATCGCCCGCCTCCCGGAACAGTATCGCGTCGCCGTCAGTTGTTACTATTTCGCCGAGTTAAGCTATCGTGAGATCGCGGAGCTATTGCACCAACCCGTCGGTACGGTCAAATCGAATGTGTATCGTGGCACACAACTTTTACGCAAAACAGCAGGCAACTCTGCTATATAACCAGGTGAGAGGCCGTTATGCAAGACAATGAGAACGAGTGGAGCAGCAGCCCACAAGGTGGCGATATGGAGGATGTAGAGGAAGAGCCGCAGGTGCCGTCGACCCTGCGGCCCGATGTGCTGCAACGGCTCGGGCTCACACCTGAGCTGATGGCGGATGATTTCGAGCTATCTGTCGATGATCTGATAGCGAAGTTGCAGAGCGACAGGTGGGAAGAGCGGGTGGTGGCGGTGCGTGCACTGGGCAAATTGGAGACGGCTGTGCCTGTTGGTATGTTTTCGTCCGCTCGTCATGATGAAGATGCAACCGTACGTGCGGCTACAGTACACGTGCTGGGCAATATGGGATCGCGCACTCCGCTCACCTGGCTGGTAGAGGCGCTCCAGGATTCCGACTGGCACGTACGCGAGGTGGCGGCGCTCGCGCTCGGCAAGCAAGGCGAGCGCGTCCCCGGCGAGGTACTTATGACGGCCCTGCACGATAAAGATGGATCTGTGAGGGAAGCCGCTCGCTTCGCCCTGCAATGGAACAATGAAAAAAAATCATATGGAAAATTGTGGGAGGAAGAAAGACCGATGCAACAAGAACACTATGATACCGCTCTTTCCAATGGCAAACGGAAGAGTGCCCCTCTGGATGCCCCATCATCCGATGACTGGAATGGAGCCTTCTTCGAGTACAGTGGCGCACGGGTTCTAAAGGAGCAGTCACAGACGTACGCCGCGCGGGAGTTTGCAACTCCTGATCATGTAAAGCCGGAACCGTCTTCCTATGAATATGTAGAGGTTATGCCTTCACGTGGCGAAAAGATTACCAGCTACCGTGTGCGCACCAGGTCCCAGAAGGGATGGTGGGCGGTTGTCATCATCACTGCGGGGCTCTTCCTTATGCTGGGTCGTCTTACTGCATCAGGGGTGCCGATTAGTATAGGAGTTTCGAAGATCATCACGGCTCCTGCCATACCTGAAAGGATGTTTCCTTTTGACTATGTACCTTATGCTCCCATTTTCCAAACGGACCTTGCCAGAGGGCTGAATCTCACTCCTTCGCAACTGCAAGTTCAACTGAAACAGCGTGGGAGCTTCGAGGCGGTGGCCGCTAATCAAGGTGTGTCTTCCGCCCAACTGCAAAAGATCGAACTCAGCGCCTTTCAAGATGTTGTGAACAATGCCGTGAAGACGGGAGATATCGATCAAGCAGCCGCCGGCGATTTGATGCAAAGGCTTCAGAACGACCCTGGATTCCGAGAGAAGGGAGCTCTTATCCTGTTCAATGCTGCGCCAATTCCTACGCCCGCGCCGAGCTTTCCTACACCCGCGCTGAGCTAATGCGGGCTGGCGAGCTGTGCTATATGCGTGCGCATAGCTCGCCGCGCCGAAGCGCGAACGTAAGAATGGATAAGTTTATGGGATGCATCGTGGGAACTGGCTCCCAGGGCGACCGCAAGGGTCAATACCGCTCACTTCATGAGTTCTGGCGCAGGCGAGAGGACAAGCGCAAGGCCCCCTCCCAGGCCCCCATCCGCCCCTTGTCCCTACTGTTACATCGTTAACCGCAAGGGTCGCCCGTACAAAAATACGGGAGGACGTTGAACGCAATCGTGTTCTTGTACTGGAGGCTTGCCCCCATCCGGCTCCCCGAGAACGTAGCTCCCCTGCCCGAACGTGCTCCCAGAGCTGGATGGTTCTCTCCCTGACATATTTTATCAATCATATGATCGGTGTAGGGAGAAGAGGCGGATGGGCTTGCCCCCATCCGCCTGTTGAAAAGTCCTGGGTAATTTAACTACGCGGCAGTAGTAGTGTATAATGAGCAATATATCCCTATGGATAAACATTATTATACGCAAGAATTTGAACTCGGCGGAAAGGTATAGTCGATGGCAAAATTTTATTATGGCGGACAGGCGGTCATCGAGGGCGTGATGATGCGTGGGCGCCGGTCGGCGGCGGTTGCGGTCAGGAGGCCGGATAGCAGTATCTATCTCTATGAAGAGGCCCTTAGTCCGACTCTCTATCAGAACAAACTGTTCCGCCTGCCATTTCTGCGCGGGATGCTATTGTTGTGGGAGATGCTGGTGCTCGGCACGCGCATGATGACCCTTTCGGCCAATATCGCCAGCGGCGCCGTCGATGCCGCTGCGCCCACCAGCCAGCCGGTCTCGCCGGAGAGTTCTCTTGCTCAGGATTCTTATAGTGAGACCAAACTGGAGGATACCGTGGAGAGGCCGCCGCAGATTGGTGGTCTCGCGTTAGTCATTCCGCTCCTATTCTCACTGGCCTTTGCCGTCGCAATCTTCTTCGTCGGTCCGCTACTGCTCAGTAGCCTGTTACCGGGTCATGCGAGCTGGCCTGGGCTTGTCCTGGAAGGGCTGATTCGTCTCGTTCTCCTGGTTGGGTATCTCTACCTGATAGGCCGTGTCCCCGACATTCAGCGCGTCTTTGGCTATCATGGGGCCGAGCATAAGACTATCAACGCGATGGAGCACGGCGACCCGCTGGACGTCGAGCATGTGCGCCGCGCCTCGCGCGTACACACGCGCTGTGGAACGGGCTTCCTGCTGCTGGTCATGGTCGTCTCCATCTTCGTCTTTGCCCTGGTTGGCTCGCCCTCGCTGTTTATAAAGATCGTGTCGCGCATCGTGCTGGTCCCGGTCGTGGCGGGCATTGCCTACGAGCTTATGCGCCTGGGGGCCGCGAACTATCGCTATCGCGTCGTGCGCTGGTTGCTCGCCCCCGGTCTCGCATTGCAGGGGTTGACGACGCGGGAGCCAGACGATAGTATGATAGAGTGCGCGATTGCCTCATTGAAGTGCGTTCTGCTACGCGATGGGGTAGGTGGCTTGCAGGGCGAGGAGAGCGATGCGCCGCCGCTGGTCCCATCGGCGTAGTTCAAGAGAGCGCAGTCATTTTTTAGGTAGCATCGTCTGGACTCTGCCCGCTCAGGCCCGGCATAGACGAGATAGTATCAGACAAGAAGGATCCGTTGAAGCATGTCATCTGAACACGTAACGCCGCCTCCGACCGGGGAAGAGAAAGCGCCTGAGCAAGCCGCTCCCGCCGTCGTCGCCCCCCCTCACGTACATTTTTCAACCACGCGCTGGGCCTCTGGCGGCGCGATCCGTCTACTCTATCGCTCCTGGACGCGCGTCGCCGCGCATCTCTTTCCCGAAGATTCGTGGGGAGAGCGCCTGGCGCAGGATCTGCATCTCCCCCTGCCCGACAGATTAAATATGAGCTGGGTGAACGGTCATCTCGCGGTTGGCGGGCGCATTCGCCCTGAGGATATCAAGGCTCTGGCACTGAGCGGCGTAACGCACGTGGTGGATACGCGTTCGGAGTATTGCGACGATCGGGCAGCATTGGCAGAAGAGAACATCGAGCTTTTGTACCTGCCAACGCCCGACACCTACCCTTTGAGCATAGATCAGTTGATGCAAGGCTCCGTCTGGGTTGATGAGCGCATCAAGCAGGGTGGTCGCGTGCTGATCCACTGCGAGCACGGCGTCGGACGCAGCGTCTTGCTCACCTGCGCCGTCCTGGTCTACGAAGGAATGCACGCGCGCGATGCATTGATGCTGGTCCAGGAGAAGCGCTGGCAGGCCTCGCCCAATCACCGACAGGTCAGCCGCTTAAAAGAGTTCGAAGCGGCCTGCAGATCCAGGCCCAGAACGTAGTGCTCGATGGTGAGTGCAACGCCATCCTCGGCGTTGCTCGTCGTCACGACGTTGGCAACCGCCTTGATCGTCTCGGGCGCCTGACCCATCGCAACGCTCCAGCCAGCGGCTTGCAGCATCTCCAGATCGTTGTTATTATCGCCGATAGCCATAACCTCCTGCATCTCGATGCCGAGAGATTGCGCCAGTAGCTCAACACCGCTGGCCTTTGAGCAAGCGGGATTCATTACCGTCAGTTCTGCCGTGCCATAGCTGCCGCGCTGCGTAAAATTCCACGAGCAGGACAGTGCCGCAACCTCCGGAATCAGGGCATTGATGACATCTTCCGGCGCGAAGGCTACTACGCGCAAAGGATCTGGCTGCCGGGCACAGCAGTGCGCGTAGTCCAGGCGCTTTATGGACTCAGGGAAGGTCGAGAAGTAGGTTACTACCCACTCGTTATCGTACGCTTCCAGACCGGTCCAGGTCTCCTCCATGTCATCTATGATATGATGCACCGCCGGTTGGATGGAGCGCCGCACCATGAGCTCTACAGTTTCCTGTGCCACCTCTGCCTTCAGTTGCTGGGTGGTCAGTACCCTGCCGTCCTGCATGATCAGCGCGCCATCGCACAGGACCAGCGGAATATCAGTCGCCAGTTCGGCTGCGATGGGCGCTGTATTACGATAGCGCCGCGCCGTCGCCAGCGTTACCACAATGCCAGCCGCGCGCGCGGCCTGAATCGCTGTGCGGGTGCGCGGCGTGATCTGCTTCTGAGGATTGAGGAGGGTGCCGTCGATGTCTATTGCCAGTAGCTTGATAGACGGAGCGTGTGTTGTCATATGTAAATTGTAACCGGTTCCTTTATGTCACTATACCACTTTACGTGAATGCAACTGAACTCTGGTGTAGGACGATACACCCGTGTCATTCCAGAAGCCTCCGGCTTGTAGCCGGGGGAGTCGTCACAAAAAGAATTCCTGACCCAAAAAACGAAATCTCGTCACTGTAAGAGTGACGAACCCTTTGTAATCATAGATTACTCCTAAAAGAGGCGCGGGTCAATGTCGGCGCTCGTTCCTGCCTACAGGAACAGGGCTATTCAAAAGTCGCCTTTTATCGTTACTTCTCGCGCCTTCGGCGCTCGCAAAGATTTTATTGTTGAGTTTTTTTGCGCGCTGCAAGCGCGCAAAAAAACTCAACAATAAAATCCACTGGAGGCCCGCTTGCGGGCCGATGCGAGTAAGAAAGCGACTTTTGAATAGCCCTGCTACAGGAAGAGGGTCTGTAGACAATTTTCCTACGCATCTGCTACAATGGCCCTATGAAGATGCGAGAAGAGCGTTCAAGAGGCGTCCGCGCAAAACGACAGCCCATTGCTAATTCCCAGTCTCCCGCGACCGTTGTACAATCGAACCTGTGGCAGTCCTGGGTAGATGAAGCCGGACTCCCCTTGTTAGCGGACGAGCGACCCGTGGGCACGGTGCGTGATAGTTTGTATGACCTGATCCCTCTTGGTCCGCGCGAAAAAAAACTGATAAATACGCCCGAATTTCTGCGCCTCCAGCAAGTAAAGCAGCTTGGTTTCGTGTATCGCATCTGGCCCGGTGCGACCCATACGCGCTACGAGCACAGTCTGGGCTGCTACCATCTCGCCCTGCGCGCATTGCGTTCGCTCTTGCAGCGCGAGGCTAACGGCGGATTGTACGGGGTCGAGATCAGCAGTTTGCAGACGCTGGTGGTGGCCGCGCTGTTGCATGATATCGGACATTATCCATTTTCACACACCATAGAGGAGCTGGGTCATCCCATTGTGGTGCACGAGCAGGTGGGTCGCTCTATCATCGAGAACAGCGAGATTGCGACGATCTTAGAGCGGGAGTACCATCTTTCGCCTGGCCGGGTCGCCGACTTCATCGATCCACCCAGGACGGGCCTGACGCACGCCGACGACGAGCTACTCAGCCACCTGTTGAGTGGCGCGCTCGATATCGATAAGCTCGATTATCTGCCACGCGACGCCCGCGCCTGCAATGTTCCCTACGGTGGCGTCGATGTCACGCGCCTGCTCGGATCGCTGCGTGTGCACGAGAACGTCAACGGCCAGCGCCGTATGGTTGTGACGCATAAAGGGGTAAGTCCGCTGCACTCGCTGCTGCACGCACGGCAGGAGATGTTCGACAATATCTACTGGCATCATACCAGTCGTGCTATGCAGATCATGCTCATGCGCGCGGTCTACGATGCCCTGCTGGAAGGGGTGCTGCAGGCGCGGCAGCTCATTGGTCTTGATGACGCATCCCTGCTGGTCCTGTTGACGAGTGCGCAGATGCCTGTCAGTTCGCGTGCCCTGGCCGACGCGCTGACTCTGCGCCGTCCCTACAAGACAGTCCTCGAAATCAGTCGCCTCGCCGGCCTTCTCTTCAGGCGCCTGGATGCGCTCTTCTGGGATTCCGAACGGCGGCGGCGTGTGGAGCAGCAGCTTACCGTCGAACTGGCGGCGGGCCTTGAAACTGAGATTGCCGACTACGAGGTGCTCTTTGATATTCCGCGTCCAGAGAAATGGGAGATGGACGTGTGGATCTCCTTCGACCATCCGCCCATAGGCATGGAGCCCCTGATGAACTGGGTGGAGGTGACCGGTCTGCAATCGGACGATCTCGCTCGTTACGAGCTGCACCAGCGGCGTATCCGCGTGGTCGTCCCTGAGCGCCTGCGTCAATCGATACTGGCGCACAGGGACGATGTATTGCTGCCCGCGCTGGACAGGCTATTGTAGGAGTATCGTCAGGACTTCTTTTTGTCTTTCTTCTGATACATCGCGCGCACCGACTTCTCGCGGATCCTGCGCGCTGGTGAGTAGTCCGTATGCAGGCGAACGGCGCGTTCAGCGATCTTCGCGGCTTCGCGGTAGCGCTCCAGCCTGTAGAGCGTATCGGCCTTGATCGTCCAGAAGCGCACGTTGGCGGGGTCCAGCTCTATAACGCGGTCGATCGCTGGCAACGACTCCTCGTACTGGCCCATCCCACGCAGTCCGCGCATGCAGTTCTCCCAGGCGAAGAGACTATCGGGGGTCAACTTGATCAGTTCCCTGGCCATTTCTTTCAGTGCGCTGTATTGTTCCAGCGCGCGCAATGCGTGGATGCCCTGCGTCATGATGGCGACGTTCTCGGGGTGAATGAGCAGTGCCTGGCGAATGACCGGGATCGCCTCGCGCATTCTCCCCAGTTTGCACAGGATATCGCTTTTCATCTGCAGCGAGAAGATATTCTCGGGATCGATGGACAGGCTGAGATCGAACGCGGTCAGCGCCTCCAGGAGGTGGTTGAAGTTGGCGAGCGCGATGCCCTTGTTTGCCCACGCGCGGGCATCCCTGGGGGCCAGTTCGGTGGCTCGCAGCGCACTGCGCAGCGCCTCTGGAAGTTTTTGTTGCAGCAGTTGGAGCCCGCTGCGGTTAATCCAGGCCAGCGGTAGATTGGTATCGAGCAGGAGCGCCTGGTCGTTAGCGATAGTTGCTTCCGAGAGACGTTCCAGCTTTTGCAGTGCACGGGCCTTGTACGCGAGCGCGCTGGCTGAGCCAGGATTGCGGTCAAGGATCGTCTGCGCCATCGTATAGAGCGACTCATAGCGGCCTACAGCGTCGAGTGTCACGGCGACGCCGAGCAGGGCATCCTCATCGTTGGCATTGTAATCCAGCAGTTCTAAGAACATTTCTCCGGCCTGCGACCAGTGGCGCGTATCCAACTGTTCGTGCGCGCGCTGGCGCATCTGCTGAATCTCCTCAGCAGTTTTCTTCTGCTTCACCTTTTTCTTATCCTGTAAGGCTGGCGTTGAGCTCCCTGATGCTGCCTTTGTTTCCTCATCCAGATCCACTTCTAATCATCTCCTCCTCAGTTAAGATGCTTCATTATATCATCGTTTCCCGACATCCCTTGTCTGCAGAACTATACAAACTCTTTACAAATATCTCAAAGATTCCTGAAAATCG
The DNA here is from genome assembly GCA_034438015.1 of Ktedonobacteraceae bacterium. Classification (GTDB taxonomy): domain Bacteria; phylum Chloroflexota; class Ktedonobacteria; order Ktedonobacterales; family Ktedonobacteraceae; genus JACDAE01. The sequence continues at coordinate 1,429 of DAOTTD010000252.1, read as the reverse complement.
TACGATATAGTATAGGTGAGAACAAGAAATAGGTCTTATTACAAAAATACGTATGAGATAGAGATAAATGGAGGTCAACCAACAATGTTTTCTTCAGATGTAAATAACGAGCCGAATGGGCCCTATCAGCCGGTCGTGGGACCGGCTCCATCTGTCGATAGTGTACCATATTCGCCGGGAAGTCAGCAGACCCCTCCTGCTGGTATGCGACCACTATACCAATCGGCGCCCCCACCTTCGCACAACAACCGGCCTCCTTCCAGGGGATTGCGTACAGGAGCTATTATAGCACTTACTGTGCTGATTGCGCTGGTCTTTGGGACCGGTTTGTTCGCGGGCTGGGAATTTGGGCATAGTGGTTCGACGGCGGTTGTGAGTCCGCCCGCCGGTAGCCAACTCCAGACAGGCTCAAATACGAATCAACAGGCGATACCCACCCTGACGGGAAATAATTTGCAGGCGGTGCGTGAGGCAGTTATTGCCAAAGTGCGTCCCACTGTTGTGGAGATCAATATATCTACAACGCAGGGGGGCGCTATAGGTTCTGGCGTCATTATCGATAAGCGCGGCTATATCGTGACGAATAATCACGTGGTTGCGGGCGCGCAGAGCATCCAGGTCGTGTTGTCCGATGGCTCCAAACTGACGGGCCAACTGACCGGCACCGATCCCGCCGATGACCTGGCGGTGATTAAGATCAATCCACCGGCCAACATGCCGGTTGCGCAGCTCGGCGACTCGTCACAACTGAAGGTCGGACAGGATGTGCTGGCTATCGGTAATCCCCTGGGCATTACACAGACCGTGACCAATGGCATCATCAGTGCGCTGAATCGCACGGTCTCCGAGGGCCAGGGCGGGGCGAACCTGCCGAACGCTATTCAGACCGATGCGCCGATCAATCCGGGCAATAGCGGTGGTGCGCTCGTCGATATGCAAGGCAACCTGATCGGCATTCCGACCTTGACGGCGGTTGATCCAGAGTTCAACACACCCGCCTCGGGCGTCGGGTTCGCCATTCCGTCGAACCGTGTGAACCTGGTCGTGCCGCAGATCATTCAGAGCGGCAAGGTGACGCATACGGGCCGCGCGGCCCTCGGTATTAGTGGTGCCAGTGTCGATCAGAACCTCCAGGCGCAGGATAACCTCTCGGTCGATCACGGCGTCCTGATCGCCAGCCTGGTCAGCGGTGGGGCCGCCGAGAAGGCCGGCTTGCAGGTTGGCGATGTGATTGTACAGGTTGGTAACACGCAGGTCTCCGACAACTCTAGTCTGGTCGGTGCCCTGATCAACTACAGCCCTGGTCAGACGGTTGCTGTTAAGGTCTATCGGGGCAACCAGCAACTAACGGTCAACGTCACCCTGGGAGAGCTGCAGTCGGGCTCATAATTCTTCGACCTCTCTCTTCCTCGCTCTCTGGGAGGCACCC
>DAOTTD010000251.1:0-51464 GCA_034438015.1 Ktedonobacteraceae bacterium | reverse complement strand
TCCTCCTCAATCTCTTATAAGCAACGCACAGATTGGCCGCGTGGAGACTTCGCGTTGCGGGTTCGGAGGGCAGGGGACCGCTGTAGTCGCGCAACTGGATACCCTCGCAGGAGAGGGCCTGCTCCAGGAATGTGGGCGGATCGTTGAAGTCGGAGGTGTTGGCCAGGTCCGTCAGCAGGGCTGTGCGCTGCTGGTCGGGGAAGCTTGCTACGATGTGGGCAGCCGCGACGATGGCGGACTTGACCATCAGGTGATCAAGAGCGATCTCTGAAGGATCGATCAGGTCGTGCGTCGTGACATATGTTTCTGCGCTATCAGTGCTTTGAGAGGGGCGCACGAGATACTGATCTTTGCGGCGGCGGTCCCGAAAGTAGTTCTGTGCGATGACCTTGCTTAACGATTTGAGCGAGACAATCGGTTGAACTTCGCCACGCCTGGCACGCTGTCTGTACTTGAGTGTGCGTAGGATAGCTTCCTGAACGATATCTTCCGAGACCTCTTTCTGCTGTCCACACCAGCACGTCACATTTGCATAGGCAACCCACTTTTCAACTACAGCTAAGAGCCAGGCGTAGAGATCGTTCCAGATCTGTTCGTCGTCGTATCTGTCCTCAGCGCGGATATGAGCGGTCATTAACATGCGAAAGGCCTCCGGGCAACCTTTTGAGTTAGTGCGTACTGTGTAAAATGCTGTCACCTATGGTAGCCGCTCACATGTCTCTGCTACCACATGCCTGAACTTTTCTGAGAATGAAAGAAAATGCCTTAAGAAACTTCACAAAACAAGAAATAAATCTTGTATACTATGAACAATAGTACCTAACGAACAGAACTTTGTCAACACAACTGAGGGGAAAATTTGTCAAAAAGCTGCGTTTCATGAAATTGTGTATGGTAAAGACAGATCTTTATTAACAATCATGACAGAAATGTCTACAATCTCAGAGGTTTCTGATGGAGGCGGAGATGTACGAGCGAAGTTTGCAAAGCATTAGAGAACATCTTCAGAAAGAGGACGCCCAGGGACGCATCTTGCAGAATATTCAGAGAGGGCGCGCCGAGGCAACCGTGACGATCAGTCGAGCAGCTGAGTTGTTCGAGTTCACAGAGAATAAGTTGCGTGATTGGGAGAAATATGGTTTCCTCAACCCATTGCGCCCGGTTGGGTCTATGGGGAGACGTTTGTACACGCTGCGTGAACTGGATAAACTGGCGATTATTCGTGAACTGATCGATGCAGGTTACGCGCCCAGCGATATTCCGCCCGATATCGACCAGCTATGGCAATCTCTCAGTTTTCCTGAACAGGTGTTACGAAACTCTGAGCGTGAGCGCTCGACAATCATCCAGTATGATAGCATGGATGGCTTTCCGATCAACCTGCGCATAGAGAGGGCACGACAGGAAGCCGCGTGGCGCTACTTTGCCTCGCGCGCCTTGCGTCTATCATTGTTACTAGTTAGCGAAGACAGACCCAACACCGCCGCCGGCCTGTTATTGCCGCTTGACATAGGGATGACGAAGCCTGCTTTAAAGCGCGCAGAGGATATCTCAATGCTTGGCGAGACACTGGTTGGCTGGCTTGACCAGGCGCACTCCTCCTACACATTTTTGACCACTACCCCTTCATTTGAGTATAGTACTGATTACCGTGTACACGCATTACAGACGATGAAGTCTGGTGTAGTGCAGGACGCGCTTCCGCAGGACCCGACATTGATTGTGGTACCGAGAGAGACCCGGCAACTGACGCTGGGAAGCGATGTTGTCGAGACGATTCGCACGCTTTTACAACCGCTCTATGAGGAGAGCGCGAGCGTCAAGCAGTGCTTTGGACATGGCATGCATGATCTGTTGGAACCGGCAACAGATCTAGGAAGCAGCGCGATGCACGAAGATGGCATACTGAATGGCCTGGCCGAGATAGTCGTACGCCTGGGAGGGTTGACGACGGAAGGGCATGAGCGCTGGCGTTTCTGCTGTATCCTCTTGCCCAACCATCCTACATCAATTCTACCACTGCAGCAGCGCAGTCTGGTGGTAAGGGCGCAGAGCAAACACTCACCTCACCAGATCGGTAGTACAATGGTCGCTCCGCAGTCACCAGTCATCGGACTGTGTTTGAGTGCCTTCCAGAGTGGACACATCATCTACCTGCCCGATGTCTCGCATGTAGACGCGACGATCGCTGCTCGTAAGGCGGAAGAACCTGTTAGATCAGCGATAGCAATTCCTGTGGAGAACGTAGATAACGTCTCAATCGGCGTCATCTATGCCGTCTCGGAGTACCCTGACGCCTTCGCGAAAAATGAGCAGCGGGTAATGCGTATGGTCGGAAAGATGGTGGGAGAACTGCTCGAAACGTATCAGCTACGCCTGGAAGCAGTTGGAAGATTGAGGGATTTGATAGCATATCCCGAACATGTGGACATGCTTTTTAAAGAATTCCTATCAGAGAATGAATTTATACGAGATATTGAAGCCCTGCTTCTGGAGGGACAGTCGAGAGAAGACGAGCTGAAAGAAGTAGTTTCTTTTATCGCAGTTGACATCGATAATCAGAGTAGCATCGCCAATAAATATGGCGATCGTATGGCGGGGGAGCTGGCAAGATTGGTCGGATTACGTATTCATGGACAGTTGCGAGCGCTTAAGGATAATGCAGCCTACGAGCTTTATCATATCAACGCGGACAGGTATTACATTATCCTGAAAGGGCTGGGTCTCGAACAGGCGCGCTCAAAGGGGGAACAGCTCAGACAGGCGCTTGCAGGCTCCTATCAGATAGATCCAATGCGCGATCCCGCCGGGCAGCCAGCTCTACCAGAGAATATGTTGAGCTTCACAAATATCAGTGCGCGGCTGGGGGTGGCATGCTACTTCTACTGGAAGCTAAAAGAAGTGCTCCTGCGCTTCGCTCCCGAGACTGCGGTGGTCGAGTTCCGCATGCAGATAATCGGTTTCCTGGAAGAGGAGCTTAACCTGGGCAAGCGCGAAGGCGGCAACGTAGTGATGAGTTGGGACCCGAAGACTCGAGGGTTTGTACGCCTCGCTCCTGAAAAATGAAAATTGACGGTTGTCAATAGCCTTTATGTCTAATATAGACATTTCTATTAGGTTTTCTTGTATACTTACTCTATAGAAAAATGCTAGCCACATTCTCAGCAGAAGCTTGATTTTCTCTTGCCTGAGCCTCTGTTATGACATTAGTGGGGGTGCGATCCGTCGCGCCCCCTCTATTATTAGTTTAACGATCTGGCTAGAGAGATTTATTTATCGTGTATCTGATCACGAGAAAACAAGTAAGCTAGAATGAATCGGGTGTTAGCTTGTAGGAGTGTTCAGCGTATGAAAATATTTGTATTGGGACGGCCTGGAAGCGGCAAGTCGACAGCCGCTCGCAAGGTGAATTATCTATTAGGGCAATATGGTTGGTCTGTCAGACACGTCAACGATTATGAAATCTTATACGAGATGTTTTTAGCGGACACGCAACATCTCCGCTTTCGACCAACGGAGCATAATGGTTTTGACGCAATCGACCTGGCGGTGATGGATAATGTTCTGGAAGAAGTAGAGAAAAGAGCGCGAAATAATTTATTAGAAGTAAATGCGGTAACAATTGAGTTTGCACGCAATGACTATCGCAAAGCGCTGAAACAATTTACCCCTGCTTTCCTCAAAAGCGCTTACTTTCTCTTTCTTGACGCAGATATCGAGACCTGTCTGCGGCGTGTGCATGAGCGTGTTGAGCGCCCGAACTCGATCGATGACCACCCCTCTTTTTCAGACGATATTTTCAGACAATATTATAACAGGGAAAACAGAGAATATATGGCTCATTGCCTGCAAAGAGAGGTCGGTCTCTGCCAGAAGGTCAAAGTGATTAATAATACTGGTGCTTTTGGGAATTTTTTATCGCACCTCGAACAATATGTTAATGAAATACTCAAGGAAGAAGCGTATCGCCAGAAGAGGCAAGTTGCTCCCCAGAAGAGACAGGTTCTCCCCCAACTGATGTATAAAAAGTAAGAAAGCATTTGCAATTGCGCATCTTTTGTCATTGTTACACAATATGCTTGTAATTGAGCGAATAGTGTGTAATAATGGTACATGCATGTCTACTGTGTGTAATGATCTGGATATCTACTGAGATATGAATGAGAAGCGCACAGCAACGACAGGGGTATAACGTGGGTTGTGAGAGAATAACAGGAGGTACACCTGGAATGGGTGCAACAGTGTTTGTCTTAGGGCGTCCGGGTAGTGGTAAATCGACCGCTGCCCATTATCTTACCGAATTAGCGCAGCGAAGAAACTTTTCCCCCCTCTTTCTACAAGATTACGACATTCTCTACAAAATGTTTATAGAAGGGTCTGAAAAATTTCGTCCCACGGATTGCGGGGGATTTGATGTCCTCGACTACTCCGTGCTGGACAGTGCATTGAGGCAGTTAGAGAGGAGCGTGCAGGCATCTCTAGCGTTTGGGCGGACGGATATCGCGGTAATTGAGTTTGCGCGCGACGATTACCATGCGGCATCGAGTCTCTTCAGTCCGACCTTTCTGCGGGAGTCATATTTCTTCTTTATCGACTCCGACCTGGAGGAATGTATTCGGCGGGTACGGGAGCGCGTGACCGATCCGCCCCTGCCGGATAACCACTTTGTTTCCGAGCATATAATGCGCACGTACTATGGAGGGAATGACTGGGAGTACATGGCACACCGGTTCAAACAGGAGTTTGGTATTCGCAAAGAGGTCGTTGTCACACGCAACGACGGACCACTGGAGATGTTGCTGGATGAGGTCAGTGATTTTGCTGAGATGATCTTCAAACGAGAGTTTAACGCGCATCTCAACGGAGTTCACGCGTGCCCGGTTCTGTTTCGGGAGGTTGACCATATGTGATACAGTAATGGGGACGTGCACCTGCTATTAGTTGATCAGGAGGCTGGGCCGAGTGGCATCAACACATACTCCCTTTGAAAAATTGACCCCGATTCATCCAGACCGTCGTATTACGTTAGAGACAGGAGCGACGCCGATTGCTCCGCGCCTGATAGACCTGTTGATTCCGTTGGGGTTTGGACAACGGGCGCTGATCGTTGCGCCGCCTAAAGCCGGCAAGACGACGATTTTGCGCCAGATCGCTTCTGCTGTGCTCAAGAATCATGAGCAGGCGCATCTATTCCTTTGCCTGGTGGACGAACGTCCTGAAGAGGTGACTGAGTGGCGTATGGAGGTGCAGGGTCCCCAGGTAAAGCTCTATGCTTCGAGTTTCGATCAGGCGTTGTCGAAGCACGGACAGGTCGTCGAGCGCGCACTACAGGATGCCAGGCGCGAGGTCGAGCGGGGACAGGATGTGATCATTCTGCTGGACTCGCTGACACGGCTGGCGCGTGCCCACAACCTTAACACCGACATGTGGAGCGGCGGGCGTAATCAGCGCGGAGGCTACGGCAGTCGCACGCTCTCTGGCGGTATCGATGCGCACGCGTTGGAGGTTGGGCGGCGCGTCTTTGGCGCCGCGCGCACGCTTGAAGAGGGCGGGAGCCTGACGATTGTCGCGAGCTGCCTCGTCGAGACGGGGAGCCGCCTGGACGACGTGGTCTATGAGGAGTTTAAGGGAACCGGCAACCTGGAGATCCGTCTTTCCCGCGAGCTGGCCGATCGGCGCATCTTTCCCGCGATCGACGTCGCCGTCTCCAGCACGCGCCAGGAGGAACGGTTACTCTCTGCCACTGAACTACGCGCAATGTCTATTGTACGACGCCGTATGGCCGATCTACCCAGGCGTGAAAGCACGGAACAGGTTGTGCGCCTGTTCGAAAAGACCCACTCCAATGCGCAACTGGTAGAGGCGATTGTCAGGCAGGGGTAGCGCGCAAACGACACAGATTCCAGATTGCCAGGCTGGAATGCAACGCCAGGATAATTGCAACGTATAGCTAAGTAAAGGTGTCATCTTAGCTATACCAGATGGAGGACCAGGTATGCGTTGCCCTTATTGTGGAGGGTTAAACGCGGAGCAGGCGCAGGTCTGCATCCGCTGTGGCAGGGACATCTCAGCGAAGACGCCTCCCGCGCAGACTTCCGCGTCTCGCCAGCGTGCGCCTTATCCACCCCCGCAGCCGCAACAACCGTATCAGCAGCCCTATCCAAATCCGCGCCAGGCACCGCCCGCGCCGGGGTATCCACGACCAACAACGCCACCAGCACAACAGCGCGTGCTCCCTGTCCCAGCGGGACAGCGTACGACTACGCCCCCTGTCCCTGTGAGGCAAAACACTGCGACGCCGGCGGCACCGGAACCACCCGCACCATTTCCGCCGCGCACCATAGATCACCTCAACGCTCTTGAGCAGGGTGCCCTTGCATACAGTGTCGTCGAAGATACGGAGAGCGTGGGGCGCAAAAGGATCGTACGTATCCTCTATCCGCGCTGTGCGCCATGGCAACAGATGGCTACGCTGCTGAAGGCGCTGAAAGAGCAGCGCGCGGATAAGTTCAATACGATCATTGTTCAAGGGAGCTATGGTCAGGAGCGCGCCGTCTATGGCTTTACAAATGGACAGCTCCAGTTCGATCGCAATGTGCGCCTCGGTAGCCAGATCATGAACCGCTATCAGATCGAGACGGGCAATGGCTTTGAAGCCGACGCCATACGTGTTGTCTTATCGGAGTAAACGGAACATACATATGCAGGCAGTAGAACTGATTCGTAAGAAGCGGGATGGGGAGGTGCTCAGTACGGCAGAGATTGACTGGTTGGTAGAAGAGTATACACGTGGATTCATTCCTGACTATCAGGTATCGTCCTGGCTAATGGCCGTCTACTGGCGTGGCATGAATGCGCGTGAGATAGGCGACCTGACGCTGGCAATGGCGCGTTCGGGTGAAGAACTGCACGTGCGCGAGACGATCTCTCCCGTGGTGGATAAACACAGCACGGGGGGTGTCGGCGACAAGGTGACGCTGGCGGTTGCTCCGTTGGTCGCCGCGTGCGGAGTCGCCGTCGGCAAGATGACCGGACGTGGACTGGGCCACACAGGCGGCACGGTTGATAAGCTGGAATCTATTCCCGGCTTTCGCTCAGAACTCTCGCGCTCCGAGTTTCTACGAATATTGACAAAGTGCAATATTGTTCTGGCCGGTCAATCGAGCGAACTGGCACCGGCGGATGGCAAGTTCTACGCGCTGCGCGATGTGACCGGGACCGTCGAGAGCATTCCTCTGATCGCGGCTAGCATTATGAGCAAGAAACTGGCGGTGGGCGGTTCGCACCTGCTGCTTGATGTCAAGTTCGGCTCCGGGGCGTTTATGAAGACGCCAGAGCAGGCGTACGAGCTGGCAAGGGCGATGGTCGAAATCGGGCGCGCGGCAGACATGCACACGGTTGCAGCGATCACTTCGATGCAGCAGCCCCTGGGATGTGCAGTTGGCAACGCGCTAGAAATGGTGGAGGCGATCGCCATTTTACACGGTGAGGGGCCGCCGGATGTCGCAGAGTTATGCTACCACGAGGCCGCCGAACTGCTCGTGATGACCGGGAAGTCGGCGAGCGTCGGTGAGGCCGAACAGGTTGTTGCACGTGCCGTACGTGCAGGGCATGGAGTGGAGAAGCTGGCGGAGGTGATCGCTGCACAGGGAGGCGATGCGCGCTATATCGAGCGGCCACAGTTGTTGCCCTCGGCCCCCATACGCACAATGCTCACGGCGCCTCGTAGCGGCTATATCGCAGGCATCGACGCGGAACGTATCGGCCTCGCCAGTATGAGCCTGGGGGCGGGACGCTTCAAGAAGGGCGAGCAGATCGACCCTCGCACGGGACTTGTCCTACAGGCCAGGGTCGGTGCTTATCTGCATGCCGGAGATCCTCTTATCGATATTCACGCGCGCAACGACGCGGAGGTGACGGCGCTTCGAGATACACTCTACGCCTGTTATACATGGAGTGATACATATACATATGTAGATCGGATGATTTACGATACTATACGCCCCTGATAGTTTCCTCGTGACATCTAGCAGCAGATAGATGTTGTCTACTTGTCTTATAAATTTACTTCCATTTGTGATAGCTTGACTGCAAGGTAACAATAACTGCTGGCACGGAGCAGTACGTCGTTTAAGGCTTTTCTCCTATAGTAATGTACACCTCCCAGCGCCGACTGCGCACGCGCTCGGAGCGGCGCTGCAGGCCATGCTGTTCGAGAGGGATATGGCGTCCGAACCAGGTGTTGGGCAGAACATCAGTGATCACGCCGTCTCCATCGCCGGTTCGCTTGCTCCGGGCGATCTCCTCGTCGAGGTTGTGCCGCTCGCGTGGGCCGAAGAGGGCAGCGGGACCATACACCAGCGCCTGCAGCAGAACGAGGAGTGGCTGCACGAAGCCAACGGGCAGCAGATTGGCGCCCTCGATCACAATCAAGCGACCGCCGTGACGGAGGACGCGCTCCACCTCCGCGATCGTATCGGGGTCATAGATATACTCTGATGGAAAGGTGCTGACCACGGTGTCGAATGAGCTGGCGCTGAAGGGCAAATGTTGAGAGGAGCCCTGAATAACCCAGGTATCCTGGCCCGCGTGACGCCGTTTCAGCGTCGCACGGGCGGCTGCGACCATCTGAGGCGAATGTTCCACGGCCCGGCAAGTGTAGCCTGCCTCCAACATATCTGCCAGGAGATCGCCCAATCCGCAGCCCAGTTCAAGGACGTCAGTGCCATGAATACGTGGCAGGACCTGGCGCTGCCAGCCACGCCACTGACCGGCGAAGGGGACCGTGCTGGCGAAGCGATAGAGGTAGCGGTTCTTATAGAGCGTTTCGAAGAGCAATTTACGCACAGTTGGTTTCACTGTGGGCCTGCTTTCAAGAATACATCGAGCAAGTCGCTCAGGCATTCAATCGTCAGATCGGGTAGAATGATGTCAGGAAGGAGCCTGTCTCTTTTCTCTTCCTGTTTGCGTGCGTAGCCAAGAAGATGCTTATCATTCAGATATGGCTTATCGGGCTGGAGCTCTGCCCTGACTTCAGCGATGATGCGCTGTTTGGGTTTCCAGACGGCGAAGATGCCGAGCTGATTGGCGCCCGCGATATCCGCGCGCAGCGAATCGCCGACCATGATAGCCTCTTCGGGAGCGACGCGCAAAGCATTGAGCGCGTTCATAAAGATCATAGGATTTGGCTTGCGTATGCCGAGGTCCGCTGAGACCGCTATGCGCGTCGGATCGAAGTAGTCGAGCAGTCCGAGCGTGCGCAGATCTTCCACGAAAGGGGTGCCTCCCCATTGGCGATTGGTCACGAGGCCCAGAATAAACCCTCGCTCGTACAGCGTAGCCAGCGTCGGGAGAGCATCGGGGAAGAGGGTGCGCGATGGTGGGACACGCACGCGCAACGCATCGTAGATAGTATCGGCGACGGCCCTGGTGAACTTAGGGAAGCCCAGGTGAATAAGCGCCTCCTGGGTTGACATGGTGAAATCAGGCTCGTAACCAGGATGCTGGCGCCTGATCTTGCTCATAAGTTTATCTATTGCTTTACGCACCTCTTCGCCGAGGCGCTCATCATCGGCGGCAGAGAGGTCCACGTGGGGCGCGTGTTTGCGTAGGAGAGCGACTGCCTGCAGATTAGCGTCGTGTTCCAGAGCATTCCAGGTCTCTTTATCATTGCGCGTCCAGAGCGTATCGCCGCCGTCGAACAGGATGCAGCGGATGTTCTTGCCCCTCAATGTGCTGCGGGTTTTCTTCGGCACGCGCTTCCTCCCTTGTCCTCAAATATAAAAAGGCCCGATTGCAGTGTCCGGCATCCCGTGATAGACCTCTACGGGAGGAGTGCAATCGGGCCTCTCCACTATCTTAAGCTAGCGTGCGGATGATTCCTCGCTGGGGCTAAGGATATCATCGATCAGGCCATACTCGACCGCCTGCTGTGCCGTCAGGTAGTAGTTGCGGTCGGAGTCCTGCATGATGCGCTCCATCGTCTGGCCGGTATGATGTGAGAGGACCTCATACAGGCTGCGGCGCAGGCGCAGGATTTCGCGCGCGGTGATCTCGATATCAGCCGCCTGGCCTTCCGCGCCACCGAGAGGCTGGTGGATCAGCATGGTGGAGTTCGGCAGGCAGTAGCGTTTGCCGTGCTGGCCCGCTGCCAGTAGTACCGCGCCCATGCTCATTGCCATGCCCATGCAGACCGTTGAGATGTCAGGGCGGAGCCACTGCATCGTGTCGTAGATGGCGAGGCCGGCATAAATGCTCCCACCTGGGGAGTTAATGTACATATTGATATCTTTGGTTGCATCTTCACTTTGAAGGTACAACAACTGTGCTACGATACTGTTGGCCACCTGGTCATCGATCGGGGTGCCAATGAAGATGATGCGCTCTTTTAACAGGCGCGAATAGAGGTCCCAGGAGCGTTCGCCGCGCGGCGTTGACTCGATAACTGCCGGGATAATCCCTCTTGGTTCCAGAACTTCTCGGGACTCTTTGATCCACTTTGGATCACGTGGATTAAACACGCTTCCCATGTTTGCTCCTTCTTATTTTACACGGTTCTCTCTTATTCAAACGGGGAGAGAAAAGCCGTCAGTAAAAAACTCAATGTGCTGAGGAAACCCACAAGTTGCGGGGAACATTACCGATATGATAGCACTTGTAAGAAGTAAACGCAAGAGAAAAGGGCTCGCGCAAAGCAAGCCCTACTATTCATGTCTGGGATGGTGCGGGCGGTAGTCGCGCGCGCGCTCGAACTCGACCCTGGCGACCAGGCTGACGTCAGTCAGGCGGGAGCGGATGCGCTCGTCAACGCCCTGGAGTCCCTTCGGGTTGGCCGTGATGACCGTGGGCATGCCCATGTTGTAGCGATAGTTGAGGAGCTGGAAGAGCTTCTCATTGGCCCAGGGAGAGCTCTGCTGCGCACCCAGATCATCAAGGATCAAGACTTCGGCCTCACGCATCTTGGAGAAGAGCTGATCGAAGACCTCGGTAGAATTCGGCGCGAAGGCGGCGCGCAAGTGATCGAGCAGGTCCGGCACGACGGCAAAGAGCACAACGGCGCCAGACTCGAGACACTGGTTGGCAATAGCGGCACCCAGATGCGTCTTGCCGCAACCGTTGGGGCCGACCAGCAGTAGCCAGCCTTCGGGGTCCTGGGCATAGTCGTAGGACATTTCGTAGGCTTCTTGCACGCCTGGAACGCGCGAATTGAAGGTTCTGAAGGTGCGATCGCGGAAGGCATCCAGGTTGGACATATCGCGCAACTGCTGGCGGCGCTTCTCTTTGCGCTCGGCCTCTTTACACACGCAAGGAATGGGCTTGCCGAAGTTGGGATGTCCGTAGGGGACATCGGCGCGCAGGTAGCCAGCCCCACTGCATTTAGGACAGGTGCCCTTTGGATTGATCGGAGCGGGCGTCGTCGGCACGTATGCCACCGATGAGCTTTCCCGTACAGCCGGAACCGGACGTGCGGGTCTCTGCGGCTCCTGGTAGGGTTGTCGCGCCGGCATCTCACGGCCCATACCGTTCATCGCGTTGGGCACGAGCGGCTGGGTATCGCGCGTTCGATAGGCTTGAGCGTTCTGCTGGCGAGGTGACGGTAGCGGCGCCCGCGCAGTAGCAGGAAGAGCGGGCGGCGTCGGCTGCGGCGGCGTGGCTGTGCGCAGGTCGCGTGTGCGGCGCTGCAAGGGATGGCCTGGATTGACCTCTTCGATACGTGTGACTTCGGGCTGGACATAACTTGCTCTGCGATGGCTGATAATGGCCTCTGCGCTCTGATAGGGCAGGGGTGCTCGCGGCGCTCGTGGCGCTCGTGGCGGAGTCCGGGCGTCCTGATAGGGTGGACGCGGCGTAACGATTGCTTCCCAGTCGCCCTCCTGCATCCCCTCCATTTCGTCCACCTCGCCCGTCTCGTCTTCCCATTGGGGGAGCGCGTCAGCATGTAGCACATGCCCATAATCATCTGTATAATAGGTACTGGTCGCGCGCGGGCGAGGTCCCTCATTATAATATTGTGTGGGCATTGGCCGCTGCGGGTATGATTCGTTCACCGCCATCGGCAGGCGCGTATAGGCCGGGCGCGAATACTGTACTGGCATCTGGTTGGCGGGCATGGAAGCAGACGCCCTGTAGGAATGGCTTTCTTGTTGAACGGCGCGCTCTTCCTGCTGCATATAATTTTGTGGCCCTTTGGGCGCTGGCGTCGATGGTGTATGCTGAGAATTGCGTTGTTGGGAAGCATAAGAGTACCTCGTCCTTTGTTCGGGCAAGGGAGAGCGCGGGGTCGCCTGTTGAGGTGCCTGTGATCGCTGTCTCAGGGCACCATGAGTGGGGCGCTGCTCGCCCTGCTGGCGGCGCTGTGCCGCTGCTTTCCCCACAATTTCTTGAAGATTATCGCTCAGGCGTTCCATTGTTGCCTGCCTTCCGTTTCCCAGCGCCTTAAAATGGCGCGTATATAACTCCAACTGCGTTTATTATGAATTGCGGCCTCGCGAATAGCTGCCTCGATCCATTCCTCGGGATAGGTGTCGAGCGCGTCTTTTATTTCCTCCACGACTGCTGTCCCAAGAAGGCCAATATTTTGTTCAAATAAAGTAAAAATATTAGGACGCTCTACTTGTACGGGGCTGGTATATGCGGAAGAGGTATGCGCTTTTCCGCGTGTATAGGGTAGCGGCTCCTCATTGCCGCTGTGTATCTCGTCTTCCGGCTCGACTTGCTGGCCGCGAACGGTCAGGAGTCGCGCGGGAAGGACCTCACCTCCTTGTAATTCTGCCACAATTTTTTGATTACGTGTTGTATTAAAAAAGTACCACCCGATAATATCGATTTCATTGCGGCTGCCACTTACGACCGTCAGATTAGCGCGTAAGAGCGTGCCGCGCGCCTCAGCCTGCTCCAGACCCTGGTGCAGGCGCTCTTCCAGTGTCCGCCCATCGCCTGCGTAACGCAGGCTACGCATCAGGGTGCGGTCCGAGCGCAGTTCGCGTTCATTTGTGCAACGCGGCGTATCCTGTTTGCGTGCCAGCAGCCAGAACAGATGCAGCGTCACCTTCAGTTCGGCCTGGTCTTCGATCTCCGGCAGCAACTGCGTAAAGAAGATCTCGGGTACCGGCACATATGGATTTCTGCCCGCCGGGAATCCAGCAAAACCTGTCATCGTTCTCCCCCATTATTCCTCTATCGGCGGCGAGACTTCCAGATCGCGGAAGCGCGTCTGGCTGGCCTGGAAATAGAGGCTGACTTCACCAACCGGCCCATTACGATGCTTGGCTACGATGATGTCGGCGATATTTTTGCGTTCAGAATCGGGATTGTATACGTCGTCTCTGTAAATAAACATAACTATGTCGGCATCTTGCTCAATGCTATTGTGTACGATGATATTATTGACGACAAAGTTATGATACTTGTCTACTGTCAGATCGTAGACCTCCTCTTCACCATTGGGTTGGATGCTTACTACTTCATCCCAGTACACATCGCTTTGTGCCAGAGCAGATAATTCAACAGATTGAACTACTGCTGCCACTCTTAGAGCACGCTCACGACTCATGCCTTGCTTATATATACTCGTTGTTGCAGATTGGGGTCCAGGCAACGTACGAGGTAGAGCGATATGCATTCCAGGATCTATCTCATCTAAACGCAACCATCCCTTGAATGACAGGAATTTATGATTGGCAGTTGCGCGAATACGGTTCCCTTTACGAGTGGTCATTTTGTAGACGGGCTTCTGTCCAGTTGAGAAAGCATTTGTCGCTATCCTCTGTTCAAGTTTCCATGTTTTCTCATTTAGTGCCAGGACATTGAAACTATGCTGTCCAATGAGTGAGTCAATTCGTCTATATATACCCTCGTCAGGCAAGTACACTAACGACTCACCCGTTAAGCAGCCACTTTCTCTCAAGTCCGATAATTGTGGCACCTTCGACTGCCTACTCTCCACCGTACGCGAGAGCTGCGCCAGAGCAAGCACAGGAACATCCAGTTCGCGTGCCAGGCCCTTCAAGTTGCGGCTGATCTCCGAGACCTCCTGCACGCGGTTCTCGTTGCGTTTGCCGCCTATGGTCGATTGCATAAGTTGCAGGTAATCAACGATAATCAGATCGACGCCATGTTCGGCCTGCAGACGCCTAGCCTTGCTGCGCATCTCGGTCGTAGAGATGCCCGCTGTATCGTCGATCCAGATATTGCCCTGGCTCAGGTTCTCCATTGAGATAACGATGCGCTCCCACTCGTCGTCCTCGATCCAGCCGGTGCGCAGGCGCTGCTGGTCGATAGAAGCGTCCATAGAGAGCAGGCGCTGCACCAGTTGTTCCTTGCTCATCTCCAGGCTGAAGACGGCGACCGATTGCTGGTGCTTCAGAGCTGAATTGTGAGCAAGGCTAAGGGCCAGGCTCGTTTTACCCACCGCAGGTCTCGCAGCCAGGATGATCAGATCGGAGCGCTGCAGGCCGCCGGTGAGGCGATCAAGATCGGTGAAGCCCGTCGGGACGCCCACGATCGTGCCGCGGCGGTCGTGGAGCAGGTTCAGCTTCTGCATATAGTCAATCATCAGGTCTTTGAGGGCCGAGAAGTCGTTGTGTGTGTGACGCTGGCTGATCGTAAAGATAGACTGTTCGGCCTTATCGAGCGCCTCCTCGGCATCGAGATCTGAATAGGCGACAGCGGCTATCTCGCCGGCGGCATGGGCGAGGCGGCGCATGATCGCGTTGCGCTCGACAATGCGACCGTAGTACTCGACGTTGCCGCTGGTGGGGACCTGGTTGATGAGCGCAGTGATGTAGCCGGGACCGCCGACCTCGTTGAGCTTGCTCTGGCGCTCCAGGATGTCGCAGATAGTGATAAAGTCGGCAGGGATACGCTGCTCGTAGAGCTGGAGGACAGTTTCGTAAATGGTGCGATTGCCATCGCGGTAGAAGTCCTCACCCTGGAGGAAATCCGCTACCTGTACGATGGCTTCGGGATCGATGATGATACTCCCGAGAACACCACACTCTGCCTCGATGTTTTGTGGTAATTGCTTTTCCACGTCGTTTCCGGCTCCAGCTTCTAAAGGGTCTATCAATGTTTGATTGCAGTGCTTGCCCTGCGACAAGCCGAGTAGCGCCAGGACCCAACCACGAGTCGCGGAATACCGCCGTGCTGATACTGTCCACTTACTTTTACAGTTCACAGCGGTAAAATGATTATAGCACATCTTCGCACAAACGTTCGAAGTGCATACTGCGCGTGGTTGAAAATTTGCTCTCCCAAATCTCGTGTTCCCAAAGTGTAACGAATCTTGCGTGCGAAATCAAATAGGGGCAATGGCTGTGCTCTGTGGATAAGTGGATAACTTTGTCCTGCACCCGTGCGTAACTCGTGCATGTACGTGACATAATTCCGACTTATCCTCCGTTTATCCACCGTAAGTATAGAGTTATCCACCGTTATCCACAGAGTTATCCACAGAGTTATCCACCGAAATTTGTTCGTCAGACGTAGAATTGTGGTAAAGGGAGGGGGAATGATGGGCTAGATGTATAAGGGAATGCGAGGGCTTGACCCAACTGAATGAGCGCGCTATTATAGCACAAAGATATACACGGGTTGTAAGGGTCGTGTAATTTTAGAAGGAGCACTGTTAAGAGTTCATGCCAAAGACGACAAAGCGCACTGCTTCCAAGCGTGCTGCGAGAATTGCAAAAGCGCATGCCACTGAGCTGCCAAAGCTTGAAGTGAAAGAGCCTGAGCGTCGGCGTTCGCCTGGCTCTAAACCCCCGGCCCGTGGTATTGCGCGTTATCCCTGGGCGACCACCCTGGTTTTAGTCCTGGTCCTTGTTGGTGTGTATGCGCTTTACGCGAATCATATCGGGCCGTTTGCGCCGCCTAAGGCGACACCGACGGCGCTGTCACTCTCTGCGAAGCAGACCGCTACAGCGGCGGTGGGGGCGACCGCCACGACGATTGCTAAGAACGCCGAGCCAACGGCGACCGCTTTGACGGCTGCGATGCCAGCGTCGCAGAAGTCACTGATTGCAGCTTCACCCTGTCTTTCGAACAACATTATCAGCAAGATCACCGACACTGCGTCCGCTCCCACGGCGGCCCAGTTCAAGGATATCAAGCACACCTATAGCTCCGCGCCTGCAATGTCGATCAACACCAGGAAGGTCTATTGCGCTGGCATCAATACTAATCGTGGCCTGATCGTCGTCGAGTTGCGACCGGACTGGGCACCGAAGACCGTCAATAATTTTGTGTACCTGGCGCAGAACAAATTCTATGACGGCATCGTTTTCCACCGCGTCAATCAGACTGGTTCTTTGAAGATCATCCAGACGGGTGATCCGCAGGGGAACGGCCAGGGTGGTCCTGGTTACAAGTTTAACGACGAGCCGGTCAAATATGAGTACTACGCTGGCACGGTGGCGATGGCGAATTCGGGGACGAATACCAATGGCAGCCAGTTCTTCATCAATCTAGACAACAATACGAAGAACTTGCAGAAGTCGTATAATCTGTTTGGGCTCGTCGTGAAGGGATTGAATGTCGCGTTGCAGATTCAGGGTCCTGGCGACGACGCGAGTACAAAGAACATTAAGCCAGATGTTATGAATCATGTCGTCGTGGTTCCGGCATCTTAAAACAATGAACGCAGGGGCACCGAGTGTGTATCCCTGCTATCAGGTAGGAGGAATTTGTGGCAAAACAATATAGAGAAGCGCCGGCGTTGCAGATCGACACGAAGAAGAACTATAGGGCGATCTTCCATACTTCCAGAGGTGATATTAACGTTGATCTGTTTGCGGCCCAGGCACCTGTGACGGTGAACAATTTTGTGTTCCTGGCGCGCGACGGTTTTTACAATAACACGACGTTCCACCGTGTGATCGGCGGCTTTATGGCGCAGGGCGGCGATCCGACCGGCACCGGAAGTGGCGGACCCGGCTACCAGTTTAAGGACGAGCAGAGTGCGCTGGCCCTTAAGCACGACAAGGTTGGTGTCCTATCGATGGCCAACGCCGGGCGCGATACCAATGGGTCGCAGTTCTTTATCACCTATGGGCCGACGCCGCATCTCAACGGTAAGCATGCTGTTTTCGGGCAAGTCGCCGATGCCCCGAGCCTGAACGTGCTCAAGTCGCTGCGCGAGCGCGATCCACAGCGCGATCGCCAGCCGGGCGATGGACTGCTCTTCGTGGAGATCGTGGAGAGTTAGTTATATTCTAAAACTTGTTACGATACGCAATGCCTGTCCCTGCTGTCCAGAGAGGATGGCAGGATTTTTGTTTACTCTACCGCGCGGTCATAGTACGGATTTCGCCGCGTTGTGATCCATGTGACCAGCAGGCTGATCAGGCCGCCGATGGTGCCGTAGAACAGGGCGATGATGATTAGCGGCAGGATAAAGGTCGACGAGAAGGCAGGCGTGCTAGAATTGCCGGGATAGCCGGGTATATAGCTCATTATGTTGATGCCGAGGTAGAGCACGGCCCCTGCGAGCAGGCCCGCAAAGAAGCCGAGGCGGCGCTGTATGGCGTAGTGTCCAATAAAGTAGCCCAGCACACAGCAGACAACGATATCCAGCAAAACGCCCAGGCAATCCAGGCCGGCTATGGCTACCGCTGTATCGTAGCCCATTTTTTCGCCCAGGGCGGCGGCCTTCTGGAAGGCGGCGACGTTCAAAAACGGAATCAGGAAATGGGTAGCTATCATAACGATGCCCGTGAGCGCTCCGGCGAGCAGGGCGAAGCGCAGGCGGTGCTCGGGCAAGGCAGGAGGTAATGCTACCTCATCATCTGAATCATATTCCTCATCATAATCTTCGTTGGACACGCCTGGTTCCTTCTGACGACGTATTGGACGGCGCAAAGGACGACGTCTCTCTCGGTCTTGCATAGCGCTTACACTCCCTCTTAATTGCTCGCTTTGATCTGCGCATAGACAGACGAATGGCTATTGATTATCTGCCAGTTGCTTGTGGGCCAGTAGACCAGGACCGCCTTCCCAACGATGTAGTCTTTCGGAACGTCTCCCCAGTAGCGCGAGTCGTCGCTGACCGGTCGATTGTCGCCCAGGACGAAGTATTGGCCAGATGGTATCTTCCATGACTGGGGTTGGACCGGATTAAAGGCGGCGCTGATATAAGGCTCGTTCAGCAATACGCCGTCGACCCATACATGTGTGGCGTCAACCTTCACCGTATCGCCGGGCAGGCCGATCACGCGCTTGATATAGTCCTGCGTGGTGTCTCGTGGGTAGTGAAATACGATCACATCTCCTCGTTCGGGCGTGTGAAAGAGGTAGGAGACCTTGTTGACGAGGACATACTCATTGGTATGCAAGCCCGGTTCCATACTTGGTCCTTCGACATGGTAACTTTGAATCACAAAGCGGATGACTAAAAAGATGAGAAGCGTTAGTACTACTGTTTCAATGATTTCTCTGGCCAGATGTGAACGTTTCAAATTAAACCTCGCTGTTTATATACTCACTGTTAGTATAGTAGAGCTATGCATAGATGTATAGTTTGCATACTGTATCTTCTGCTTTGAACATTATAGCTGATAGACGCCAGCACTACCATCTTTTGGGCCATTGATAGCGCTTTAATCTTAAAAAGGCAGCTAATTCATGTATTCCTCCCTTGTGAACAACCATATATCTTCATCATAGAAAACTGATTTGGACCTCCTGACAATAATGGACTTTAGGAGGTTAAAAAACGATGTTGAAAAGAAATACCTTACTTTTACTGATGTGGTTAGCGCTTCTACTATTCTCTGGACTGGCCAATAGTCTCTCTGTTCATGCTCAATCATCTGTATTGACTGCCAATGGTCAACCGCTGATCGTTAAGGGGAACTGGCAGCCCCAGAACTATGATCTCGTATATACGGTTGCTGTCAGCAGCCAGCAGCAACCCAATGGTCCTTTGGAGGTTTATCGTACTTCTGCAACCGATCAACGTATGACGGTGCAGATCGCTGCTGTGGAACGCGGCAACTACGCGACTACGCCCCAGTTTTTCCCGTCGGGTGATGGGCAGCGCCTGGCGCTGTTGACACCGATACATAATTCGCCGGATAACGCTGCCATCAGCGTCATCTCTACGGAGAGCGGTGCGCAATCTCTACTACTTGCAAAGGGCGCGGCTGCGGCTGACAGGCCCGTCTGGTCGGCTGACGGGCAGGCATTATACTACCACAAGGTGGTGCAGCCTGGTGTACAGGTGGCGGGCATAAAGAGCGATAACGCGGCGAGCGAATACGATGAGATCAGCCGCGTCGATCTGCAGGGTCACGTTCACACTATGGAGCAGCGTGTGCAGGACGGCAGCTCATTGCGCATGCTCGGTCTGGACCACACGGGCGCGCTGATTATGACGCTGGCACGCACTGGACTGCCTGTGGCCCTTGTACGGATACCGACCACGGGCGACAAGACGTCGTATAACAGCAAGTTGGATATAATCACAACGTTGCCGCGCGATATTCTGCCGGGCAATGTGCTGAGTATAGGAAGTGATGGTGCGTCCGTAGAGTGCGAACGGGTGCAGAAGTGGCACCCCCTGATCTATACAACGGTCCGTATCAACTTTACCGGTAGTATAGTTGCGCAGGTCACACCTGCCGTTGATACAAGTAAGCCTGCGCCCAGGGTGATAGAGCTTAATCGCTCGGCTGATGGCAAGGTGGATGTCTCGGCGCATATAATGAGCGTGCGCCAGGACCTGAGTGCACAGGGTATCCACAATATTCCGGCGCAGGAGGCGCTGGTCCTGACAAATAAGAATACCGGCGCCACGCAGCAGCTGATGCTGCGACCAGGCGAGCAGATTATACAGACGTTCTGGACCCGGCACGTCTCTCCCTCATTGTTGCCGCGCGCACCCATGAAGTTAAGCCTGAAATTTCCCGTCATGCCCAGCACGATTCGTCCCAATACGGCCACAAATGCTGATCCCAAACAGCAGGATGAATGGATGTTAGAAGTACATGCTGGCATACTAAGTGACTCGCCTGTACTGTCAAAGATGTGCTATGGTACTTGCCCGCATGGTTTTGTTGGTGCGCCGCATGTCTCTGCCGCCATTCTGCATGGTGTGGCCTATACGGAGAGCGGCTGGCACCAGTTTAACACGGGTGATTGCTGTGTAGCGGGCGAAGCGGCGGGCACAACCGTTCAAAGCTTCGATGGCGGCTGGGGCGAGTTTCAGCAGACCTGGGCGATGCCGCCCCAATGCTACAGCGCCGGGAACTGCCGCAGCGATGCCAGTCGCATCCAGAACAGCCAGAGCTACAACATAGGAACCGGTGCGCAATCGTTAATCAGTGCCTGGAACTCGAGTGCGGGCGTGTCATCGAAAAGCGATCCCAATGACCCATATAAGGCGAATGACTGGTTCTTTGCTGTCTGGGCGTACAACGGATCGTACGGCAACAATCCAAACGATGTGTCATCGTCTGTCTATGGAAACTGGTATCCCGGCGCGCCGTATCGTTCGATCTACGAAGAACTGGTCTGGTACTATGCCGCGCATCCACAGAGCACGACTGATAATTACTTGCCCAGCCTGGGGAGCGGTCTCTTGCCGCCGCAGAGCAATTTCGCCAATACCTCCGATAGCTTTGTTTCCTGTGCAACGTGCTATATTCTTGACTGGACCTCTGGCAGCTATGATCGTGACTGGGTCGGTGCAAATGCCAGCGCGCAGGTAGCCAGCGCCTTCAAAGCTGCCTTTGCGCGCTATGGCGGTGAGGACGTCGTGGGTCTGCCGCGCGACAACAGCGGCGGAGCCGGGGTGCATCAATCTGGCGCGGGCCTGCTACAAGACTTCGGCGGCGGATCATTTCAGCCAGGAGCGTTACTGCTCGCCAACGGAACGTCAACGGTCTACTGGATCTTCGGCGGCGTCTGGACGCGGTACGCGAATGTCGATCGCGGCACGGGCGGATGTCACGGCTATCCCACCTCCGCGCTGAATGCCTACAAGGATGCTAAACCTGGCAATGGCAACTACTTCCGCCAGAACTTCCAGAAGGGCTATATCGTCTGGGATGCCACGAAGAAAGCCGTCGTCGCTGATTCTTGCGGGTAGATCGGACATCGCAAAAGGCTGAATTATTGTTCATCGCCGGGCGTCGCTTTTGTAGCGCCGCCCGGCTCATTGTCGCCCTTGACCGGGTGCCGGGTAAGATCCTGCCAGGGGATGCGCCCCGGCGTATCGATATCGCGCAGGTGCATCACATCGTTGTAGCGCTCAAGCGTCCAGGCGTCTGGGAAGAGGCCGGGCGAACCTTTGTACCAGTGGGTGATCGAGGTGTTGCGTGTCTTGAACCGGGCGCGTGGAATATGCATCGTGCTGAGTCCAAAGAAGAAAGCGAATGACGTATCAATGATGCCTCCATGACAGACCAGGACGACAGTCTGGCCTTCGTACGTATGGATGATGCGGCTCAGAGCAGTACAGGCGCGCAGCGAAAACTGTGCCCAACTTTCTGCATCGGGAGTAATCTGAAAGAAAGGCAATTGATCCAGGGGGACTGCTCTGTAGCTGGCCCGGTATTCGCTGACCGGCATATTCTCCGCCTCACCGTCGCGCCGCTCTTCAATCTCGCTATCGAGCATAATCGGCAGGTCGAGAGCGGGCGCGATAATCTCCGCTGTATGGCGCGCCCGCTCCATAGTGCTCGCTATGAGTACGTCCGCTTGCATCTCACCCGTCGCCGCGAGGCGGTCACGTAGGCGTTCAGCCTGTATGATACCCAGAGGAGAGAGCCGATTATTAGCAAGCGTATCTCCGGTAGCACTCATTGCTTTACCATGCCGTATCAGGTAAAGATGCGTCATTTGCTCCATGCAACCTCCCTTATATAGCGCTACGGCACACCCAGAGTCACCCCTGCGCCGTAGACGAACGTGTTTTTCTCAGAGTACCATATAATAACTACGGTTGCTCAATACGTCAGAAGGAGAAAGTTTTTATGGAGTCAGCACTGATGATTGAGGGTCAGCAAGGACTGACCTGGAAGCGCTGGCGGCGCCTCGCCCGCGCCGCCGAGGATCTGGGCTTCGTTGGCCTCTATCGTTCCGACCACTTTACCGATCCTCAACCGCCCGACCAGGACGCACTGGAATTATGGATCTCGCTGGCCTGGCTGGCGAGCAATACAGAGCGTATCGAATTTGGACCGCTGGTCTCGCCGGTCTCCTTTCGCCATCCCGTCATCACCGCGAAGATGGCGGCAGCGGTAGATGACCTTTCGAACGGTCGTTTGCAACTTGGTCTGGGCGCGGGCTGGCAGGCCCGCGAACACGCACACTACGGATTTAAACTGTTGGACATACCGCAGCGGCTGACGCGCTTTCGGGAAGGACTGGAGGTGGTCACGCGGCTGCTCAAGAGCGACGAGCCTGCCACCTTCGACGGCACGTTTTACCGCTTGCAGGATGCCACACTACTGCCACGTCCTCAGCGGACAGGGGGTCCGCCAATTGTCATAGGTGGTGGGCGCTCGATCCTACCATTCGTAGCGCGCTACGCCGCCGAATGGAACTCCGCATTCACACCTGCCAGTAAGTTGCCAGCGCTCAATGCACGCCTGGACGAACTACTGGCGCAACAGGGACGGCAACCGGGCGATGTGCGGCGTTCGCTCATGACCACAGTCATCTTCGGACGTAACGAGCAGGAGGTGGAGCAGAAGGTACGGCCAACCGGGCAAACTGCCGAAGCGCTGCGTGCCGCAGGCATACTCGTAGGAACGGCCCCCGAGCTAGTGCAGCAGTTGCAGCAACTCTCCGCCGTGGGCATCCATCGTGCAATGCTGCAATGGCTCGATCTCGACGATATAGAGGGCCTCGAAGCCATGGCGAAGAGCGTACTGCCGCATGTGTAGGCAGGCACGCGAATACGCATTGTCGATAGGCTCATGCAGCTATAGCGATGACTTTGCCTCGGGATGCGCGCTCACGGATGTCTTGATGTAGTGCGTAAGATAGTCGGCGACGCGATGAATGTGCGCGCTATCGCCGTAGAGTTTGCTCATCATAATGGCCCCTTCCAGGGACGAGATGAGTAGCGACGCCAGCACATCGGAATCAACATCGGGCCGCAGCTCCTGGCGCGCGATCCCCTTGGCAACGATGCGGTGGATGGTTTCACGCCAGCTATCCATCGCGCGTTGCGCGCGCTCGCGCAGCGCCGGTTGCGCATCATCGGCCTCGATCGCCGTATTGAGAATCGGGCAGCCGCCGGCCAGCGGAGGGTCCTCCACCATATCCTTAAACACGACGATAACGGCCAGCAGGCGATCGACGGCGTGCGTCTTACCTGCCAGTGTCGCGCGCGTATGCTGCTTGACCAGCGAAACGGCGTAGTCGAATGCCTCAAGGGCCAATTGCTCTTTACTTTCGAAGTGATTATAGATGCCGCCCTTCTCCAACCCCGTCTCGTGCATAATGTCGGAGAGCGACGAGCCGAAGTAGCCCTGCCGGCTAAAGAGCTGCGCTGTCCGTTCGAGAATCATCTCGCGCGTCTGTTCTCCTTTGCTCATCATCTCCTCCTTTGTGAGCAGACCGTTCAGTTTGTTTTCAGTATAGCAAAGCATAGGCGCAACGTCAAGCATAGGCGCGCATCAATTTTTTATGCTCCGCCTCTCAAAGTCCTGAAAGATCGTCCAGGCGCAGCATGCAATCGAAGAAGTGATTCACCGTTGCCACGTTCGCGTGTTGACCGATGCGTGCGAGCAGAATATTGGCCGGGTCCATCGTGATATTGGCCTCCGTCGTCGCGTATTCAACAAACGCGTGGGCTGCAAGCAGGCGGGCGATGAGCTGACGATAGTCGAAGCGCGTCAGGTCCAACCCCTCCGTGTCCCAGTGCCATGAGAGCCCGATCGCCAGGATGACCAGATCTTCCAGATTGTACAACGACAGGGCCGCGTTCAGCAGATGGCGCGCGAGGCCAAGCCGCCGCCAGGTGGAACTGACCTCAATCGCGATCTCGTAGATGTAGTCATTGCCGCCCCATGAGCCGTCGGCGGGCGCGAGCGTTGCCTGGCCCACGATCTCTCGCGTCGGAGTATAAGCAAGCGTCACGGCACTATCCGGGCGTTGAGCCAGTTGGAGCAGGAGGGCGTGTTCACGCTCTGGCAGGCGGGCAAACGCGCGCAGACCGTTATCAGCATGTAAGCGTTCGACCAGCACGGGAGGACAAAACGAACGGAGCTGAAGAGGGCCAGCCGATGTAGCAATGAACGTGCTACGAGATGTACGTCCGCGCAGAATGCCGCGCGCCTCTATACCAGGATATGCAGGCATAAGCTCCGCGCCTGTTGCTTTGTCGTCAGACAGGAGTTTCTCGTTATAGATCATAGTCGCATCCTTTGCATCTAATATCAGACTTCATTCAAAAACGCTGCATTCGCAGCTAGTGCTTCGCACTCATTTGAATGCAAGGAGGTCTAACTCTCTGGTCGTATGTGAAAAATGGAGACCGAGCGGTCTTTTTCGAAGGTAAAAAAATTTGCAAATTTTTTTACCTTCCGGCATGGGTTTGCTGCCAGTCAATGCTGCTTTTAAGACTGATCGGTCTTAAAATAAGTATACTGATGGAAGGGTCATTCGTCAAGGTCTGGTTATGCCTGTTGTTCGAGCAGGCGGCGGTAGATCTCAAGCAGACATTTTGCATGTGATTGCCAGCCCGTCTCGGCATCAAGGGCGGCGCGGTCCTTCTCGCGCAGGTGATATTTAGGCGATTGCGCTTTCACCAGAGCCTGCACCAGTGAAGACCGGCTGGCGGCATCGTAAAGGACGCTACTATGCGACGGCAGGACGCCATGGAAGCGCGGCAGGCCAGGCGCGACCACGACACGTTCATAAGAGAGAGCGAACAGGGCCGTTGCCAGTACTCCCGCTGCGGGTTGAGCAAAATGTGGTAGAACCAGGACGTGCGCGGCCCCCATATAGAGAGGAAGATCTTTGTCGCAGGGTTCTGGAAAGAGATGAATGGCAGAATTGAGCGCGGCCTGCTTCATCATCTGCGGTGCTAATGGTTTATCTTCTGGCGAACCAATAAGTAGTAACTGCAACTTCTTATGGGAAGAAGTCTCCTTCTTGCGTGCCTGTTGCTGTACTGCGTCTGCAAAGGCGGCGATTAGTTGCATTAACTCGCGTTCAGTATGCATCTGTGCGAAGCATACGTAGGCGAATGCAGCTTTCTGTGGAAGGCCGAGCTGCTTATTCGCCTGTACGCGAGCGACTGGAGGGGGATAGTAGCCGCGATAACCGGGGTGGGCAAGGAAGCGCACACGGCGGCGTAGTCGCTTATCAGGATAGAGTGGAGCAATCTGGCGAGCATAGGTGAGCACAATATCGCTGCAGAAGAGCAGTCTGCGTTCGAGGGCTCGCCGGGGTAGGAAACGTAGCTTGTTTGCACCTTGCCACCAGCCGCCGGTATCGCTGATGACGACGCGAAGGCCCAGGCGCTGTGCAAGCAAGACACGGAGCCAGAAGTGCTGGCGTTGCCAGTACTTGAGATGGAAGGCGCCCGCCTGATAGAGGTGTATGATACCGACCGGCTGTGCCTGATAGGTGCGATGTCGCCAGAGCCAGAGCAGTGGGAGCGTGGCATTGCTGACCGCGCAGCGCTGTTCCTGTAGCAGGAGTCCCTTGAGTAACGGGAGTGCATCCTGTGGACCTGCGCGCACGAAAAGAACAGCGGGAGCCGTCAGTAGCGGGGGCGCATGTTCGATGAACTGCGCCTGCTGCCGCAGGTAGCCCCAGATGTGAGCCTGGGCCAGAGCTGCCTGCAACCGCTCGTTCGTCGAGCGAGCCGCCAGGTAGAGCAAAGGGCGATGGAGCAGGGCAATCCGCATAAGTTCAAACAGATCACAAAGCAACGCGCAGAGCATATGCAGCGTCAGCAAAAGCCCGTGCGTCCTGTTTCGATCGGTAGTCGTATACGCGAGCATCGCCTCGGAGCGACCTTCCCAGTAAGCGCGGCCCAGGAAAAAGGCACGCTGCAGGCGAGCCGCCGGGACGCGATGAACCACCGCCGCGCCCGGCTCATACCACAAGGTGTATCCGGCACTGCGCAGGCGTTGACAGAGTTCGGCCCCCTCCACGCGGGCCGGAGCATGCAGACGTTTGCTCAAAAAGGGCGAAAAAGGACCAACGCTGCGCAGTGCCTCTATCTTCACCGAAAAGTTGCTGGTGCTGAAACTCAGCATCTCGGGGAGAGGCATACGCGACAGAGAGGGCGCGAAGTAACCGAGCATCGATAGTAGATCGTCTGTGAGCCAGTACGGGCGCGCGGCCTCCCAGCGCAGTTCAACGCGTCCACCTATAGCGTCTGCCCCGGTGGCTTCGTAGGCATGTAGTAGATGGGTAAGAAAAGAAGGGATCGCCAGCGTATCGTCATCGAGGAGGACCGCGATCTCTCCCCTGGCCGCCTGCAGACCCTTATTGCGCGCGTAGGCGAGTCCATTGCGCGGCTCCTCCAGGCAGCGCACCTGCCACGTATGCTCCGGTGATCGCTCGTGCGTCGTGCTGGCATTGACGTAGGCATGTATCTTTTGTAGAGAATCGTCGCTTGAGCCGTTATCGACAACGATCACCTCGAAGTAGGAGTAGGGGAGCGTCTGACGGCGTAAGCTTGCCAGGGTAGAAAGCACCATATTGCAGCGGTTATACGTGCAAATGATCACACTGAAAAGCAAGCGTGTCGCGCTATTCTCTTGCGCCTCGCGAGCGCCAGGAGCGTTATCCATGGTGGACTTATGCTCTCCGATGGTCATAGCGCGACCCTTGCATCATAATTGAGAAGCATACATCCTCCACCCCTCATAAAGAAAGTGTATAGCGATGGTATTGGCATACATGAAAAGACTATCGCATGCATAGTATAGTCGCTCACCATGCGCTTTCAGGTGGCGAATCAGTTGTGATCGCGTAACGAATTCTCTCGACACGTTAAGGGTTGAAGTTAGTGAATTTATATAAATTCTCCACCTGTTTTTGTCATTTTTAACCAGATCTTAACTAGAAGATAAACAGTATTATACATATACGGCCTGTATCATGGTAGCAGATATGTACCGGCGTATCTGGCGGGAAATTCCGCTTGCAGAAGTCATGTATGGTACAACATGTACAGGTCCGTGAAAGAAGTCTCACGCACCATTATTTTTCAGGAGAGGTGGCGAAGTGGAATGGGTAAGTGAACGCCGCCTGGAGCAGGGTGATAGCGTCCAGGTAGCGATAGTGTATATACAGACTTCGCAGCAGGCGGCTATTGCATTGCGCAGCGCAGCGCAGCGCATCAGGCAGAATATAAGGAGCAGCGACACTGTGCTCCTTTTTGAGACAAGTTGTGTGGTGATATTGCCGGGCGCCACAAAGTGTGGGTCTCAGGTGGTGGCGAGGCGTATTTATGCTTTGCTGGCAGACATTGAGTTCGAGATTCAGCTTCTCTATGCCGAGACCGCGCTGGCTCTGCTGGAACGATTACATAGCGCGCAGGCTGTTATGCCAATGGAGAAAGGGGAAAGGCAGGCTCAACCAGCGATGACGCGGCGCACAAGTGATAGGGACGAATTGCCATATCTTGCCTATCTTACAAGTTATCCTTCGCGCCGTCTGCTGCATCTTTTCCCTTATGATCTTGCGCGTCGTCACCACTGTGTGCCAGTGGGAGCTGAGCGCGGCGTTATGACGCTGGCGACCTGTCAGCGCATTGACCACGAACTGATCTCGCAATTTCGCAGCATAACGCAGCGCAATATTTTTCAAGTACGCTGCGAGGCCAGTATGATAGACGATATCCTGAAATACTGGAGGCAGGTACTCCTCCCAAAAAATGAGGAGGAGAGCGATAGCCAACATGCATAAACGATGTGTCGATTAGGAGTCTCTGTGCACGACGGTGTGCTATCGCTTCTCATAATTATGTATAATCGTCAACACGCTACGGATGGCATATAACCCTGGAAGGCAGGATGTGGTTTCACCTCATCAAAAGTTCGTAGAACACGGCGCAGGTTCGTCAGGGCGGCTTGAATGCGTTTCTTCAATGTATTCTCAGAAGTGTGGAGCATCTGGGCCATCTCTGGCAACGTCATAGCACTGTAGTAGTGGAGCACGATGACGACGCGCTGCTTCGCCGGAAGGTTCTCTATCGCGCGCGCCAGGTCCCAGTCCCGTTCCATGTGGCCCTTGTAGTCATCGGCTATCCGGGCGATGAGATCGGTCTCCTGCTCGGAGAGCACCTGGCGCATAAAAGCTGTGGAGCGCGCGAGACGACGCTTGAAGCTAATACATTGATTTACAACGATACGCAGCAGCCAGGGACGAAGCGCGTCGGTCTTACGCAGGTCGGCAAGATGGTGCCATGCCTGAATGAGGGCATCCTGTACCAGATCCTCGGCGATATCGCGATCGCCCACGATCATCAATGCTGTACGCAGCATGAGCGTGCTATACTGCTCAACAATATCGCTGAATGCCTGCTGATCACCCTGTAGTGCGCGGCTCACGAGTTGACGTTGTTCAATCTGTTCGGGCCTCTCTTCATCCTCATTTCCTATCTCCGGCGGTTCGGGCTGCTCTTCAATAGCAGGCTTCTCAAGCGTGTAATCACCCTCCAGGGTTGTAACCTCTGGCTCCTGGGTTACTCTCGCGACCATCGGGTGTGCCCTCCTGTTTCCTCTGTGTGCAAACCATATGCAAAACTATAACACAGATTGGACAGAAAACAAGATGGGTGTACTCATGAATCTTTGCAGGGGTGAGATTGGTTGTGGTGGGAAGCAAAAAGCAGTTGTCCTCACATCACCTTCATGAAGTGAAAACAACTGCCTTTTGCTTTTCCAGACAATCTCTCGACGAGCCTCACAGGCTGTTGTAAGTGGCTGGGGTGCAGGGATTCGAACCCCAATTAACTGATCCAGAGTCAGCCGTCCTACCGTTGAACGACACCCCATCAAATGTGAACTGTAAGTTGTTCGCCGTTCGTGGGATTTATAATACCTGATGTCGTAGGCATTGTCAAGCGCTCGAAAGGCGGAATTCCGGTGTTTCTTCTCTTTCGCCGACATCACAAAAATGTTAGGGCAATCAATTGCCATTTTTCGTCCTTAAGGCATACAATAAATGTAGTATGGTAGCGAATAACTATCCAGGATGTTTGTGCTCCTGGCCGTTTTTGAAAGGGTACGTCAATGCGAAGTAAAATCAGTGTTATCGGTGCTGGCTTTGTGGGCAGCACCCTTGCCCAGCGCCTGGCGGAGCGCGACTACGCCGATGTGGTCATGTTTGACATTATCCCAAATATGCCACAAGGAAAGGCGCTCGATATCCTGCAGTCCGGTCCCGTACTTGGCTTCGACTCTTTAGTCACAGGCACGAATGACTATACAGACACCGCCGGCTCGGATATCGTCGTCATCACCTCCGGCTTCCCGCGCAAGCCTGGCATGACCCGTGATGATCTGGTGAAGAAGAACCAGGAAGTTATTTCTCAAGTGACTGAGCAGGTGGTCAGGTACTCGCCGAACAGCATCATAATTATGGTTACGAACCCGCTGGACGCGATGGCTCAACTGACCCTGAAGGTGAGCGGCTTCCCGCGCGAGCGCGTGATTGGTATGGCCGGCGTGCTGGATACGGCGCGCTTCCGCACCTTTATTGCGCAGGAGGTTGGTGCCTCCGTCCGCGACGTGCAGGCGTATGTGCTTGGCGGGCACGGTGATACGATGGTCCCGCTCTCCCGCATGTGTACAGTCGCGGGCGTGCCGATCGACCAGCTCATCCCCGCCGAGCGCATCGAGCAGATCGTGCAGCGTGCGCGCGATGGTGGCGCTGAGATCGTCAAGCTGTTAGGCACCGGCAGCGCCTATTTCGCGCCGTCTGCTTCAGTATTGCAGATGGCCGATTCGATTCTGCTGGACAAGAAGATGATTGTGCCCTGTGCGGTCTATCTGCAGGGTGAATATGGCATCGAGAACCTGTTCGTCGGCGTCCCCGCCCAGCTCGGCGCGAAGGGTGTGGAGAAGGTCGTCGAAGTCGAATTGACGGCCAGCGAGCGCCAACTGCTGCAAAAGTCAGCCGACGCGGTCAAAGAGCTGATCAATGTGATGGGAATCTAAACAACCAGACGGAGATGAAGTGCGCCTGGAGGCTTCCGGGCGCGCTTTATTTCTGTCCGGTAGATTGACAGGCCGATCTATCTCCAGGCGAGAAACGGGTGTCGTTCACACGTCTTCATCGTTCTCGGCAGCGTCTCCATCTCTTCTTATTCCCTTGCCGCTTCCGGCGATTACGATAATGTACTCGCCCTTGAGTTTTGTGTCGCCGATCGTAGCGAGCAGCTCCGTAAGCGAACCGCGCTCAACTTTTTCAAACATCTTGGTCAGGTCGTTGGCGAGAGCTGCCTGCCGGTCGCCGAAGACCGCGATAGCGTCTTGCAGGAAATCCGCCACGCGATAGGGGCTCTCGTAGTAGATAAGGGTGTGGGGAGCGTCCTTATCGACCTCCATAAACTTGCGCCGACCTGCTGCTTTGCGTGGAGGGAAGCCGCGAAAGGTAAAGCTGTGGACCGCAAGACCCGAGAGCACAAGCGCCATCACAAACGCCGTGGGACCGGGGATCATCGTAACCGCTATCTCGGATTGAATAGCCCGGCGTACCAGGGTAAAGCCGGGATCGGAGATACCAGGCGTCCCGGCATTCGTAACGACGGCTACAGACCGGCCCTGCTTGAGGATCTCCTCGATGCGCTCACCTGCGCGCTGCTCGTTGTGCTCGTGAAAGGCGATCTGTGGCTTCTGAATGTCGAAATGTTTCAGCAGCAGCCCTGTTTTGCGCGTATCCTCGCTGGCGATAAGATCGACCGTGCGCAGCGTCTCCAGAGCGCGGAGTGTGATATCGTCGAGGTTTCCGATCGGAGTGGCGACTAAATATAGCATACTATCCTTCTCTACTTCTTCTGGCGCATCTCCGGCATGAGTGCGAGCACATCCTGGCGCTTGACTTTCAACGTGTTGGTGCGCGGAAAATCCGGTTCCGGCCAGATAGTAAAGCCCTTGATCTGCTGATGGGAGGCCAGCCGTTTGTTCGCCTGTTGCACGATGCTTTTTGCCTGCTCTGGATGATCCATCAGGAGCACCGCGTGTACCTCCGGCCCCTTACCGTCTTCCGTCAGGCCGATCACTACCGCCTCCTTTACGCCGGCAAATTCCTGGAGAATATTTTCTATATCTTCTGGATATACATTCAAGCCATTAGAGAGCACGATGAGATTTTTCTTGCGCCCTTTGAGGTATAGATGCTGGCGATGGTCCATATAGCCAAGATCGCCAGTATAGTACCAGCCATCCTTAAAAGCGAGTGCCGTCGCCTCTGGATTTTTCCAGTAGCCCAGGGCAACATTCGGACCATGAACGAGAATCTCCTTATCGACAGCGATACGTACTTCAATGCCGGGCAAGGGACGACCGACCGACTCAAGATCGTGGTCATGCATAGGGTTGGCCGAGATTACTGGTGAACACTCCGTCGCCCCGTAGCCCTGAATGACGCGAAAACCCATCTCCTCCCACTGGTAGCCCAGTTGTGGTGGTAGATAAGCGCCCCCACTCACAAAGAAGCGGAAATGTCCGCCAAAGCGCTTGTGGACGGCGCCAAAGAGATAACGTCGCATGCTAAATGGGATGCGGGCAGCGAAACGGTGGAGCAGCGCCCATTGCTGCTCACGTTTCTGACGACGTACCTCGCGCTCGATAGCGTTCATAAATAACTGTAGCGCCTGGGGAACCAGGACCATGCAGGTGACTTGCTGCGATACAAATAGCTTCAATAGCGTATCTGGAACGAGTGAACGGGCATACACAATGCTGGCGCCCGCGCAGAGCAGTGCAATCTCGATAGTCATTTCAAACATGTGCGAAAGCGGAAGGATGGAGAGCGCCCGGTCGCTCGCCCGTACATCGATCACCTTGAGCGCTGCCGTCGCATTCGAGACGATATTATGGTGACTGAGCATTACGCCTTTGGGTAGACCGGTGGTGCCCGAGGTAAAGACGAGTTCGGCCAGGTCATCTTGTTGAAGCTCGGGAAGCTTCTGCGCATCGAATGTCCCTTGCGGCAAGGCGTCAAGATCAATGAGAGGGAGTGGCGGCTCGTGCAAGCCCTCATACTGCTTGCGTGTTGTCACCAGAAACTTAGCCTCGGTCGTCTCAGCAATGCGACGCAGAAAGTCTTCTTTACTATTCACATCGAGAGGGACAACGACCAGCCCTACGAGCAGGGAGCCCAGGTACGTAACCAGCCAGTCGATACGACTGGGCGACCAGATGATGAGGCGCTCGCCCTTAGTGATCGGCTGTCCCTGTAGATAGCCAGCAAACGAGTAGGCACGCTCCTGTAAGTCTTGATAGGTGAGGGAAGAGATCTCATTCCCCTCGATCGGTTCAATAAGAGCGGGTCGAGCGCCGAAGCGTTCAACGGAGCGTCTGAACAGAAGAGGAATCGTCTGCATATTCCGGCCTTTCTGACTGTACTGTCATTGTACTGAAAGTGACTTTTCTTTGTCTAAAGGTAGCATTGCTTTCTGAAGAGGGTAGATCTTCAGAAGTGTAACGCGTGTGCATTATAAGCGAGCGGGACATTTTTTGCCAGTATCCAGCGGGTCGCCTTTTGCTTCTTTAGATGAGATAGAAGAACGTAAGCTGAAGTAAAAGAGGTTACATAAAAAGTATCATTAGACGATATTTTTTCTCTGATTGATATGCTCTAATGCATAGAAGAGCTATGTGTGAACGTTTTCTCTTCTATTGTCGAGCTGCTATGTTATAATAAACTGCAACTTTGATCGTGTCTGGCAGACCATTAAAAGAATATAAATTTAAAACACACTGTTTTTTGAATCAAAAAATATTGCATGTGTTCAGGCTGAATTGAAATGAAAGAGTATATACTAAGAATGCGAAAGGCGTAAAATAGTGTTGACTAGACTCGTAGCTTATGTTAAAATACGAAATATGGAGAATTATCTAGCTAAATGTGTGGTTGTAATACTTATTCACTCTACAACAAGAGTCTTCTTACAGGCGAGTTGTAGGAAGGAATAAAGGGCTAGATGATTTTCGTTGTGCGTACGTGCTGTATGTAGCCCGAAGTGCAGGTCGTACTATTCATTGAAAGGAAATCGTTCCATGCCATCCCTAGAAACTGCAAATGTAGGAAAGGCGGTTGCAGCGAGAGTCGGTACGAATATTCGCGAGGTTCGTACGAAGTTGGGAATGACTCAAGCGCAGTTAGCCGCCCCCGAGTTCTCGATCTCCTATATCTCCGCCATCGAGCGAGGAAAGATCCGTCCCTCTTTAAAGGCACTCTCTATTCTTGCACGACGCCTGGATGTACCCTTAACATTCCTCCTGGAAGGTTCACCTGCTGGCGCTGCTGAGGCGCGCGCCGTAGGATATTCCCCCGCAGACTCCGGCCCCGACCAGAGAATCGACGTCGATCTGTTGCAGGCTGAAGTGCTTGTACAGCAAGGTGAGCATAAACAGGCCGAACAACTACTAACGCCAATCCAGCCTGAGCGTGTAACTACCGATCAAGTATATCGTCTCTATTTGCTACGCGGAGAGGTGCACCTGGCGGCAGGAGAATACCAGGAGGCCGTTGTTGATCTGCGCAACGCCGTCTCCCAGGGTGAAGCTCTCAATGATAGTGAATTTATAGAACGTGCACGTAATCTACTAGGAAAAGCCTACTTCTCTCTGTATAACTATACCCTCGCGATGGAGAACCATCTGCGTTGTAACTCCGCCATTGAGAACGGCCAGATCAGTGATCCGGTCTTCTCTCTAGATGTGTTCAGTAGCCTGGCAATGGACTACTTCAGGTTGGGCGACCTCGATAAGTCCGTCGTGTTCTATCACAAGGCTCTTGAGACGCTTGATGGGATGAACCGCGATAGCAAAAGCTTTGCGCAAAAGTACATGGAGGTCAGTCAGCGTTATAAGGCGGCCGGGAAGCTGATGATGGCGCGTGAGTATGCTATGCGCAGCCTGGCGGTCTATGAGATGCGTGATGAACAGCGCCTGGTTGGGATGACGCATCAACGTCTGGGCAAGGCCCTGGAGAAGCAGAACGATCTCGATGGGGCCGAGCGGGAGTACAGGGAAGCAATTGCTATTGAAAGCGAACTGAACGATGAGGTCTCTTCCTCCATCTGCCATACTGCCCTGGCTGAACTGCTGCTCAAACGCGGGCATACCCAGGAAGCGGAGCGAGAGGCTGCCGAGGCTCTCAACTTTGCGCGCGCCAGCGATGACGCGCAGACGCAGGGACAGGCGCTTATCGCCCTGGCGCAGATTCGTCACCAGGCCGGTGACTTCGCCTCGGCTGATCAGCTCTTCTCCGACGCACTCGAACTGTTGGATACATCGAATGCACATGAGATTGCGGCCAGTGCATACTTCCGCTATGCCAATCTACTGGAAGAGCGTGGAGATGTCCAGCGCAGTCTAACCGCTATCAAAAAAGCTTACGAGCACCAGCGCCTGGGCAAGCGCGGGGATCTCGAATAAGGTGTTCTCGTAACTCTTCAGGACTCATCAGCGCCAAAGGCGCTTCGCAAGCGGTTTGGTGTGGGTGGCGGCGGGGCGGCTCAGGCCGCCCCGCCGCCACCCACACAGGAATCGTGCGAGCCGCAAAGCGGCGAGGAGTCAGAGAAGGGAATCTGAACGGTTAGGGCGTTCTCGAATAAGAGGAGCGCCTGATACGCTTTTCGCATAGAATCACAGGAAATTGGAGCGGGTAGCCGCTCCCTCGAAGGCGCAATGCGCTTACATTTCTACCTTGAAAAACGGCGAAGAAAAACGTCAAATAGGTAGAAATATAGGTGCATTGCGCCCGTTGCATATTCCATGTACAATGCTAATAATGAGAAATGCCCACGAAGCGTATCGTTCTGCATCCTCGTTTATGCTATGCGTAGTTGCCGGGATGTCACACGTGGATGGGCAATTTGGAGGGCTTTTCTGCATGCCGTTTACTGCACACGACTTGAGGTACCATGCCGAACAAAGCTATCCTTTACTGTATGCTTACCTTCACCGCCATGCCCAGCGCTTCCTGGGCGCACTAAAATATGACGCATTCGAAGTCGATACAGTCATCGGTCATGTTGTCGAGCAGCTTGTACGCCTCGGGCTCTTCGGCGGTGGTGGTAACGCACCGTTGACCGCCCTCGATCATTTATCTGATGCTCAATTCTATGCGTTCCTCAGTCGCAGCGTGCGCAACAAGGCGATCGACCGTTTACGCAAACGTCGCTTACAGGTAAGTACCGCCGCTGAATTAGAGTCGTCAGACAACGTGGATAGCGAGGACGATCCTATCAATGAAGCTGTCGTGCCGCTCTGGGGGCCACCTCCTTTTGCTACACCGGAAGAGATTACCGTGCGGCTATCCGCACGGCAAGAGCTGCTCGACCTGTTGAAACATTGTATTATGGAGCTGAGGTCGGCGCCACGTCAGCTCTCGGCGGTTGTGCATGAGCTAGAAGATATAGGTGCTGATGCACTGCTAGGCAAGGTGATGCAGGATCTCAAGGAGGGACTTACCTCCTCGTATCCTACTTCTACCCTGGCGCATATGAGCCAGCATAAAGATCATGCTCACAAGAAATTGCGTCATTGTCTCCAGCAGCAGAGTACAAATTTGGCGGTCAGGGTTGCTTTGCGTCTGACAGAATGTACAACTTTTACAGCGAAGGATTACACGGTGGATATTCAAGCCCTGATTCAGGCAGATCTTTCTGAAGGCGATGTGCGTACAGGGCTGAAGACACTGGCGATTGAAGGCTTACTCGACTGGAATGGTGAAGCGGTAATTCATTGTACTGCCGTCCAGGTGAAGCATCTGTCACGTTACTATAGAGACGAGTAAGCATAAACGCTAGAGGAGGCAATTTTTATGGACGATGTAAAGCAACCCGGCGGCTTTCCTGATCGGCGCGACAACTATGCGCGACTGGCCTCCTGGATACAGCAAGTGATGCGGCAAGAAGGCACACAATTAATAGAAACGGCGAAGGATGAGGGCGGACTGGAGCTCCTGTTGCATAGCGACTATCACCTGCGTTTTTACCAGCAGTTGCCCGATTTTATTATGGCGCTGCTGGCGAATGAGGAGCAGGCGGCGCTCAACTATGCTCCTCTACTCTATCATCTCGCTGGCTGCCACGAGTGTCACGCCGGCTACCTGGATCTTTATGATGCAATGCAAGCAGCGATCTCTCCACAGGGACCGCGACCGCAGTTGGGGCAGGGCACGCGCACGTTGGCCGCGACGCCTCAACGTATGCTTGAGCATCTGTGTCAATCCTTGATCAGTCAGGCCGAAGCGTTGTTTCGCCAGGGACGCCGCGAGCATGTCGGTAACGATATAGCGGCCCGCTCGCTGCTGCAACTGGCGCTCAGTATCAGTGCGCGTATCAGTCAAAGCTTGCTGCGGCAGAGGGCGCTACGCGATCTTGTGCGGATCGCGAATCTTTTTGAAGGAGTTTCTAGTGCGTCGGAGAATGATCCAGACGTTCATGCCTATACGCCCAGGCTGGCCGGCACAGGCGGCCCGCGTGGCGGGAAGAAAGTGGTAAGGCGCGTAGATGCGCCGCTGCGTTCTCCTGGCGCTCCTCT
Organism: Ktedonobacteraceae bacterium; assembly: GCA_034438015.1. Taxonomy (GTDB): domain Bacteria; phylum Chloroflexota; class Ktedonobacteria; order Ktedonobacterales; family Ktedonobacteraceae; genus JACDAE01. Next base: position 14,769 of record DAOTTD010000251.1, on the reverse strand, counting down.
AGAAGAGCCGGCGATTACCTTACAGTCTCGATCATTAGAAGGAACAATTACTCAACGCGAACAGACGCTATTCCTGCAATTGCAGGATCTCGCCGAGGGATTGCGCGGACGATACGTCACGATAACGGTACCTCTGGGAGCTTTGCTTGAGCCTGTACGCTGGCGCGGTGGCAATCCACGCGCGATCCGGAGTACCGTCGCGGTGGATGCACAAGGAAGGCTAATAACCCCGTTAGGGGAGACGGAGCTACAATTAAGCAATAGCGAGGAGCATAGCCTGCTGGAAGCCATGTTTATGCTGCTGGAGGTGCGTGCTGCCGACTAAAGCGGCTGAAAGTCGACGGCACCACTTTTGCCACCTCCCTTGTGTGCGACGTATGCCTGTTCGAGTGTAATCGTAGTATCGATGCCCTTGCACATGTCATAGATGGTCAGGGCTGCGACCGTGACAGCCGTAAGAGCCTCTACGTCCACTCCAGTTTTATAGTGGGTGCGCGTGCGACCCTCAATCGAGATCAGCCCTTCAACACTATCGAGTATAAAGCTCAGATTGATATGCGTCATAGGCAGAGGATGGCAGAGAGGGATGAGCTGCGGCGTCTGTTTGGCCGCCATGATACCGGCGATCTTTGCTACCTCCAATACGCTTCCTTTGCTAACCTGATTGGTTTCAATCAGGCGTACTGTTGCAGGCAACATGCGTACGCGTCCCCTGGCAACGGCAGTGCGATCGGTCTCCGGGCGCTCTGTCACATCGACCATATGTATATTGCCGTGTTCGTCCAGGTGGGTAAGCTGATCCGGCGTCTGGTATTGATCCTTCTGCATGACTATTAGTCTATCTTCCTAGGCGCTGACGGCTCTGGAAAGCGCGCCGAAAGTGGGTGAAAGCCTCGCGCTCTTTACCGTGCTCTTCCAACAATTGCGCGTAGAGCACAGACTCGTTGGACAATTCTTCGTGACTCCCCAGGCGTTCAAGCATGTCCAGGCCGGCTGAGAGGTGTTCGTCACCCTGCTCGTACCGGGTTGCAGCGTATTCGATCCGTCCCAGCATCACGAGCGCCTCGGCGCTGATAATGGTATCGCCGTGAGGTTGAGCCAGTTGTTGAGCCTGCCGGGCATACGTTATGGCCTCTACAAGGTTCTGCTGCTTATAATACCACTCGGCCAGCCGCGTGTAGATGCTGGCTAGCGAGAGCGGATCGTGTACGACGCCATTCTGCAGCGCCGCCTCTTCAAGGAACTGGCGAGCATGCTCCTGGCTGCCCTTCATTATAGCACGTCCGAGGTAGTAGTACAGCTCGCTGCGCAGGCGCTTATTGGCCTCCAATGTTGACATATGCAAACATTTGTATGCATAGAGTGTGGCGAGGTCGTACTCTTTCGTGCCGGCATAATAGGCACCTATGCTCTGATAGGTCTGTTGTATGTCTTTGGGCGTTGCGATCTCCTCTGCGACTGCAAGCGCTTTTTGAAACGTGTCTATCGCTTGATCAATGCTTTCAAGTTGAGTATAATGCTGTCCTATGTGCATTTGTATTTGTACGGTAAAGAACGGATCATGCGGCTCGATCGTTTCCAGGAGATTGAGGCAGCGTTGATGATACAGAAGTGCCTGCGTGTAGTTGTGCATTGCGGCGTGGGCGAGCGCGGATATGTTTAGAATGCGCAGCATCAGGTAGTTGGCATTCAGGTCTTTAGCAATCTGCAACGCATCAGAGAGGATGTATTCACATTCCTGGTAGCGTTCGATCTCGAAATAGGCCCAACCGAGCAGATACTTATGCTGGAGCTGCTGCTGGCGCTTCATGCGCTTGGTTGAAAGCTTACTTAACTGGATGGCTGCCCGCTCTGCACCTCCCTGTTGAATAAGCAGTTGAGCTTCTAAAAGCACTAGTTCTACCTCATCATCATCACGTTCGGTTATACTCAGTTGAGAACTAGAGCGAGAATCTTGTTGCGAACGTGCTGGTAATAATTGAGTAGAGGAGAGGCCAAGCCGCCCAGCTAGAATCTCTAGAGCACGGAGTGAAGGATGAATCTGTCCACGTTCTATAGCAGATATGTAACTTACTGAAAAATCTGGAGCAGCAAGCTGACTTTGTGTGTAGTGTTGCGCGACGCGCGCAGCTCGGAGTTTTTCCCCTACGGATTTTCCAATCTTGCTTGGTAACTGTTCAGGGGACATGACGAACCTCCTAATGTAATGTCGTTGAGATGCTAAGTCAATAAATACACAAACTTAAATGGTTAATTGCATTGTAAAATACAACTATGTTTTGTGTCAATATGTTAGTGCAGTAAATATGAGATTGTTACTTATAAAGTTTTGTCAGCGGAGGAAATAAAGGTCTTGTGTTACTAGTGCTGCTGGCATCATAGTAGCGCCGCTGCAACCGAAATATGCGCATGCTATAATGCATCATCTGGACAAGTGATGGTAGATAGTAAGTTATAGCAATCGTAATGGTTACGTACTTAGTCTTGACCTTCGTTGTCTATAGTGTATGTGCACAGTATAAGTCGTAAAGAATCCGTCCGGGCTAAGGAATAGGAAGTATGCCATATCTGCTGGCGTATGAGATAATGATATGGCTCTGCTAAGTGCGTTACTAATATAAAGTACATGATCATTTTTGGGAAGCAATGGGAGTACGTTTATGTTTCGTTTTCTTACCGCCGGTGAGTCGCATGGTCCCTGCCTGACCATGATACTAGAAGGCTTGCCCGCTGGATTAACGCTTGAAAAGTCTGTGATCGATGCCGACCTGCGGCGCCGCCAGGGCGGGTATGGCCGTGGTGGGCGTATGAAGATAGAGAAGGATGCCGCGCGCCTGCTTTCGGGAGTGCGTCATGGTAAGACCCTTGGTTCTCCAGTGACGTTGCAGATCGAGAATCTCGATTGGGTGAACTGGGAAGAGCGCATGAATGCTGAACCCGTCGAGGCAGCAATTGATCCGGTGACGCGTATCCGGCCCGGACATGCCGATTTTACCGGGGCCATGAAATATGGTCATGGTGATGTGCGCAACGTGATCGAGCGTTCCAGCTCGCGCGAGACCGCTGCGCGCGTGGCTGTGGGAGGGGTATGTCGCCAGTTTCTCGCGCAATTCGGTGTGACTATTTATAGTCATGTCCTTTCTATTGTCGATGTCGGTTACGAAAGCGCGCGACCGATGACGCGCGATGCCTACCCATCCGAGCTGTGGGAGGCGGTAGAGGCTTCACCTGTGCGCTGCGCAGATGCCGCCCTGACGGAGAAGATGATCGCGCGCATTCTAGAGGCGAAGCGCGACGGCGATACCTGTGGAGGAGTTTTTGAGGTAGTTGCCCTTGGTGTCCCCATTGGCCTGGGCAGCTATAGCCAGTGGGACCGCCGCCTGAGCGCCCGGCTGGGTATGGCGATGATGAGCATTCCTTCGGTCAAGGCCATGGAGATCGGAGCTGGCTTTGCCGCGTCCAACGCTACGGGATCGCACGTACACGATGTTTTACGTCATGCCGAGGATGGGCAGTGGTATCATCTTTCCAATAATGCCGGTGGCATCGAGGGTGGGATCACTAACGGCGAGCCGCTTGTCGTGCGCGTCGGCGTCAAGCCCATTCCAACGCTGGCTCATCCTCTGCCCTCGGTAGACCTGGCGACGGGTGAGAATATCGATCAGAGCCGCTACGAGCGGAGCGACGTCTGTGTGGTACCGGCGGCTGGCGTAGTGGGCGAGGCTATGATGGCAATCGCGCTGACCGAGGCCGTAATCGAGAAGTTTGGCGGCGACAGTATCGAGGAGATGTTGAAAAACTACCACCGCTAAAACGTGCTTAAATGAAGGAGAAATAAAAGGAATGGCCCACATCCTGTAGGAGAACCAGGACAACATGGCCCTTGTGGGCTGTTTTACTTGCCAGCGCTGAGTATCAATGGTACACTGGCGCGAAGGCGTATATCAAAGTGTATCAAAAGCAGAGGATGCTTCTAAAGTATGAATACTAGTGCAAGTATACGTAAGTTGACATTATTCTTCGTTATGCTCTTTGTTGCGCTTAGCGCAGGTCTGGTCTATTGGCAGGTCGCTGTAGCGCAGCAGGTAACGGGTAACGTACATAATGGCCGTCCCTGCCTGCCCGATAGCGCGCCCGTGCGTGGGCGCATCTACGATCGCAACGGCGTTCTGCTGGCGGAGTCGCTCCCCGCGAGTACCGGTTGCGGCTATATCCGTCACTACACCGATCCATCGCTGGCGGCCTTGATTGGCTACTACGTGCCCGGCTATCCAGCGACCGGCATCGAGGCGCAGTACAACGACTATCTCAGCGGCCAGGTAGGTCAGACGGCGCTGAATAATCAGGTGAACAAATTGCTGCACCGGCCCCCCGTCGGTAATGACATCTACCTGACCATCGATGAGCACATTCAACATATCGTCAATCAGGACTTCGACACGCCCATTACCATCGATAATAATAATACCTTTGCCTCGAAGCGTGGGTCAGTGATCGTGACCGATCCACAGACCGGCGAGATTTTAGCCATGCTCAGTCGCCCGTCGTATGATCCCAATAAGCTGGAGAAGACCCTTTCTGCTGGCGACCTGACCTACTACAATCAGCTCCAGCATGACCCGGATCAGCCCTTGTTAGATCGGCCCATCCAGTCGCGCTATGTACCCGGCTCGACCTACAAAACGATGACACTGCTGGCGGGATTAGACTCAGAGAAGACCACGCTGGATCAGGCATTCAACCAGAAACAGGCACTTGGTCCAATTCAATACAATGGACAGAATATTGGTCCTGTCGGCAACAATATCCAGGGCTACACGATCCGTTTTCCAGTCTCGACAAGCTATGGTTTTGCCCATTCGGATAATATCATTTTTGCGCAGGTTGGGGTGAATACGGGCCTGAATACCTGGATGGACTACAATAAACGGCTCTACGTCGGACAGCAGATCCCCTTTGATCTGCCGGTCACGGCCAGTACCGTGCTGCCCGCAGGACGGGATACGCTGGCGAACAACCAGCTTGCAGCAAATGCGTTTGGGCAGGGAACCGACTTTGTCACACCAATGCAGATGTCGCTGATCGATGACGTCTCGGCGAACAATGGGCAGTTGATGCGCCCGATGCTCGTCTTGAAAGCGACCGATCGGAGTCAGAATGCGGTACAAACCTTCTCATCGCAGCAGTTGGGCTCGCAACCCCAGGTCAGCGCACAGACAGCCACCCTGGTACGCCAGGCGATGTACGGCGTCGTGCGCTGTGGCTCCGGTCTTATGCAAGGTGTGCAACTGGTGAACTCTCCCTGGGGTATCATCGCAAAGACAGGAACGGCCCAGGTTGGTGGCGGACAGCCGGCTCACTCGTGGCTCATTACCCAGGCTCCCTACTCCATCAACGATCCTACGCAACTCCCGAAACTCACAATTGTGGCAATGAAGGAGAATGGCGGTGAGGGCGGTTCCTCGGTAGGTCCAATGGTTACTAACATATACAACGACATCTTTACGAAAGTGATGAAGATTCAGATGCCCGCAGCCCCAGATGCGAATTATTGTTGCAGCGCCAAACTGTTGCAGATTGGCTGCCCCGCGTAATACGAAAGCGATAGGAACTGGTGTGGATGAGGTTGGAAACGGTGTATCAGCAAAGCGCTGGTACGCCGCTTCGTTGTGTCCTTTCGGCCAGCGACTCGTTACAATAGTATATACTTGCTAAGAAGAGAGCATGGATGATACAGTATCTATGGTATTCTTGTACCATTCCGGCTATCTCTGTATGTATGTGGTATATCGAAATAGCGGCATGAAGGACGACTGGTATGAATACTGTCGCGGGCATACGGAAGCTGGCACTCTTTTTCATTATTCTGTTTATTGCGCTTAGCGCAGGTCTGGTCTATTGGCAGGTCATCGTAGCGCAGCAGGTAACAAGCAATATTCACAATAGTCGTCCCTGCCTGCCCGATAGCGCGCCCGTGCGTGGGCGCATCTACGATCGCAACGGCGTTCTGCTAGCAGAGTCACTCCGGGCCAACGTGGGTTGTGGGTACATACGCCGTTACACCGATCCATCGCTGGCGGCCTTGATTGGCTACTACGTGCCCGGCTATCCAGCGACCGGCATCGAGGCGCAGTACAACGACTATCTCAGCGGCCAGGTAGGTCAGACGGCACTGGACAACCAGATGAACAAGTTGCTGCACCGGCCTCCCGTCGGTAATGACATCTACCTGACCATCGATGTGCGCATTCAACATATCGTCAATCAGGACTTCGACACGCCCGTTACCATCGATAATAATAATACCTTTGCCTCAGATCGCGGTTCAGTGATTGTGACCGATCCGCAGACCGGCGAGATTTTAGCCATGCTCAGTCGCCCGTCGTATGATCCCAATAAGCTGGTCAAGACCCTTTCTACTGGCGACCTGACCTACTACAATCAGCTCCAGCATGACCTGGATCAGCCCTTGTTAGATCGGCCCATCCAGTCGCGCTATGTGCCCGGATCAATCTATAAGACAGTGACGCTACTGGCGGGATTAGACTCAGAGAAGACCACGCTAGATCAGGCATTCAGCCAGCAGCAAGCAATCGGCCCGATCCAATACAATGGACAGAATATCGGCCCTGACGGCAACAATATCCAGGGCTACACGATCCGTTTTCCAGTCACGACAAGCTATGGGTATACTCATTCGGATAATATCATTTTTGCGCAGATCGGGGTGAATACGGGCCTGGATACCTGGATGGACTACAATAAACGGCTCTACGTCGGACAGCAGATCCCCTTTGATCTGCCGGTCACGACCAGTACCGTGCTGCCCGCAGGACGGGATACGCTGGCGAACAACCAGTTGGCGGCCAACGCGTTTGGGCAGGGAACCGACTTTGTCACACCAATGCAGATGTCGTTGATTGATGACGTCTCGGCGAACAATGGGCAGTTGATGCGCCCGATGCTCGTCTTGAAAGCGACCGATCGGAGTCAGAATGCGGTGCAAACCTTCTCATCGCAGCAGTTGGGCTCGCAACCGCAGGTCAGCACGCAGACGGCCACCCTGGTACGCCAGGCGATGTACGGCGTCGTGCGCTGTGGCTCCGGCTCCATTATTAACCAGCTCTTCACCTCAAACGATGGAATTATCGGAAAGACAGGAACCGCTGAACTTGGTAACGGTCAGCCCGCTCACGCCTGGATGATTACCCAGGCACCATTCAATGTGAACGACCCCACGCAGCTCCCGAAGCTCACGATTGTAGCAATGAAGGAGAATGGCGGTGAAGGCGGTTCCATGGTAGGACCGATGATTGCTGCCATGTACAACGACATCTTCACGAATGTAATGAAGGTGCAATTGCCCCCGCCGCCCGATCCAAATTATTGTTGCAGCACCAAATTATTACAGGTCGGTTGTCCTGCGTAGTCTCGGATTAGCAATAAAGGGTCGCTATGGAAAAACTAAAACAAGAATCTGGCAGCATTTATAGCGAAGACGAAGCGCGCTTTCTTGTTCCCTGGCAGAAGGTACGGCAGGCGCTGCTATCGCCCCTTGCCCGTTTACTTATCTATCTAGGGATAAGCGCGGACACCCTCTCGTATATTTCGGTTGTGCTGGGGGCTGCCTTTTGCTTGCTTGCGCCTGCGCATTTCACGATCGCCTTCTGGCTGCTGGTAGCCTCGGTTATCTGTGATGGACTGGACGGGGTAGAGGCGCGCCTGAAGGGAGCCACAACGCCACGCGGAGCCTTCATCGATACGTTCTGTGATCAGATGGTGGTGGCTTTTAGCGTTGCTGGAATGGCGTGGCGAGGCTCCATTCATCCCGTGCTGGCGGTCCTGTTTGTGTACATCTATACGGCGCTGGTGATGTTATTAATGCTACACGATATGTTGCGCGTCTCCTCTCACTGGATCGTTCGTCCCAGTCGGATGCTGCTCTACGCGGCGATCGCGCTGCTCTTCTTTTTTCGCGTCGACGTGCTCAACTACCTGCTCGCGATCTACCTATGCGCATTACCACTACTGCTGCTGAGTTTCTGGCGGCTCAGGAATGCGCTCTAGATCTTCTAAGGCCACCAGAGCCTCTCCCTCTTGCTGTAAGATCTGCCAACAGGAGGTACAATAGCCGGTCGCAACCAGGTTGAGCGCCAGGCCATGGAAAGCATATTTTTCTTCCAGTTCTTTGTGAAGGTCACCCAGCAGCTTCTCGTCGAGATGGATCGTCGCGTGGCAGTGGCGGCACACGAGATGATGATGCGCCTGCCCATCCACCGCCTCGTAGTAAGGTTGTTCACCGGGTAGATGGCTCTCGCGCACGAGGTCCAACTTTTTGAGGAGTTCCAGGGTGCGATAAACGGTAGAGAGGCTGACGTAAGGATTGCGCGCCTGCACGCGTTCAGTGATCTTCTCAATGTTCAGGTGTTCGGTGGCTTCCTGAATGACGCTCAAAATCATATGGCGCTGCGGCGTGAGACGATATCCGCGTTTCCGTAGTAATTCGTTGCTTGATTGCACAAACTGATGCATAGCACATCCCCCGCCAGCTTATCTAGTTATATAATCTTTTCATATCCTAGCACCGCGTAACGAAGCCGTCAATGCGAGAGCGCACCACCTACCCTATAGGAATAATGTATCCAGGAGTAATGCTGAGAATGTACGTGACGACTCCCCTGGCTCCCGCGCCAGAGGCTTCTGGAATGACACGGGTGTATCGTCCTACACCAGAGTTCAGTTGCATTCACGTGAGCGGGCGTACGCTCCTTATACAGCCGCCAACGAAGCTATCGCTTCTAGCTACGCTCAGGCGGCTGAAAGGAAGGACTCACAGACTCACGCCTCGAATGGCACCGCAAACAGTTGGGACGTTACTGCTTTTACCCACGGGAACGTTTTACCGTGGAACCTGCAAACAGTATTGAGTCTTCTGACCCGACCGACTGAGCGAAAGCTAGATACGATCGTATCGTTGTCGGTCGGAATAAAGAGTTGTTCGTGTACACATGAACTGTATGAATAGTCTAGCAGAAAAGAGAGAGTATACCAAAGAAACGGTACTTTTGCCGATGCGCAGTGTTCCCATCGCGCCACCAAAAGGAATGGCTATTCATCCCCCGCTTGGAAAGCAGGGGCTTTCTGGCCCGTTCACCGTAAAAAAGTGTATTCTCTATCCCATAAGGCGCCTGGTTGGCGTTGATTCCGGCAGGAGTTGATATACAAGGACGAGAGAGAGAAAATATGGTACACTGGGAGCATCGTTACTTACTGGGAACAATGGTTTTTACGATTGCGGGAGATGTGGTGCGCGACTTTGACGACGAGTATGAAGCGTGGACCTGGCTGGAGAAAGAGGGTTGGGGATTGGTAGCGATTGAGCCACCCGATCCTGTACGTCCGGGAGTGTGTAAGTACTACTTCAAGCGTCAGAAAGCGCAGATGCCCGCGCGTGCCCCCATTACAACAACACAGCCCGTAGCCAGGGCTACGGACTATGAACGCAGAGAAAGATCGCGATGACACTGGCAGGCTATTGGCGTTCGGCGCTCGATCCGGAGCGCGTGATGCAGACCAGGATAACCCACTGGCAGGAGCAGGAACAGCAGCAGCGAGAGGACGCCCTGACGGTTGAGGAGCCATTCGAGGTGCGCATCGGCTCCCGGAGCGTCGCTGTTATCATGCGCACGCCAGGACATGACCATGAACTGGCGATGGGTTTTCTCTTCAGCGAGGGCATCATTCAAAGTGCTGATGAAGTCATTACTATTGAGGATGCAACCGACGCCGATGGCCTTCCCCTGGCAAATGTAGTCAATGTGAGGTTACGTAGTCAGGAACCGCAGGCGCGAGCAGTGGCTTTTGAGCGCCATTTCGCCGTCTCCGCCAGTTGCGGACTCTGCGGGAAAAATAGTATTGCCGATCTAATGCTCTCGACGCCACCCATAGAATCCGATGCATTGCGCATTCCGGCTAAGGTGCTGTATGAGCTAGATGCCCATCTGCGTTCGGCGCAGACCATTTTCAGCCATACCGGAGGCCTGCATGGCGTCGGCCTGTTCTCCACACAGGGCCAGCTCTGCCTGTTGCGGGAAGACGTAGGTCGTCACAATGCCGTCGATAAACTGATTGGTCATGGTCTGCTGCATGCTACATTTCCGTATAGAGAACACATCCTCCTGGTAAGTGGGCGCACCTCATTTGAGATTCTGCAAAAGGCGGCGCTGGCACGTATCCCCTGCCTTGCCTCGATCTCCGCCCCCTCTAGCCTCGCGGTCGAACTGGCGGATAGCGCCGGTATCACGCTCGTGGGGTTCCTGCGCGGCCATTCCATGAATGTCTATACGCATTCAGAACGGATTGTCTAGCGTATTTTTTGCAATGCTATTGTGAGATAGGGCGCGAAAAATACATATATATGCCTATATCTAGCCCTTGTCGTGCCGCCAGCAATAGGCTATAATCGCCCTATGCAAAACGATACGATCGCTGCGATTGCGACCCCAGCGGGAGTGGGTGGCATAGGTGTGATACGTGTGAGCGGAGCCGATGCGTTTAGTCTGGTATTGCCGCTTGTACGTCGACCGGGGGGACGTACTGATCTACCCCCATCTCACACTCTCACATACGGGCATATTATTGATCCACAGACCGAGGAACTTCTCGACGAGGTCCTGGTCGCTTTCATGCGTGCGCCGCATACCTATACGCGCGAGGACGTGGTAGAGATTCAGGGGCATGGCGGGCCATTGATTCTGCGCCGCATCCTACGCGCCGTCCTGGCTCAGGGCGCGCGTATGGCGAATCCCGGCGAGTTTACCCTGCGTGCCTTCCTGAATGGACGCCTGGATCTTGCACAGGCAGAGGCGGTCATGGACCTGATCGAGGCCGAGACCGAGGCCGGGCAGCGCCTCGCGCTGCAACAACTGCGCGGGCGGCTCTCCACCCAGGTACAGGAGGCGCGCAGCTCTGTGCTGGGTGTGATCGCGCGTATCGAGGCAAGTATAGATTTCCCCGAAGAGGATGTTCCCACGCCCCAGCCTGAAGAGCTGCGTCCGCTGATTGCAACAGCGCAGCGGCAGGTAGATGCGCTGCTGGCTGGCTCGGAGCAGGGACGGCTCTACCGGCAGGGACTACGTACCGCCATCATCGGGCGCCCCAACGTAGGCAAGTCCAGCCTGCTGAATGCGTTGCTGCGCGCCGAACGCGCGATCGTCACACCCATCGCCGGCACCACGCGCGACACCGTAGAGGAGGCGGCCAACCTGCGTGGTATTCCACTGCATCTTATAGACACGGCAGGCATCACGCCTACGGATGATCCTGTGGAGCAGGTCGGCGTGGAGCGCAGCCGGGCAGCCGCCGAGAGCGCCGATATCGTCCTGGCTGTCTTCGATGGTTCCGAACGCTGGACGGAGCAGGATGAGCGTGTCTCTAGCGAATTACAGACTATGGGATTTGGCCTGTCGCTCGCTGAGAAGAGCGAAGCAGCGTCAACCCATAGCCGGCCCGTAGTGCTCGTAGTAAACAAGACCGACCGACCACAACTTATAGGTATGATGGAGCTGCGCAGGCTATGGCCGCGCGCCCTGTGCATAGCGACCTCAACGCTGACCGGCGCGGGGCTGTCGGAACTCGAAGATGCCATAGCCGACCTGGTGCTGGGGGGCAAGGTCGTGCATAGTGAGAGCGTCCTGGTCACCAGCACACGGCACCAGGAAGCGCTGCGGCGTGCCGCTGAACACCTGCGAGCTTCAATACAATCACTGGAGCAGGAGCTACCTCTGGACTTCGTCTCTATTGACCTGCGCGCCGCGTATAACGCCCTTGGCGAGATGACAGGCGAGACAGCCAGCGAGGACCTGCTCGATAAAATCTTTAGCGAATTTTGTATTGGGAAATGAGGTAGAATGTGAATCCTCAAAATATTCCGCGTAAGAAACTTATTACCATCATCGGGCCTCTTTTGCTACTATGTTTTTTGTTAAGTGGTTCCTATAGTTTTGCCTCGCGCACCCCGCGTCTGGCAGTCGTCCATCCTACCCCTACTCCCTCGCCGACACCGAGTCCCACTCCCACACCGGTACCCACACCAACGCCGGTGCCAACACTGGCTGTGGTGCATAATACGCGGCAGATCCTGGGGATAGAGGGAGATCCAACCGTCTCCTATCGTCGTATTCCCTGGGTGCGCCTGGGCTATCCAACCTGTGGCTGGGGCAATCTCACCGGCTCCGTCTTGAAAAAGACGATAGATCAGTACCATAAGCGGGGCACACGCGTCTTGCTGACATTCTGCCAGGGAACGCACAATCCCGCGCGCGTCTACAATATCAATCAGCTCAAAGATGCCGCGCAAGGAGGGCCAGACGCCGTACAATGTGGGAATGAAGAGATGAAGGTCGATGCCTCTGTCGCCTTTCTCTATACAAATCCGACAGACTTTGCGCGTTTTTATAATGCATGTGTGTCTGCTATGCACGCGGTGCGTTCGGATATTCCCGTGCTACTCGGCTCGCTCGATCCCCATGTCGGAGGCGTCGACTATCAGCCGTTGTACAACCAGGTTGCCTATCTCAATGAGATGCAGTATGCGATGAACACAGTCGTGCATCCTGGCGGCCATTGGAACTGGCATACGCAGACGCTGGGCCTGATCGATAGCTGGCACAATGGCTATCCCGACGCGGGTGTCAACAGCCTCGCGGGACTGTTTTCATTCTGGGCGCAGCAATTTGGTGTTAATCTGGATAGTGGCGCGTTGGGGAAACATCTCTGGGTTGTGGAGGGGACGGGCTGCTTCAAGGGCTGTGGCGTTGACCCCTATAGTAGCTATCAAGTTGCCGTTTCGCATATTTTAACGTTAATTACAGATGTACAGACTGCGATGAGCTATAGTGTTCCGTTGTTCTATTTCAGTGGTAAAGATTTTATGGACGCGGGCTTCTACTGGCCGATAGGTGTCCTGGATATAAGGGGCCATCCTAAGCCGATTCGCCAGGATCTATGGCTGGGGGCGCGTGTCCTGGATATGACCTGTGGGAATGTTGTCGTGGCTGTAAAAGACCAGGAAGACCTGCTGGGGAGGTTGTACACAAACTGTAGATTGCCAGATAATTATCTGAGCGTGATCTGGTCTTGAACTGCTGTCAGTAATGCAAAGAGGATATAAGGCGTGAACTTCCAGAACTTTCTAAAAAGAGCAAAAGAACCTGCATCGATTGTACTTCTTGTTGTCCTGCTCGCCAGTATTCTACTGGCATTACTGTCGTACCGCCTCGTCGTGGGATCGCCGGTACAGGTGGCAACAAATTCCCCGATGCCCGTGCCGACACCTGTAACGGCGCCTAAATCCACCGTGCCCCTGCCACCAGTCGAGGCAGCATCTAAAGTACTCGGCATAGAGGGCGATCCGCAGACCAACTATGCAGGTATACCCTGGGTACGTCTCCCATATCCAACGTGCGGCAATGGAAACCTGAGAGGCGCCACGCTGCGCAAAGCCATTGAGGCGTATCATAAAGAAGGGACCCGCGTTCTGCTCACGTTCTGCCAGGGGACGAATGACAATCTTTATAACCCGGCGCAACTCGCCGACGCAGCTCAGGGACTCGCCGACGCCGTACAGTGCGGCAATGAAGAGATGAAACTCGATCCAACGGTTGCTTTCCTCTATATCCAGCCCGATAATTTCGCCCGCTTTTACGACACCTGCGAGACAGCCATACATGCGGTGCGTCCTGGAATTCCCGTTTTGCTTGGCTCCCTCGATCCCCACGTAGGAGGGATTGATGTGCAGCCCATTCAGGGTCAGGTGAGCTACCTGGACCAGATGCAGGATGCGATGAATACGATCGTGCATCCTGGCGGCCACTGGAACTGGCGTACGCAGACGTTGGGCCTGATCGATAGCTGGCACAATGGCTATCCCGACGCCAGTGTGAACAGTCTCGCGGCCCTATTCGCATTCTGGGCGCAGCAGTTCAACGTAAATCTGAACAGTGGGCAACTGGGAAAGCATCTCTGGGTTGTGGAGGGCACGGGCTGTTTCAAAGGCTGTGGCATTGATGTCAATAATAAAGCTCAGGTCGCGATAGCGCATATTCTCTCACTGATCACAAATGTGCAGACTGCACTAAAATACGGCATCCCATACTTTCATTTCAGTGACAAAGACTTCGTCAGCGCAGGCTACTACTGGCCGATAGGTGTACTGGACTTTCGAGGCCGGAGCAAACCCATTCGCCAGGACCTGCCGATGGGAGCGCGCACCCTGACATTGACCTGTGCTAATAAGCAAGTCACCGTCCGTGAGCAATTGCCGTTGTTGGTGAAGCTCTACGATCATTGTATGCTGCAGAGTAACTACTACAGCGTCGTCACAAGCTAAATGTCCGAAAGTGAGTTTTTATAATTTTATAAAAATTCGTCGAAAAACTATTGACATCCCTGGGGACCTGTGGCATAATACCGATGTTGCCGATACGGACGGGTAAAACACTCAGTCGGTAAAACCTCTCGCAGGTTTCTCCCCCTGAATACTATGAACCCAGAGGCTACTTGTCCTCTTACGAGGGAACGGTCGCTGGTTTCTTATATTCGTCTTGAGTATGGCTACACAGGCGGTTAATAAGGACCGCTTCGAGGGATCCTTTAACAACTGAAGAGTGGAAAGCAGAACAGCAACTGTTTGGCGACGAGCAGTTCCTGTCAAGCAACTGGTCGCCGGTCGCAAGGCTGGGGGACCAGGAGTTTTTCTGCGAACAAGCC
>DAOTTD010000250.1:0-45533 GCA_034438015.1 Ktedonobacteraceae bacterium | reverse complement strand
ATTCTCCCAAAAGTTATAGGGGAGCCGTTTATTGAAGATAGAGAGTGTACAAGAAGCTGTGAAGTGGCAGGATGGCTCGATGCCTTTATAGCCATGCTATTGAGCTGCATCGAGCCATCCTGGTCGCCCACAGCGGGAGGTATACAGCCCGGAACTTCCCCCACACACCCCTTATCCGGGACCCGCCGATCGCGCTCCCCCCCAGGAGGACAGCGATCGGCCTCTCTTTTTGGGTAGAGAGGGGGTACCAATTCGGGCTATAGTTCGTTTATTCACACAGGAGATCATCAGAGACATGGTAAGATGAGAACAAAAGTTTTGTAATACTTACATTTGCAGTACTTACAAGGGAGAGCGGATATCGTCCATGCAGCAATTAGCATCTAGACCGAGGCCGGATATGCAGGTAAACAACGGAGGAGCGCCACGCTCTCAAATCATCCTCATCGTTGCGCTCTTGCTCTTCTCGGCAGCCGGTCTTACAAGCGGTTTTTTCATTGGAGCTATGACGCGTCCACAACAGCAGAAGCAGTCAGCGAATACCCAGACAGGCATCGTATCGCAATCATCGCCGATCGGTCCGAAGGCGACGGCGACGCAGGCCCCGGCCACAAATATTGTCCCTCTTGGCTATCCGGTGACTACGGTTCCTTTCAACCAGGTGGCCGATGGGACCACACAATACACCGTTACCGCCTACCCGGTCGACCAATCGATAGATAAAGGGCACGGCAAGCCCGTACACGCCACGAATATTACATGTAAGCTCTTTTTCACCAAAGAGAAAAACATTACCAACGCACTCCTGGGAGCGCGAGACGATAGACTGAAAAACGTCAATACACTTTCTCAGCCGCTACCCGAGGAGGAGAGTGGCGTGCTCCTGTTCAATGGAACGCAACAAACGAAAAACTGCGCCGCGCAGGGAAACACCACCTGGACCTACCAGCTCACGCCCACACTGAAAGCTGGGATTTACTACCTGGTCGTCCTGATGGACTGGGAGGGCCAGCGCTTCAACTGGTACCAGTCTGAGATCAATGTAACTAAGCCATAGTCGCCAATCCTTCTACAATGCCGCGCACCAGTGCAGCGAACAGCGGACGGGAGGCATCAGCCGTAGCCAGCACCCCGGCATGATTAATCTCGTCCGTCTCATTCCCCGTAGCAGTGTTCGTGATCAGGCTCAACCCCAGGACGCGCATAGCCATATGACGGGCCACCACGACCTCCGGCACCGTAGACATTCCCACAGCATCGGTGCCGATCATGCGCAGAAACCTGAGTTCTGCAGCGGTCTCAAAGCTGGGACCGGCCACCATCGTGTAGATCCCCTCATGGAGCGTGAGGCCCTCTATCTCCCGCGCAACACGTTGGGTCAGCGCACGCAGGTCCGCATTGTACGCCTGGGCCAGCGGCGGAAAGCGCTCACCGAAGCGCCCATCATTAGGTCCAAGCAAAGGATTTATCCCGGCCAATCCCGGCAAAGAGATATGGTCATGAATAAGCATAAAATCGCCTGGACGATAGGCGGGATTGACGCCACCAGCGGCATTGGTCACAATAAGCGTGCGCGCCCCTAACATGTACATCACACGAATTGGGAGCGCGAGCACCTGTGGCGAGTAGCCTTCGTAAAAGTGAAAACGCCCCTGCATAGCCACAATGGGCATCCCTGCTAACATGCCCACCAGAAGGCGACCGGCGTGTCCCGCAACGGTTGAACGCACGAAATGAGGAATCTCATCATAGGGAATCGTCACGGCATCCTCCACCTGCCCGGCCAGGTCGCCCAGGCCGGACCCAAGCACCAGGGCTAGCGCGGGCCTACGGACATGACGCGCGAGAATAGCCTCGGTCGCCTCCACAACCTGATCATAGAGCATAGCGCACCCTCTCCGAAGAGTCGCTCTCCAGCTGTATACAAAACTTCCTTTCAGAGATTATTGCACATTGAGGGCAGTCCTGTTTTTGCTTTTACTCCTTCCTGGTTCCGTCCCATGGCAAGACCCAGACAGTAAACGTCACTGCCAGAGAACGGAGCCTTAGCGAAGCTACTGATCAGGCTGTTTGGCGCAGACGAGCTGGCTATAGACCTGCGTCGTAGAAATATGGGCATGGCCCAGTAGTTCCTGAACGGAGCGCAACTCCATGCCCTCCTTCAGCATCAAAATGGCAAATGAGTGACGCAGCACATGCGGCGTGATATCGGCGATACCGGCCTCGCGCGCGTAGCCCTTGATAATAAGCCAGAAGCCCTGGCGCGTCAGATGTTCACCATGATGATTCAGAAAGAGGGCCTGCTCGCTTTCTCTGCGTACGAGGCGTGGACGCGCCTCTTCCAGATAGCGCTGTACGGCCTCCACCGCCACAATGGGGAGAGGCAATAAACGTTCGCGCTTCTTCTGCCCATTGCGCCCTGGACAGAGCACGGTCGCTCTGGCGGCATTGAAATCCGCCAGGTTGAGCGAAACGAGCTCGGAGGCGCGCATACCTGTCGCGTAGAGCGTGTGCAACATCGCCAGATCGCGCAGGCCACCAGGGGTATCCGTATGAACCCGGTTGAACAGGCAATTGACCTGCTCGACGCTCAGCGCATGCGGCAGATCTTTTTGAACGCGAGGGGTATCCTGGTTCTCAATGGGACTCACAGAAAGCTCTTTACGTGTATCGAGCATATAACGAAAGAAGGACTTGAACGCGGCGACCTTGCGGGCAATCGTCGTGGGCCGGTAAGCCAGGCCATCGCGCATCTCTCTGAGATATGCCGCGATATGTTCGTGGTCAACCGCTTGCCAGCCCTCCACACCCTGTAGCGTGAGGTAACTACACAATTGGTAGAGATCATTCCGATAGGCCGTAATCGTATTACGGTTACTGCCGCCTGCATACTTTTTGGCAGCGAGAACAGCGATATAATCATCGACAGCTTCTTGCAACATAACACCCTTCCAACAACTAATCGACATACTTCATCAACCATCAGCCAATACTGCGGGAACCTCAGACATTATAATCTACAACAGAAAATGAAGCAAGTGCATGGGAATAATGCGCTACTATATACAAGAAATGAGTTCGCGGCAACCTCAAGAGGGAATGCCAATCAACGAATGGAATGGTAGTAGGGGGGTCAGCGTACCGCATCCTGGTAAAAGTGCTATAATGGATTAACATTTGCGCCGTGATACCTGGTATGCAGCGAAAGACACGCCACAGCACGGGTCGCAGTGCAAGCTATAGAAACAGGGTGGAAGATCCCTATAATCATAATATAATCATAAGGAGTAGGAATGGCTAAACTGCAAGATATGTTTACGCAGGCACGCCGTGCACAAAGCGGTGGCAGTATTGGCTTTCTCGGCAAAAACCGGGCCGAGTCTAAAGCGCATGCCGCCGCCATCGTCGTTGAGTTTCCCAGCATTACAGCGGGCAGCGTGGAGGCTGCACTAAAAGCCGGTGCCGATGGGCTGCTCTTCGACTGGAATGGCAAGGACGAGCTTGACAAAATAAAGCAAGAGATTGAAGCGGCCAGCGCGAGCAACGAGAATCTGATCTCGGGGCTGCGCATTACAGGTGGTCTGGATACGTTGGAGCGCGAACGTCTCAAAGCGCTTAAAGAGCTGGGGATTCAGTACGTCATCCTGCCTTTTAACGCTCCGGTTCGTCTGCTCGCGCAAGAGAAAGAGCTGGAGAAGGTTGTGACGGTCCCGATGCGAACAGATGACTTTTACCCCCTGGTTGTACGCAACCTCGCCGCATTCGACGGCATCTCCGCTGTGCTACTCGACTTCGGCATCAGCGAACAACTGGGCACACTGACGATCGAAGATGCCTTGGGCTACCAGGCGATACGAGAAGCAGTGCGTTTTCCCGCCTTTTTCAGTATAGCGGATGACCTGAGCGAGGACGATTTCTACACGCTTCGTTCGCTGGGCGTCCAGGCAGTTGTATTGACGGCGAGCAATTCAGGGGACACCACGCAGATCAAGGCGCTGCGCGAACTCCTGGGGAAGATCTACCAGGAAGAGAAGGAGAAAGAGGCCTCTGGCCCACGCAGAGGCTAGGAGAGCGCGACAGGGGTCATTCCGTGACATCGGAATGACCCCTGTCTCTTTGCGGCACCTCAATTCTTACGCATCTCGTCATCTTCGCTGGCAGGGATCTGTGGAATCGGGATAGGAGAAAGCGTTGATTGCCAGTACAGTTGTCGCCGTGGGATGTAGCGCAGGAGCTGACGCGTCGTCTGCCAGACGCTCTCGGGATCGACATTGTTGCGCCAGTAGTAGTAGCAGGCGAGCTCATCGGGATCGGCGTGCAGCATACCTTTAAAAGCCGTCTCCAGCAGTTGTTCGCCCTCTTTGTCGAGGTTAAAGTTTTGTAGCCAGAGCTGGCTGCGCTTGTCATGACGCCGCGCCGCCTCGACCACGATCTGTCCCCACGACTCCACCTTCGCCAGGTCCTCGTTCAGCAACTGCCAGAAGAGATGGCAGCCGAGCGTGTCCAGGTGCTGCAATTGCGCTATCTCATCGACCAGTCCCAGATCCTGGGGCAGAAGAACGAGTGCCGTCTTTGCATCGACGTCAGTGCGCTTCACGCAGCCGAACAACTCGCCCAGGAAGTCGAGCATCGAGCGCCGGCGGAAATGTTGGAGATCGGTGATGTCCGGGCAGAGCGCGCGGCACACAGAGCAGAAGCAGGTGATGTCTGGCCCGTGCGGCTCGTCGAGCAGGATACCGTTGATCGGGTAGGAGGAGAGATAGTACTCTATCTCTTTAAAAAGCCAGGAGCGAAATCCTTCATGATTATAGCAGGAGAAGCCATGAGCACGCCCGTGGCGGTCCTTCACGCGTGACTCCGGGTGGCGGAAAGTATACCAACTTGGCATAAACGCGGGACCAGCAAAGAGATTGCCATAGCGCCCGAGGCTGAGGTAGACCTTCAAGCCTGCATCTTGCGCCTGCCGCAGGCCACGCTCCAGGTCGCGCGACCAGCGCTGCTCCTCTTGTTCATGTATGGCGTAGACGATAGTGGCAGCCCCCATAGCTCGGATCTGCTCAAAATCGCGCTTGACGATCTCGGGATGAAGAAACGGGTGAAAGTACGCGACGGTTATATCCATGGCACCTACCAGACAAACGAAGTGTACAGTAAGAAAGAGATGAGCAGCGAAACATTTTGTTTACACCGCATAGTATAGCACAGACCCGCTCCCCCCTCTAAAAAAGCAGACCCAGGTTACTTTCTTACTAACGAATGTTGCAAATAGGCAGAAAAGGTCATGATTACACGACTTTTGGCATAAAAAAACACTCTGCGCTTGACAAGCTTTTCTTTTCTATGCACAATGCATGCATGAGTCAAAAAGCACAGCCTATCTATACTTCTGGCTCGACGCTATTTGTGCGATCGTATGCTAAGATCAATCTGACACTCGATGTGTTGGGGCGCAGGGCTGATGGCTATCACGAGCTGGCAACCGTTATGCAGACGATTGACCTCTACGATACCATCTGCCTCACCGTCACGGACGAACCGGGTGTACGAGTGGTCAGCACACGACCCGAGCTTAATGGCGACGACAACCTGGCTGCGCGGGCTGCGCAGGCGCTGCGCCAACGACTCGCACTTCCACAGGGGGTTGGAATTGAACTCGATAAACGCATTCCCGTGGCTGCTGGGCTGGGCGGAGGGAGCAGCAATGCTGCCGCAGTTTTGCTCGCATTACGGCACTGGTGGCAACTACCGCTGACTCCGCCGGACCTGCTCGCAATCGCAGCATCGCTCGGTTCAGACGTACCATTTTTCCTGACTGGAGGACTGGCATTATGCGAGGGACGCGGCGAACATGTGACACCGCTCGCCCCCCACTGGCCGTATGCCATGCGCTGGTTGCTCCTGCTCAAGCCCACAATCAGTGTTTCAACGGCAGCAGTTTTTCGCTCTCTGCCCGCCGACGACTATACTGATGGTACCTATAGTCGGGCGGTTGGTGCCGCCCTACAGACAAAGAGAGTGCCGCAGCTGAAAGATTTTCATAATGGGCTGGAACGTGGCGTGCTGGAACGCTATCCAGAGGTCGCCCAGGCGCGAGAAGATCTATTGAAGGCTGGTGCAGCCTTCGTGCGACTCTCCGGCAGCGGCCCCACGCTCTTTGCTCCATTCTCTGAACTGGCCAGTGCGACGCGAGTGCGACTACGCCTGCATGAGAAGGGTTATGAAACCTATCTCACGCGTGCAATCTCCCCCCATGTCGAGAACATACATTTTTTCTAACAGGATGTAGGAGGTAAAATCAATGACAAGCGACTTGTATTATTGTGTCAAGTGCAAAAAGAAGACTGAACTGAAGGATGCTCAACGCATCACGATGAAGAACGGCAAACCTGCCCTCAAAGGTCACTGCACCGTCTGCGGCACAACGGTGAACGCTATCCTTGGCGCAGATAAGAAGTAAACTAACCGCTCCCCGCTCTCCATCCGCATAGTCGTTCCCTAATAGAGGTGCGGATGGGGATGCGTCGTCTGAGAATATCTTTTGTAGAGACGCCTCATCTCGACTTCCCACGTTCCCTTTGCTATAATGGAGACGGCTCACGAGCGTTTAGAGAGCAGAGGAGGGAAGCACAGTGAATATCTGGGACTCAGTACAGCGCGGCCTGGAGAAAGCAACCCAGGAGGCCACACGCATTGCGAAGACTCAACGTCTACGTTCTACCATCGATGGACTCACACGCCAGATTCACACGCAGGAGGATGATCTCATTGCGCGCGCACTGGAGGTTTTCGCTGCCGGACAACTTACGCAGCCCGAACTCATCCCCATCTGCCAGGAGCTGCACCGGCTCCAAATGTTGCTGGAGCAGAATCGACAGGAGCTGGCACAGGTTCAGAGCCAGGGGACCCAGCAGCCCACAACGGGGACAGGCCAGACAATAACGCCACCCACTTACCCTCCTGGCACAGATCCATCTCCAACTGTCTACGCACCACCACCACCACCGCCCGATTATAGGCCCTACGATGCTACAAAGCCAGCGCCGGTACCGCCGCCACCACCCGGAGTAGAGCCTCTGATAGCAAGCTCCTTCGATACCGTCCGAGGCACTCCCGACAATGAGAAGCAGTTATGTAAACAGTGCAGCGTTGAACTGCTTCCCGGCAATGCTTATTGCCATAACTGCGGCGCAGCGGTATTGCGCGGCGACGCATCCTATCAGCCAACGATGCGGAGCACTGCGGAATCAGAGCAGGAGACGACGCGCGCCACTCCTGACACACCGCCTCTTCCAGTGACGGAGCAGGCAACCTTATTGCATAATCCGTCTTCTACACCAGACGAGCAGGACGGAGGATACTGAAACTGCGCCAACTTATTATCACAGGCATATGCTTTCTGCTGCGTCTGCCGTTCGCTCTATTCGACCTGCTGCTCCGTCCATTTGTACGCAGGGCTAGAAAGCAGCCTCGCGCTATCGTGGTGATCAAGCCCTGCTGCCTCGGCGATCTGATTATGACGACGCCGCTGCTGGAGGTTCTGCGCCGCAGTTATCCAGAGGCCAGCATCACGTATGTAGCAGGCACCTGGTCTAAGGTGATCGTGGAGCACCAGCCGACGGTCAGCGCCGTTATAGATAGTGGCTCCGTCGGTATTCCTGGACGCTACCGGCTCAAAGAGTACCTTGGTCTCGCTCAACTGCTGCGCCAGCAGCACTTTGATCTCGCCTTTGTGCTGGACCGCTCGCCGCTGATGACGCTGCTGCCCTGGTTCGCGGGCGTTCCTCGGCGCGTGGGACCCGATAGTCTGGGGCGCGGCTTCTCGCTTACGGATAGGGTCCCGGTCTCCGCGTCTCCCGAGCAGTTGCAGCATCAGGCAGAGATCTATCTAGATCTCGCGCGCGCGATCGGCCTCACCGTCGATGCTCCACATATGCACTTCGTCACGACGCCCGAGGAGCGCCACGCAGTTTCGTTCGATGATCGTCTGCGCGTCGCAGTTTTTCCTGGCGGCGGCAGCAATCCCGGTATGGAACTGACCTCTAAACGCTGGCCCCTCGATTGTTACCGGGAGATCGTGCGCAGACTTGTTCTCCAGCGCAACGCCCATGTACTGCTGATCGGCGGCGCGGACGACCAGAAGCTGACACATGCACTCCTCGCAGGGCTTGAGGTACCGCATGGAACGATTACCGATCTGGCGGGTAGAACGAGTTTCGGCGAGTTGGCCGCGTACATCGAAGCCTGCACATTGTTTATCGGCAACGATAGTAGCCCAATGCACCTGGCAGCGGCAGTGGGAACGCCGGTTATCGCCATCTTCGGACCCACCAGTCCGCAGGAGTACGGCCCCTATCCAGTGGACGATGCCGGGCATGTTGCGCTCTGGCACAATCCCAAAGGCCGTCCCTGCTTCTTTCTGGGCAAGATGCAGCCGTGTGCAGATTGTTCATGCATGCAGGCGGTTACGGTCGAGGAAGTGTGGGCCGCCGTAGAGCGTCTCATCCCCACGATCAGCAATCGCGAGGTCGCGCCATGAATGCAAAACAGTTGGTGCGCACGCTCATCCTGGCACTCGTGCGCATCCTCGGGGCGCCTGCAGCCTATCTGGCACGCGGCAGGAAAAGAGAAGCGTCCAGCAAACGGCGTATTCTACTCATTCGGCCCGATCATCTTGGCGACCTGGTACTGACGACTCCGATCCTGGCGGCCCTACGAGCACACATGCCGGATGCACACATCACTATGATGACCGGCCCCTGGTCGAGCGAGGTCGTTGCGCGTCATCCAGCGCTCGATCAACTGATCACCTGCCCTTTTCCAGGTTTTCAGCGCGCCCCTCAGACGCCTCTGGCCCCCTACATCCTGCTGTTCCAGACGGCGCGACAGCTCAAGCGGGCAAACTACGACCTTGCCATCAACCTGCGACCCGACTTCTGGTGGGGAGCCGCCCTGATCTATGTGGCGGGTATTCCACAACGCGTTGGCTATGCTATCCAGCCAGCCAGGCCATTCCTTACGCACGCGCCTTTTTTTGCGCAGCCTGAGCACGCGACCGTCTCCAACCTGCGCCTCGCCAGTACCTGCCTGCAAGCGCTGGCATACCCGGTACTTGCAGAACCTTACACGCCTGAACGGTATCCACTGAGCTTCGTGCCGACGGAGAGCGAGCGCCAATGGGTGACAGAGTGCCTGGAACAGGCCGGTATCACGGTAGAGACACTGGTGGTGGCGCTTCATCCCGGCACTGGTGCGGCGGTCAAATTGTGGCGCAACGAAGCATGGACGCAGTGCGCAAATACGCTTCAGCGGACGATGGCTTTTCCGACCCAGGTGCGTATCGTGCTGACCGGCAGCCAGCAAGAACGGCCCATGCTCGAAGAGATCGCGCGCGACTTGGAGACGCCGCCGCTCCTGCTCACCAACATGACAGTCGGGCAACTGGCGGCTCTACTGGGACGAGCACAGCTGGTTCTTGGCGTCGATAGCGGCCCCTTGCACCTCGCCGTCGCTCAGAACACCCCCACACTACAGTTGTTTGGTCCGACCGACGAAAAGATCTTCGGTCCATGGGGGGAACCTGAACGGCATATCATTATCAGGGCAACGCAGAAATGCCCGGACTGTGCAGCGATACCGTGTGGTCGCCTCGACTTTGGACCCGAGGAGGTAAGCGCGCATCCCTGCGTGCGCCTGATCCCGGAGCAGCAGGTCAAGGAGGCGATTGCGTCGATCATGAGCATAGGGTCGCCACCGTCCAGGCTATAGGAATGAGCAACCCGAGCAAAAAATTAGACATGAGAGAACAAAAATTGGGCCAGAGATATGCTATCTCCGACCCTGATACGCTCATATAGAAACCTATTAACCGAGCACTTTCGCTTCGTAGTAAGTAATCGCGTCGGACCCACCGGCGTGGCCGCCACTGGACGCGCCGTGATGTTGGGCGAACAGATCGTTGCTCAAGTACTCATCGAGAGCCTCTTTCGACTCCCAGCGCGACACGGCTGAGAGCGTATTGTCCTCAGCCGTCCAGAGTTCCAGGCCAAGAAAGCCCTTGAAGCGCTTCATACCCGGCATAGCCTTCTCAAAACCATCTATGGCCGCCTGCCGATGGGCGGCGGGCACCTGAATTTTATTGACTGCGATAAACATCTGTTTTGCTCTCCAGTTCTCATATTTCATACGACTCCTCACATCTGATGAAGTCGTATGATCCTATTATAGGACGTTTTGTCATACTGGAGGAAGTTGTGCTCCGCTATTATTCACTCGCAGCCTTGATACGCTCCGGGCGACGTACGAAGTAGTAGATCAGCGCACCAATAAATGGAACCAGCAGGATAAAGAGCGTCCAGGCTACTTTATCGTTTCCCTGTGACGGTTCTTTTGTGAGACAGTCAACCAGGACCCAGAGCCAGAAAATAGTTGCGAGGACGGCGATACCCTGTCCTCCTCTCAGGAGAAGGGCCAGTAATTTCCATATTGGTAGTGTATACATCAGTATCTGCCTTTCAAAACGTATGACAACGTGTTGATTGCGGTGAAAACATCCGCACACCGCACGGAGATCCACTCCGTGTGTGGCCCCAGCCAGGCAAGGAACCTCAAAATTGTTCCTGATTTTTTACATTACACCTCTTTTATGAGGAAAGGCGGTTCTTTCAACCATCCCTGTTTCTGTAACAGAGCGGAGTATACTACATGTTTTCACTCGCTGTCAACTCCTCAGCAAAAGGATGTTTTTCCCTCCGTTTGATCACATTTCCCTCTATTTTCAATCACTGTTGTTATACTCCTTCTACGATAAAAGCTTCTATACGATAGAATACAAAACAGAGCCTTCTGGTTGCAAGAAATAGTTAGTGAAGTGGTGCGAAGCGCGGGAGAGTTACCGAGAAGATCGGATCTTCAAACTATATTCCTCTCTCTGGCTTCATTGGTCTGAATCATGTTCATTCATTTCGGGCTTGAGCTCGCCGCAAGCCACACCGTTTTAACAGCAGTGGTAAGGCGTATCTCGGCTTGAGCTCTTGCTTGTTGGCTCTATAGTCAGAACGTGCTATACTTGAGCGATGAGAACGTTTGAGTACCGCATGAGACCAACAAGCGCGCAAGAGCACGCGTTGATGAGCGTGCTGATTGCCTCGCGCAAGATGTACAATGCCTGTCTTGAGGAGCTGATCACTCACTACAATGCATCTGTGAGACCGAGCCTTCCCCATTGCTCAGGAAGGACAATGCGGTCGGGCTAGATATGGGTATTCGCTCCCTTGTTGCCGATAGCGACGGGCACATGATTGAGAACCCTCGGACGGGGCCTTCGTCGAGAGAGTGTCACGGATCTCTATAATGCAGGCGGAAGGCTGTTATGCCTGCATTTTAAGGATAAAGAATGACAAAAGTACAACCTGCCCTCGATGAGTATGGCTATCCACGGCGACCGAATGCGCGCCGACGGCTCCGCAACAGAACGGTGCGGAGCAGCAAGCGTATGCTGGGCGCGAGTATCTATCTGCTGCTGAGCGTGTTGGGCGTCTTCCTCAAGCTGCGTAGTATAGGAAAGCGGAGAGAGCCGCTGCGGCCACCGGGCTTCCAGCCGAAGCGTATCCTGGTCATCCGCCTCGACCTGATTGGTGATCTCGTGCTCTCGCTGACGCTTGCGCATGCGCTGAAACGCACATACCCTGGCGCAGAGATCGATCTGCTGGCGATTCCTGCGAGCGCGCCCATTGCGACCAGCGAGCCGGATCTCAGTATGGTCATTACCTATAACCCGAACATCTGGCGACGGCCCCAGGCGCTGTTGAAGCCGCAGAACTGGCGCGAGATCCGAGCATTGCGCAGCCGTCTACGTGCCCGGCAATATGATCTCGCGGTAAGCGTATCCGGCAGTTGGGCCGTGCTCCTGGCGGTCCTCAGTGGAGCGCCCCGGCGCGTTGGTTTCGCGCGCGAGAGCTATCCAGGCTTCATCACCGACAACGTAGCGGGTCGTCATTGGAGACCGGGCGATCAGTCGCACGAGGTCGATTATTGTCTAGAGCTGGCGCAGGCTGCTGGCGCCAGTATCCGCCCGGACGATCGTATTCCACATCTCTCGGTCGCTCCCACCGCACGTCAGGAGGTCGAGCAGTTGCTGCTCCTGCACGGCATGCGTCCCGGTCAGAGAGTGATCGCCTGCCACGTCAGTTCGAACAATGGACAGTCCAAGCGCTGGCCCGTTCCTTACTGGGCCAGGTTGATTGATCGCCTGATGTGCGAAGATGGCGACTGCGTTGTGTTGACCGGCGCTTCCGGCGATCTGCCTTTGATCGAGCTGATCCTGCGGCGCGCACACGAGCAGCCGCTCAACCTCGCCGGAAAGACAAGCCTGCCACAGCTCGCGGCTCTGCTGCAACGCGCCGATCTCCTCGTCACAGGCGATAGCGGACCCATGCATATCGCAGCTGCCGTCGGCACGCCTCTGATCGCCATCCACGGTCCCACCGATCCGGCGCACAGCGGTCCCATAAGTCCCGAAGCAACCGTACTGCGCAGCGATATCTGGTGCAGTCCGTGTTACAATGCCACAAGCCCGGCTGACTGCCGCTTCTTCACGACACAATGCATGAAGGATGTGACGCCAGAACGTGTGCTGGCGACCATTCACGAAAAGCTACCCGATAGGGACGATGCCAGACAGGAGGCGACAGAATGAACGCAATTGTGCCAGACCTCTCGGCGCCCGAATTGACAGGAGCGGTAGAGGCCAATCTCGCAGAGGAGGTAGAGGTCTTTGGCCGCGCGCTACCCGGAGGCGAAACCCATCGCGACGCGGAGCCGGCGCGCTTTACCACGCGGCACTCCTTCTTCAATGGCGTTCACCATGCCCGTTTTGCCAGCGATGAGAAGGCGTACGTTGACGCAAAAATTGCTGAAACGCTCGCGTACTTCAGAGCGCGCGCCCTGCCCTGTATGTGGGTGATCGGTCCATCAGTACGGCCCACCGATCTGGCTATGCGTCTGCTTGAACATGGCCTGACATTCTTGAATGAGACGCCGGCGCTGGTTCTCGACCTGAGCACGGCGGACAGAGATGCGCCAGCGCTGGAGGAACTCGTGATCCAGGAGGTCAGGAACGCCGAGGAGCTCCTACCGCTACTAGAGCTTGAAGCGCAAAGCTTCGATGCCTCCGAAGAGATCGCGCACTATTACTACGATACCTACGTCGCGACCGGCTTCGGGACAGGGCAGTCATGGCATCACTATATCGGTATACTGCACGGACGGCCCGTCGCTATGGCGGCGTTGCTGCTGTACGCGGGCGTGGCGGGGATCTACGGTGTAGGAACTATTCCAGAGGTCAGACGGCGGGGCATAGGGGCGACGCTGGTACGGCACGCCCTGCACGAGGCGCGCGCGGCAGGGTATCGCGTAGCCATATTGACACCGACCGACATGAGCCTGCGCATCTATCAGCGGCTTGGCTTCCAGGAACACTGCACGTTTCAATTCTATATATGGACGCCAGAGCAGCAGAGGCCGTCCGCATGAGCCAGGCCCTATAGGATATTTTCTCCAGGCCAGAGACAGTGGGAGATGAACAGGTAGAACAATGCATATAGATCTTTCCGCTTATCGCAAACATATCACCTTACCGGACCAGGCCCATATCCTGATCGTTAAGCTCGCAGGCATCGGTGATCTCTTGCTCGCCACGCCAGCGTTGCGCGCGCTGCGCGAGAGCTACCCTCGGGCGCGCATCGATCTGCTGGTGACGCCAGACTCGGCGGGCCTGCTCAACGGCTGGGAAGTCATTGATAATATCATCGTCCTGGACAAATATCTTTTCGACACGCCGCAGCAGATGGTCCTGCATCCCGCGATCCTGCTGCGCCTGACGATGCTCTGGAACACGCTACGCGGCGGACGCTACGATGCAGTACTCCTCCTCCATCACCTGACCCTCCCCTTTGGCCGACTCAAACACCAGGCGCTCATGCGCGCGACAGGGGCGAAATGGCGTGTTGGACTGGACAATGGGCATGGCTGGTTCCTCAACATTCGCGTCGCCGATCATGGCTTCGGCGCATTGCATGAGGCAGAGTACAGCCTGGCGCTTGCAAAGGCGGTTGGTGCGACCATACGAAACAAGAGGCTCGAAGTTCCTTTAAGCGTGGAGGAGCGCGCCCAGGCACGACGGCTTGTTTATGGAGAGAACGCGTCAGAGGGCGCGCCACGTCCTCTGCTCGCCTTTCATCCTGGCAGCGGGGGCTACAGTACCGCGCGGCGCTGGGCACCGGAACGCTTCGCACACCTGGCCGATACCCTCTTTCGCGATGTGGGCGGCCAGTTGCTCCTGCTAGGTGGTCCCGAGGAGGCAGAGCTGCACCAACAGATAATGGGCATGATGCAGTCAGAGATGCCCGTGCGCAGCCTGGCCGGGCAAGGTACTATCAAGGTGGCGACAGCCGTATTGGAGCTGGCAGATCTCTTTGTGGGCAACGACGCGGGACTGATGCACCTGGCGGTCGCGGTTGGAACTCCGACCGTTGCCATCTTCGGACTCTCGAACTTCAGAGCATGGGGGCCATACACCGGCGACGCACCAGAAAGGCGGGCGACCGTCGTACACCTCGACCTGCCCTGCATGCCCTGTTTTTATCGCGACCACCTGTTGGGAACGCCCGAGGGCTGTGCCACGCGCGACTGCCTGGCACAGCTCGGCGTCGATCCGGTTGCCATCGCCGCACGACGTATGCTGCGTGAAACTGAAACGCGCCACTCACACGAGTGGGTGAACGAGCCATGAAAATGGGTAGAAGCTGTCTCCATCGCACAGACTGTACGCTCACCGGAAGCACTACTAGTAAAAAAAGAGCCATTACATTTGTCCATTGAGACCGCCGTTCCTCTTCTTCACCTCAATGCACATCAAGAAGTTTTGCGGCCTTCATATACTGAATAGAGAGACAATTTTTATGCTTTCAACGTACTGATGGAAACGGTATACCTGCCGGCACTGATCGCCGCAAATTCGTAGAATCGGCACAGGGAGGCAGGCAAAAGAAAGGAATAGCTGCAATGGGTCTTGATGTGGTACGTGCATGGAAAGATGAAACTTACCGTGAAAGTTTAAGCGAGGAGGAGCGGGATCAGCTTCTGCAAAATCCGGTAGGCGAGCTGACGGACGACGACTTACAAAGTATTTATGGAGGCGGGGCTGGTGTACAGGCATATTCGGCTGTCCTTAATGGGCAACAGCTCTGTCCAGACATGCGGATACTGAAAAAGTATAAGCATGCCAAGAAAAACGTACAGGTCGACCTGAAGATGAATTTGAACATGGATCAACTGCTCAATACGGTCAACTTCCAGATAGGCAACTTCCCCGACATAAGTGATTTCAACTCTTAGCGCCTTCTCCAATACAAAAAGAAGCCAGGATATTTGTCAGTATCCTGGCTTCTTTTTGTATACTCTACCGCCCTCCTGAAAGCGCCCGACATGCAGGAATAATGACAAGAAATAACGCCTGTTGGAGATCTCCGTATACTGCTTATAGCGGGCCATTTTTACCTTATTCATATCTATAGAGGGATATATGCAAGCACGTGAACGTCAGATTTTCCGCGAGAGCGCCATAAAGCACTACATTCAGAACCGAGAGAAGGATGTAGTGCTGCGCATTCTCCCTGTACCTGCGGCTGTTTTTCTCTGGGTGCTGCTCGGCTTCTTCCTCATGGCTGGATTATTCGCCTGGAACGAGCAAGTTCCCACTTACATCAGCGGGACCGGCGTCGTGCAGGCGACGAGCAACGGCGATACCGTTGCCGTCGTATTCCTGCCGCCGGAACAGGCTGCGGCGCTGCACAACGGTCAGTCCGTACAGATTCATATCGGCACAACGGGTCCACAGGTGCGGAGCAGCATTATGGAGGTCGAACGGGACATCATCAGTCCCGCTGCGGCGCGGCAAAACTATCAGTTGGAGGGGAACAGCGCTTCATTGATCACTGAACCTGCGGTTATTATCACCGCCAGGCTCGGGACGACCGTTCCGGCGCACATCTACGCCGGGAGTTCTTTAACAGCAAATGTGGAGGTAGGATCACAACGTATTCTTTCAATTTTACCGGGGATAGGAAAGTTGGTAGGCAATTAATTTCTGAAAGACAGAGATCCAGAAAGTATGTACAAAAGACAATTTCAAGAACCCATGAAATGGTTTTTAGAGGACTGGGATTCCCAGCCGACCGTACCTCAGCAGGCGGTACAGAACAAAAAAGAGGCATCTCCCGCGCGTAAGCGCAGGCGCAGGCCGTGGAGACGGCGCGTTCCACAGCTCAACCAGATGACGATGGTCGAATGTGGAGCCGCCTGCCTGGCAATGATTCTGAGCTACTATGGGCGCAAAACGTCTGTTTCAGAGGTCAGTACGCATTGCGAGATCGGGCGCGATGGCTTGTCGGCGCTCAGCATCGTGAAGGCGGCACGCGCCTACAATCTGCGTGTACGCGCGATATCTCTGCCACAAAACGATTTTCGCTTCGTCACCCTGCCAGCGATCGTACATTGGGAGTTCAATCATTTCCTGGTCGTTGAAGGCTGGTCGTCGAAACATGTGCACGTGGTCGATCCAGCGCGCGGTCGCCGCCGCATCACACGCGAAGAGTTCGATGCAGGCTTTACCGGCGTGGTCATTATGTTCGAACCGGGCGCGGATTTTGAGCGCGAGCGAGAAGACCGCAAGATATCTCTGAGCGGCTACCTGCTCCAATACATCCGACAGACGCCCTGGACCCTGATCCAGGTGATGGGAACCTCGCTCTGCCTGCAAGCCCTTGGCCTGGTGTTCCCCCTGCTTACGAAATTCTTGATCGACCAGGTGCTTCCTAACAGGCAGGTCAGTATCATGGTGGTGCTTGGAGTGGGCATGATTATGATTCTGCTCTCGCAGGTCGTCACAACGTTCCTGAGAGAATGGCTGCTCGTCTACCTGCACGCGCGCCTCGACACGCACATGATGGTCAGCTTCTTTGAGCACCTGCTCAGGCTTCCATACAGTTTTTTTCAGCAGCGCTCAAGTGGCGACCTGCTCACACGGTTGGGCAGCAACACCGTGATTCGAGATACGCTGAGCAATCA
The DNA here is from genome assembly GCA_034438015.1 of Ktedonobacteraceae bacterium. Classification (GTDB taxonomy): domain Bacteria; phylum Chloroflexota; class Ktedonobacteria; order Ktedonobacterales; family Ktedonobacteraceae; genus JACDAE01. Next base: position 28,409 of record DAOTTD010000250.1, on the reverse strand, counting down.
GCTTATTTCGACGATTCTGGATGTCAGTACGGTCGTAATCTACCTGTGTATCCTGCTCTGGCAATCGCCCCCATTCGGCATAATGACTCTTGTAATCGGCGCGCTACAGGCTGTATTACTGCTTGGTAGCACGCGCCCCATTCAGGAACTGATGAGTCGGGAGCTGGCGGCCCAGGGGAAAGCGCAGGGCTACACGGCTGAAGCCCTGGTCGGTATGGCAACCATTAAAGCTGCCGGGGCGGAACAACGCTCGATGGACCGCTGGTCGAATCTCTTTTTTAACCAGCTCAATATCTCGGTGCGTCGCAGCCTCATCTCGGCGGTTATCGGCGCTGCGATGACGACGCTGGGCTCGTTCTCTTCGCTGGCCCTGCTCTGGCTGGGTACGACACAGGTGCTTAGCGGCGCGATGTCTATCGGTACGATGTTCGCCCTGAACACCCTGGCAGCTTCTTTCCTGGCCCCACTGAATTCGTTGGTGAGCAGTGGACAGCAGCTCCAGCTCGTGCGCGCGCACCTTGAGCGCATCACCGATATTATGGAAACTGAACCAGAGCAAAATATACAGATCGTACAACAACCCCCTCAACTCAGCGGGAATATTCGCCTGGACCACGTGTCATTCCGCTATGCGCCCGATACGCCTTTCGTTCTGCGCTCCATCAACCTGACGATCAGAGCTGGACAGAAGGTTGCTATCGTCGGACGCACCGGTTCGGGCAAGAGCACACTGGGCAGATTACTGCTCGGATTGTACCTCCCAACCGAAGGTACTATCTACTACGATGGCCTCCCTTTGAGTTGCATGAATTACCAGGAGGTGCGCCGTCAGTTCGGAGTAGTACTTCAGGATAGTACTATTTTCAGTGGCTCGGTCCTGCAAAATATCACGCTGAACAATCCTACGATGACCGTGGAACAGGCGGCGATGGCGGCGGAGGTGGCCGCGATCCACGAGGATATTGTCCAGATGCCTATGGGCTATGAGACGTTCGTCTCGGAAGGCGGCAGCGCGCTCTCCGGCGGACAACGCCAGCGGCTCTCGTTGGCGCGCGCCCTGGCCAACCATCCCACTATCCTCCTGCTCGATGAGGCAACCAGCCACCTGGATGTGATCACCGAACGGAAGGTCGAGCAGAGCCTGCAACAGCTCTCCTGCACACAGATCATCATTGCGCATCGCCTGAGCACTATTCGCAACGCCGACCTGATCCTGGTACTGGACCAGGGCAGGGTCGTGGAACAGGGGTCTCATCACGACCTGCTTATGCGCAATGGTCACTACGCGCGTCTGATGAGGCATCAAATCGCTCAAGGCGAGACTGTCTGAGCTATATAGTACTACCGGTTCAACAGATCTTCTCTCCAGGACGGCACGAGCACGCTTCTGCTACCCGTGCCGTCCCTCCCATCACAAAATATTATCTACTTACGCTCAATCCATCCATTTATAGAGGCACTACTTTACACATTCTATTTCAATATATATACATTGAAATCTCTATATTGCCCCATCAGTATAATGTATTTAGGCACGCAAGAATGGCGCGCAAAGGGTTAAAGAATTGCGAAAGACGGTACATATTTCGTTGACGCAGTTTTGCTTTATACAGATGGGATGAATTGCATACGCAAGCGCTTCCATCGGACCCTTGCATATATACCATAGTGCCCAGAAACTATAATCGTTGGCCTCTTTTAAAAGAGAAAGGAAACACTTAAATGAAACTTGATATCGCACGTGCATGGAAAGACGAGGCATATCGCCAGAGCTTGAGCAGCGAGGAACTCGCCCTGCTCCCAGCGAATCCTGCAGGAGAGCTGGAGCTGAACGACGCCGAACTGGAAGCGGTTCACGGCGGAGGATGGCGACGCTCTCATGGGCAGGGCTGGTACAACCAGAATCAGCAGCCCGGTTACCAGTTCCAATCTTTCAATTGCTACAATTCAAATGCCGCGAACTGCCTTAACAGCTCGGGGCAGCAGTCTATCTGCAACAGTTTCCAGTGCATCCAGTCCGCCGCTCTCTGTAACAACTCCGCAGGAAATGGCAGTTGCAATACTCTCATCGGCGCCTGCAACTTTGCCATCCTTTAATACCCGAACGCTGTGATAGCTTCTCTCTTCGAGGGGCTATCAGGAGGCGAAAATGGTCAGGATGTCTTTGAGCATCCTGACCATTGACATTTCTCTCAAGCCGCGACATTTTACCGGGCAATGATGATATCGTTCATATACCCCTTCTGAGGAGAAATTTTCAATCTATGAAAGAGATGCTAGTCCAGTCAGGGACGCACGGACAAGATGATAGAGAACATGCTACCTGGTACCGCGCCCTCGCACTTACCGAACGGATCACCCCTCTGCAAAAAACCGACAGCTCCCCCATCCCCTCAACTGATAGTGAACAGGCCCAGCGGCGCTTGCTGCGCTGGAAAGAGCAACCAGCATTCGAGCAAGAGGAAATTTTTGTCGAACGCCTCGCAGCGGATGCACTCACTGAAGATGATCTCCTCACCCTACTTGCAGAACCAATGGAGACAGTACAGGCTCGCATCTCATCCCCACCTCTCTGGCTAACAGAGCTTTTAAGCGCTTTTAGAGACTCACATGCCGCCGATAATCTCACCTTACCCCTTCTAGAGCAGGGGTTTGATCCAAACCACCTCGCCTTTCTCAACATCATCAAGCCGCTTTTGAAACAAAGCATCACCCGTCTCCAGTCAAGCATACAGGAACTTGCCAGACAGCACGCGCATCTCCCGTTCGACCCTGATACAATTATGCCGCACCTGATAACTCCCGTCATCGGGCTGCTCCTCACACGCATGGTCAGGACAGCGGTGCTGGAATTGAATGTTGCTCGTGTGCAAGGACGCTTGCATGGAGAGATGCCAGAGGAGCGTTTTCGGGATTTCATCCGGCAAAGCGCGCAAGGCGATGGCATTCCTCCTCTCTTGCAGGAGTACACCGTGCTCACACGCCAGTTAATTGAAGCGCTTGATAGCTGGCACACGCGCGAAATGGAGCTGCTAGGACGGCTCTGCAACGATTGGGAGGCGATACGCACGACCTTCAAGCCCGATAACGATCCTGGACTGCTTGTCGGCATCCACGAAGGAGCGGGAGACACGCATCGCGGAGGTCGCAGCGTGACGTTATTAACCTGGAGCTCCGGCTTCCGCCTGGTCTACAAACCTCGCTCGATGTCCATCGATCTCCATTTTCAGGAGCTTCTCGCCTGGCTCAACAGTCAGGGGCAGCAACCACCCTTTCAGACTTTCAAAGTGCTAGACAGAGGCGCATATGGTTGGGCCGAATTTTTATATGCCCGTACCTGTACCTCGCAAGAAGAACTGGAGCGCTTTTACCAGCGACAGGGGAGCTACCTTGCCTTACTCTACGCGCTCGAAGCGACGGATTTTCACTCAGAGAACTTAATCGCTGCTGGCGAACATCCCATGCTGATTGATCTTGAGTCGCTGTTCCATCCACGCGTAAACATATCGACGGATGATAAGATAGGGCTGCCCGGCTTCGAAACCATGGGATACTCCGTGCAACGCGTTGGCCTGCTTCCGCAGCGGATCTGGGCGGGAGCCGATAACGAGGGCATCGATATCAGCGGGATGGGCGGTCAGGCGGGACAGCTCATGCCAACGCCAACTCCAATGTGGACCCAGATAGGTACCGATCAGATGCACCTCACTCATGAACGCACCGAATTTAATGTGGGGCACCATCGACCAACACTGCAGGGACAGGAAATCGACACGCTGGGATACTGCAATGCCATCGTTACAGGCTTTGAAGCAACCTACCGCTTGCTGATGCGGCATCGCCAGCAACTCCTTACTCAGTTCCTACCAGGCTTTAAACACGATTCGATCCGCTTCTTGCTCCGTCATACCAGAACCTACGCCACACTGCTCATGGACAGTTTTCATCCCAACGTGTTACGCGACGCACTCGACCGCGACCGCCTCCTTGATCGACTCTGGCTGGGGGTCGAGTCTCAACCATATCTGAGACGAGTGATCGGAGCGGAACAGGCCGACCTGCGCCGTGGAGACATTCCCATGTTCACTGGTCGCGTCGATTCATACGACCTCTTCACCAGCGATGGTGAGCAGATTGCAGACTTTTTTGAGGACTCAGGACTTGATCTGGTTAAAAAGCGTATACAGATGCTTGATGAAGACGACCTGGAGCGTCAGATCTGGGTGATTAGAGGTTCATTCACAACGACGATTCTTGGCACCGATGATGCTTCCCACAAGACACTCCAGCTACAGCCGCCTGAAAAAGCGGTGACACGCGAGCGCCTGCTGAACGCCGCAAAGGCCGTGGGCGATCGTCTGAGCAAGCTCGCCCTTGCCAGCAAAGAGGCTGTAGGATGGCTGGGCGTCAATGCGGCCAAAGAGCGAGAGTGGCAGCTCATGGCTGCCGAAGAAGATCTGTACGGCGGGGTATCGGGGATAGCGCTCTTCCTCGCCTACCTGGGCGCAATTACGGGCGAAGAGCGCTACACTGCTCTGGCCCGTTCAACGCTACCAACGATACGCCATATGCTAGCGATGCGTAAGAAGTACGAGCAATTTCCCGGTATCGGCATCTTCAACGGAACGGGCTCTGTTATCTATCTTCTCTCTCACCTGGGAACGCTCTGGCATGAGCCGGAACTATATACAGAGGCAGAGGAGCTGGTCAGGCAACTCCCCAAAGCGATTGCCATAGATAAAGGCTTTGATGTCATTGGGGGCTCGGCGGGCTGTATCGCGGCCCTGCTCAGTCTCCTGCAGGTTGCTTCATCCGATACGCCTCTGTTTCATGCCGCTCTCTGTGGCGATCACCTGCTGGCCTGCGCCGAAACAATGGAGCATGGCATCGGCTGGCGAAGCCCGAGCGGCGATACTCCGCTCACGGGCTTCGCACACGGTAATGCAGGGATCGCCCTGAACCTGCTCCGTCTGTTCGAGATCTGCGGGGAAGAACGCTTCCGGCGCGGCGCACTGGCGGCAATCGAGTACGAGCGCAGCCTGTTCTCGGCGAAACACCGGAACTGGCCCGATCTGCGTGTCGATACTTCGTCGGGCAAGAAGGGCGATCCGCACCTCCCTGATGAGGAGAAGTACATGGTCGCCTGGTGTCATGGAGCGCCGGGTATCGGACTCGCTCGCCTGGGGTCGCTGAAAGTACTCGACGACGACGCTATACGTGCCGAGATCGATGCAGCACTCGCTACGACGCTCGCCATGGGCTTCGGCATGAACCATTCGCTGTGTCACGGCGATATGGGCAACCTGGACACGCTGCTGCTGGCGGCACAGGTCCTGGATAAACCGGAGGACCGGAAACGCATCGACAACATTGCCGCAATGCTCCTGGATACCATAGACAGACAGGGCTGGGTCACAGGAGTGCCTCTGGGAGTGGAGACGCCTGGACTCATGGTCGGCCTGGCCGGAACGGGCTATGCGTTGCTCAGGCTGGCGGAACCGGAGAAGGTTCCATCGGTGCTGCTCGGCGAGCCGCCGCGTAAACCCGAGTAAGATAGATAGTGCGATAACCGGGACACAACCCCTTTCGTTTCAGCCTATCCGGCAACGAAACGGAAGGGGTACTCGTGGCGATTAAGCATGAGAATTACCCTTGAGGAGCGGCTTCGACGGCAGCGTTACCGGGCACGCGTTTTATGGGGCGCGTGAAGTTGCCGATCTCGACGTGCGGCACCTCGCGGAGGCCAGATTTTATGCAGGCAAGGTTGAAGATATGTAACCCATTTCCCCATTACGATCGCGTTCCCTGATATTACATGGCAGTTTGTATGTAATATTTGGTGGCGCGTGTATACTGTAATCAGGTAGTACCGAATAGAGAAATTTCGTTGGCGAATGTATAACCTCTATCGCACTGCTACTAAAAAAGAAAAGTTGTCATTTGACAAAAAGAAAGGAAACACTATTATGAATACTAACATTTCTCTGGTCGCAGAACTTGAACTTACTGACGGTGAGCTGGAGGCGGTCGTAGGTGGCCGTGGTGCCCTCATCGGGTCCATTTCCATCTTTAGCAACTATAGCCCTCGCAATCGCTACTACTACGGCAGCGACAATACTGTCAATCAGACCTATGCCCCCACCGGTGCGAACACCAATACAGGTGATGTTTATACACATGGATCCAGCACTGGCTATGTCACGAATGCCGGAGGCAACTCCTATAACGGAGGCACCTACACCAATAATTAGACGAATCAGAGGCTGGAAAGAACCTGCTATGGAATGTGTCAACTAGACGCATCCAAAGCATATGGTGGAATAGCTCCATCGTAGACAAATCTATGCCTCAACGTACCTCGTAGATACTCTCAAGACGGGATTTCCTGCCTCGAGAGCAAAAGGGCCAGGATGTTCATGCTTGAGTGTCCTGGCCTTTGCATATTTCCTCGATGCCGAGCGCCGCTCACCCTTAAGGAGCAGCTTCAACGGCGGCATTACCAGCCACGCGCTTCACAGGGCGCGTGAAGTTGCCAATCTCGACGTGCGGCACCTCGCGTTTGAGAGTGTCGATCAGCGTGCGCATGCCGAGCGCGCGGCCCATCGAGTCCAGGGCTGGCACACGCGGCAGCAGCACCTCGGGATCGATATTGAGGTTGCGTAACTGGATCAGGCGCAGGCCCGTCTCTTTGACGAACGAGAGCAGGGCCTCGACCTCGCGCTCGCGATCGATCATACCGGGGAAGCATAACAGGTTGATTGAGCTATAGAGGCCCGCGTCACGCGCTCGTTTCAGCGACTCTTTGACATCCTCGAAGCTGTAGCCCAGAGGACGATAATAGGCCGTGTAGGTCTCGGGGTGGCCGGAGATCGTGCTGGCGCGGATAGTGTCCAGGCCCGCGTCGTAGAGACGCTGCAGCCAGCGCGGATTGCTGGCGTTGGTGTTGATGTTGATCACGCCTCTCTCTGTGCGCGCACGCATCGCCTTGATCGCTGGCGCGATACGATGCCATTGGAGCAGCGGCTCGCCCTCGCAGCCCTGGCCGAAGCTGACGATCGCATCTTCAGCGGACTCCAGATGCGGCACGGCGACCTCCACGATCTCATCGACGGTCGGAATAAAGGTCAGGCGGTCCTGCGGCGAGACCAGGTCTTCCTCCTCCTGCTTCGAGATGCAGCCGACACAGCGCGCGTTACAGCCCGGCGAGACGGCGATTGCCATCTCCCAGCGCCCAAAGAAGAGATTGCTCGCCGTGGGGCAGGAGTAGTCGAGCGCGCAATGGGCATGTTGGGCGATGATACGATTGCGCGGAAACGCCGCCTCTTTCGCACGCACCAGGCGTTCCAGCTTCTGGCGCTGAAAGGCGCGCGGATGCCATTTGCGCGGATCATCGGTCTTCAACGCAGCTACATACATGCGACCGTTCAGGCCGGCAACGGCGCTATAACCAAAGAAAGGCAATGGCTCGGTGTCCGCTACTTTCTCATAGGCGGGCAGTTGTGTGCGCGTGTAGCCAATCGGCAGCAAGGCGGCGACGGCCCAGCCGCGCGCCTGTGGCAGCACCTGGCGTTCGCCGTTGCGCTTCCTGCCCACAGCCAGGCGATCGGGCATCATAGAGAGCGTTACCCCGTCGGGGAGCGGCATCAGGTCCGCTATCTCCAAAGGACGGTCCCCGAAGGCAAGCGGCTGCAGGCGTGGCTCTTCACGTATCTCGCCATCGGGGGTACAATAGATCAGGTATGCCATTATTTCCTTCAATCTGGTTACATATGCTAGTGCATAGGAGGAGGCGTCGCTGGAATACGTGGACTGGTAGGACGTTCATCGGTCAGTTCCTCATCAAAAAAGCGGGGGAAACCACCTGTTATACCGGTCTGTGCCTGTGAGGTAACGCGATGCTCCAACTCGTGCGCATCTTCATACACAAAGCTCAGCAGGATATGATCACCGCGCATGGACTGACACATCTGTCGAATACGCGGATGCTCGCCCTCCATCCAGGCATTGACCATTGCCTCAAGCGCGGACATGCTATCGCCGCACTGAGCGCTGTCAAAGCCTTTGTACCTGTACACGATCTCATCCTTTCGGCTAAGCGATGAAAATTCAGCGAAAACTTCCACAATGACCGTTGGCTATTGTATCATCAAGATGAACATTTTTCCATAGCAAGAAAAGAGAAGACTGCATGTTTCGCCATCGCGCAATTTCGCAACGTCCTGTTCGGGCAACTGCTCTACAGCGGCGACGATGTGAGCAGCGAAAAATGGGATTCGCGCCATTGGGATCGGCACACCTCTGTACGCGAAAAGCTATTCTGGCTCGCCGCCGAGGCATGCCTGGCGCTCTAACAGGGAAAGATCGCACACCGACATGCATCTCAGTTTACCGAAAACGCATTATGGCCGTTGCGCCTACGCTTCGCGTCAGCCAGCCGCGAAGGAAGTGAGAGCGCCACCTCTGCGCTATGGAAACCGGCTGCTATGGCTGAGAGGCGGTGAGCATCCCAGGCGCTTTCACTCACACAACTGGATGGCATGACATTTACCGCGCAACGTTGAACTAGAGCAACACGGATGTATTTACCTTGCTCTTCAAATCCCCATATTTGTTACCGATTGCTATATATATTGTCCCCACACAGCATTTACAAATGAGTTACACTTTCAATACAATTGTATAGCACAATTAATTTCTCAAGAACACGTACTTTTTCTTAAAAATACTCCGATTTTTCTTGAACTTCGAGCACGGCTCTGCTATACTCGATATATTCAAAACCAACGATAGGAGGTAGGCAGCATCGTGTCTCAACAGCGAATCGTTATTGTAGGGGCGGGAATAGTCGGACTGTCAACAGCTTATACCTTACTCAAGCAAGGAATGCAGCATGTAACGGTTCTGGAGCAGGCAACAGTCGATCATCCGAAGGGTACCTCTCATGGGCTCTCACGTTTATTGCGTTTTGAGTATGGAGACGATCTATTCTATTCAGAGATGGTCCAGTTGAGTCTGCAACGCTGGACCAGACTGGAACATCTTGCCAGGCGAACATTGTATACACGGACAGGGCTGCTTGTGTTGGGAAACGAGAACGATAATTTTACGCTTCCAAGTTACCGCATGCTCAGTAAACTGGGGCTCTCGTCCGAACGTCTTTCGCATCGCTATTGCAACCAGCTTTTTCCGCAATTTGACACTAGCAAGTACGATCTGTTTACATACAATCAAGATGCGGGTATTTTGCACGCCTCATCTTGTTTACGCACATTGAAAGAACTTATTATCGAACTTGGTGGAAACATATTTGAGGCTCATTGTGTGAGCGAGATTACACACGATAGCCTGCTCCGTCCTATACGTCTCCATCTCGCTTCCGGCGACGAAATACAGGCAGATCGTCTGGTGCTGGCGACTGGCCCCTGGGTACATTCTTTACTCGGTGAACTTCATCTGCCTGTGCGCCTGACGAGGCAATATCTCCTCTATTTCGCCAAACTGCCGACAGCATCTTTTGCATTGCATACATTTCCAGCTTTTATGGTTGATGATCTCTATGGCTTTCCGCTGCATAGCACCTGCGCCAGGAGTGGGCCAAGCTGGCTGAAGGCGGCCTCGCACGATTTTGGCGTCCCGGTCAATCCTGACGACCATCCAGTTTTTGATAGCGAGATCATTGCGAAGATTCGCGATAGGCTCTGTACACTCTTACCTTTGTTGGAGCAGGCAGAGTTGGCACATGTCGATGCCTGTATCTACGATGTCAGTCCCGACGAAGATTTCATCCTGGATCGCCTGCCGTATGATCCCCGCATCGTCTTTGCAACTGGATTGACGGGTCATGGCTTCAAATTCGGCCTCGTTTTGGGGGAGATCCTGAGCAGCATGGTGCGCGATACTCCGCCGCCGTTGCCGGTGGAGCGTTTTCGCCTGGCGCGCTTCAGCAAACCCTGGCAGCAAAGGGCCAGTTCAGTTGCATAGCACTTTGTTTTGATGTGGAGGCAGGGATGCCTCCACGTAACTTAGCCCTCGCGCCAAAGGGAGATAGGCGGTCGAGGCATCTTCCTTGTTCAGAGCCTGGTTTACGCGTACACGCTCCTGGCACCTGGTAAGGACCTCTTTCTCATCTCTCTTCTCTCCTTTGCCATGAAAAGATATCGTCAGATATAATGAATTCGTGTGGGGTGGAGCGACCGGCGGCCAGACAAGAGAGGACTTCGATGAGGAAAAGGACGAATAAGGATCGGCAGATGCGCCTGGGCATTGCCCTCATCGCGTTTGCTGTAGTGCTGGCCGGCTGGCAGATATTTCACAGTACGGGAGCCGGCTCGCCACAGGTCCTTCTCGGTTCGCTGCTACAACCTCAAGATCAGCCGCTCCAGATCCCACCACAACCGGCGGTCGATACGCGGATTCTACATGGCAAGGCGCCGACGCTGAACTGGATCGTCGGGCGCGACTGCCAGAGTGGGATTCAGGCCTACCTCAAGGGCGCCGCGACCAATCCCGACGCCGCGCTCGTTGGAACCGGGTGGGTCGATCCGACGAACGGCTGGCTGGTTCAGGGCAAGAGCAATAACTGTGTCAAGGGCAGCCTGAGCATGGACAACGTGGTGCAGCTCGTGCATAGCAAAGGTGGCATGGCCTACCTGACCGTGACGATGCTGACCGATGGCTCAGCCGACGCCTGGACTACGCAGCAGGAGACGGACTACGTGACGCAGGCGGCCAACAATCCCGGCTTGATCAATCCCATTATACAGGAAGTCAAGCGCCTGAACTACGACGGCGTGATCATGGATCTGGAAGGCACCAGGGCAGACGTACCCTCCATTCAGCAGTTGTTCGCAACCTATAACCAGGACGTGTGGGCCACATTGAAACCCCTGCATAAAAAGTACGGCATCGCGCTACTCCACAAACTGAGCGACCATGACGAGTACTATAGTCTCAATGGCTTCGAGAACTGGCAGCTTCTTGGGCGCGCGGCGGACTTCATTGTCATCATGGCGCTGGACCAATCCTACTTCACGCCCGGTCCAGCGGTCAGCGTCCCCTGGCTCAAAGCGCTGCTAGCCTACACGCTACAAACAATGCCACAGATGCTGCCCCACATCATCTGGGAACTACCCCTCTACGGCGCCGCCTGGCGCATGAAGAACGGCAACTGGACCTTCGACAACGGCGTCACCTACCAGGAAGCTCAGACCCTGATAGCGGGTCTTTCCACTACGCAGATCAACCAGGGCATGAGCGATCTGAACGATCCCTCCTCCGCGCATATTACATACACAGATGCAAAAGGAGTAATGCACACAGTATGGTATCCTACGGGGAAAAACCTGGTGAATATCGTTACGGGGTTTCGCCAGGTTCTGGAGCAGACGCCGCAGTTCAAGGGGGATCAACTGGCGGTCGCCGTCTGGTACACGGCGCTGTGGGAACCTGGCGATCTCTGGTCCTCGCTCAACCCGGTGCTTACCAGCTAAGAACGTGAAGCGCGTCCTCGTAGTGTGCATTTCCATTTGCCCCATCAAGAGAAAGAAGGCCAGCCCATGCGTACGAACCATGTGAAAGAGAGACTCAAGCGAGGAGAGCCAGTGCTGGGAGCGTGGTTAAGTCTTCCCGGCGTCGTCCCGGCACGCGTTATGGCGCGGCTCGGCTTCGACTGGCTGCTGATAGATATGGAACACAGCGCGCACAGTGCCGTGCTCATGGCGGACATGGTGGGAACGATCGCGGACGCCGGGACCTGTGCGCCGCTCGTGCGTGTGCCAGCACACAGCGTCGAGTGGTTCAAGTGGGCGTTGGACGCCGGAGCGTGGGGCGTGCTCGTGCCCATGGTCAATACGCGGGAAGAGGCTGAGCTCGTCGTATCGTGGTCGAAATATCCGCCTCTGGGCACGCGCAGCATCGGCGGCGCGCTCGCTCCCTACGGATTTGGCACAGGCGATCGGAACCAGTATGTCAGGCAGGCGAATGAAGAGATCCTGGTGATCGTCCAGATCGAGAGCGCACAGGCCATGCAGAATCTGGACGTCATTCTCTCCGTGCCGGGCATCGATGTAGCGTTCGTGGGACCGAACGACCTGCATGCGCAGCTCGGCCTCTTTCCGAGTATGGAGGGTACGGAGCCCGAATTCGTGGAAGCGCTGGAGCGCATTAAAGCGGTGGCGCGCCAGAACTCCGTCGCGCCCGGCATCATGAGCAGCGATGGGAAGAGCGCGGCTGAACGCGTGCGGCAGGGCTTCCAGATGATCGCTGTCACGACGGATCTCAGCAGTATGATCACGGGGGCGACGCAGAACTTGCGCACGGTCCGGGAAGCAGGCGACCGAGGAGCGAAAGGGTGAAATGCACATGGCGCTTGTATGGTCTGGACGCAAGCTGCACCCCGCCGCGCTGGCGGTACTTGAGGGACTGGCAACACTCTTCGTGAGCGATGTGGGCGAGCTTAACGACTGGTACGCGGAGGCGTCGGCTGCCGATGCCATCCTCCTCAGGGGCACGACCACGATCACAGGCGAGGTGCTGGATCGCATAGGTCCGCGCCTGCGCATCATCGCACGCACAGGGATTGGCATTGATCGCATCGACCTCGCCGCCGCGACTCAGCGTGGCATTCTTGTTGTGAACACACCCGACGGACCAACCGAGTCCACGGCAGAGCACGCCATCGCCCTGCTGCTCAATCTCTGCAAACAGGTCATGGTTGGCGATCGCATGCTGCGGCTGCAGCGCTCATTTCCGCTCTACGCGGACTTGCCGCAGGGACTGGAGACCGTCGGCACAGTGCTGGGCCTGGTCGGACTGGGACGCATCGGGAGCCGGGTGGCGACTATTGCGAAGGCGCTGGGCATGAGGGTACTGGCGTACGATCCCTTCGTCACCGCGGAACGGGCGACTGCGCTGGGCGTTGAGACTGTACCATCGCTGGCGGAACTGCTGCAACAAGCCCAGGTCGTCTCGTTGCATTGTCCCGCCTTGCCGGAGACGTATCATATCATCAACGCGGAGACGCTCGGGCTGATGCCACGTGGGAGCTACCTGATCAACGTCGCGCGCGGCACACTCATCGATCCCGACGCGCTGCTGGATGCGCTGCGCTCGGGGCAGTTAGCGGGCGCGGGCCTGGATGTCTTCGAGCCGGAGCCGCCGCCACCCGATCACCCTCTCTTCAGCCTGCCAAACACTATCTGCACACCTCACATCGGATCATACACGAGCGCGAGTGTAGAACGGATGCAGGTGATGGCGTGCCAAGAGATCGCCCAGGCGCTGCGAGGTGAACGCCCACAGAATCTGGTGAACAGCGCGGTATGGGGACGGCAGCGTACATGACGAAGCAGCCTGCTCAGCAACTGAACCGTTGTCATCCACTTCAAAGCGCCTCTACATGGTAATCGAGAATCCACATAAAGAAAGTTTCACTTCAGTGAAAACGTTTGCGTATGCAGTTCGCGATTGCCCTGATTTCTTCTGCTACCCCCTTTTCAAAAAGGGCAAACGTCGTCTAAGACGAAGCGAGGAGGCTTTGGTTCTATGAAGCAGAACAAATATGATGATCCCAGATTCTTCGCCAATTACAGTCAGATGGCTCGTTCAATCGGCGGGCTGGATGCTGCTGGGGAATGGCCCACCTTCCGTACTTTGCTTCCCAAACTACGCGAAAAAAACGTGCTTGATCTAGGCTGCGGCTTTGGCTGGCACTGCCGATATGCGCGCGAACAGCAGGCACGCTCAGTGGTGGGAGTAGACCTCTCAGAGAAGATGATTGCGCGCGCCAGAGAGAGCACCAACGATTCCGCAATCGAGTATCGTCAGCTTGCGATTGAAGACATCGACTTTCCCGCAGAGGAATTCGATGTGGTGTTAAGTTCACTTGCACTTCATTATATCGAGCGCTTCGACATCGTCTGTCGGAAAGTGCATCGCTGCCTTGTATCAGAGGGCATCTTCGTTCTCTCGGTCGAACATCCGGTCTTCACCGCGCTCGCTGCGCAAGACTGGTATTACGGTCAGCATGGTGAGCGATTACACTGGCCTGTTGACCATTATCAGGATGAAGGTTCGCGTCAGGCACGATTTTTGGACCATGATGTGGTCAAATATCATCGTACCGTCGCCACCCATCTGAATGCGCTCATTGACTCTGGTTTCACCATTACGAAGCTCTCCGAACCTCAACCCACACAAGAAATGCTGGACCAGCATCCCGAAATGCGGGACGAAACACGTCGCCCTATGTTTCTCTTGATTGCTGCGATCAAACATGGGGAATAGATCTGGCAAAGGGGAGGAAAAAATGTGGTTGATAGTGATCTGCTGAGCCGTAAATACTCCTTCAGATATTGCGATTGCTCCTAGCTATCAGTATCTATTACATACTGATCTGAGTAGAAAGCATGAATATAGCTTGTTCTATATAATATTCGATGAAACTCTTAAAGAATTAGCTATTTCATATTATCGTGTATACTGTTTATAAGTAGTCTTTCAAGTGCTAGCACATAGGCTAATAAAGGATTTTAACATCAGCGAATTTGCGACCTGTCAGATAGGTGGTAAGGACAGAAATAAAGTATATGGGATTTTTTCGACCGGTTCCAAAAGAAAAGGATATAAAGGGAGCAGCTGGTGCAGAAAGTGAGGCGGTGATTGCCGCCGCGCTAATTCAGGCGGGGTATACTGTACTAACCCCGAACGGGTACATGCATCGCTATGATCTCGTTATTGAGGATGCTAACGGCGAGTTCTGGCGTATCCAGTGCAAAACCGCATGGTTTTCAAAGGACAAAACAACGCTCCGGTTTAACGGGTATAGTTTGCTGTATAAGGGGCAAAAAGGGAGAAAGGAGACAAAGAGGGTGACCTACTTGGGGGATGTACACTACTTTGCGGTATACAGCCCTGATCTGCATAAAATATACCTCATTCCTATTGAACATGTAGGAAATACAGAAAACTGTCTAAGACTTGTAGCGACAAAAAATAATCAGGAGAAGCATGTGAAGTGGGCAGCAGACTATGAGCTTTAATGCTGAGGACAGGACTCGAACCCGCAACCACTCAATCTGAAGTCGAGTGCTCTATCCATTGAGCTACCCTCTATCTCTAAAGAAAATATAGGACGCACCAGGCAGGACTCGAACCCGCAACCACTCAATCCGAAGTCGAGTGCTCTATCCATTGAGCTACTGGTGCATTATTATACTATTGTCCACGTCAGCAGATGCTCTATCCGCTGAGCTATGGGTGCTTTTCCCGTATAGTATCACATCTGTCAACTCTAAAATTGGTCGATCAGCTCACCGCGCAGGACGGTGACGGCCTGGCCGCCCAGGTGGACGCGATCCCCGTCGACACGCACATGCAGAGTACCTCCACGGCTGGATGCCTGGTAGGCGAGCAGCGCGTCTTTGTCGAGCTTGCGGCTCCAGTAGGGGGCGAGGCTGCAATGGGCCGAGCCAGTGACAGGATCTTCGTTGACGCCGACGCTGGGAGCGAAGAAGCGCGAGACGAAATCGTAGCGACTGCCACGGCTGGTGACGATAATACCGCGCGCCGGAACCGTCAGCAGCAGGGAGTAGTCGGGCTGGATGGCACGCAGGGTCGCCTCTGAGTCGACTTCGATGAGGTAGTCGAAGCGGTTTTTGCCGATGTAGGTCGCGGTCACTCCGAGGGCTCGCAGGAGATCGGCGGGCGCGTCGGCAGGTTCAGCAGGGGTAGCGGGGAAGTTGAGTTCGATCCAGTCGTCCTGGCGCGTGGCAGTGAGCAGGCCACTGCGGGTGTGAAAGCGGGCCTCTTCGTCGGGCTTGAGGTGGCCGGCTTCCCAGAGGACGTGCGCGCTGGCGAGTGTGGCGTGTCCGCAGAGATCGACCTCGACGGCGGGCGTGAACCAGCGCAGATTGAAGCCGTCGGGCTGACGCACGAGGAAGGCGGTCTCGGAGAGGTTCATCTCGCTGGCGACGTTCTGCATCCAGCGATCATCGCGAACCTCTGGCAAGATACAGATGGCGGCAGGATTGCCAGTAAACGGTTCATCTGTGAAGGCATCAACTTGCGTGATTGTCAGTCCCATCTTTAGTCTCACTTTCTGTTATTATGTGCTCATATCATGTGCGTTTTCGGGTTATTGGGAAGCACATGAGTCATCCCGGTATCGGTTCAGATCTCTCTTCCCGGACTCCTCGCCGCGACGCGGCTCGCACCATTCCTGGTGTGGGTAGCGGGCTGGCGGCTCAGGCCGCCAGCCCGCTACCCACACCAAATCGCTTGTGAAGCGCCTTTGGCGCTGATGAGTCCTGAACAGTTACCAGGGTAACTCATGTACCGGGTACAAAATACATTGTATATTAGAACAGGCGGCCCTGTTGTGGACCAATGTGCTCTTCTTGAGACGTGGGATGTGGGCCATTGCTCTGCCGGGCACGGCGCACGGCTGATGGGGTGATGACCTGAGAAGCGGGCGACTCCTGGTCGATAGGCAGGTCGGCGGGCGGAAAGAGAAATTCGCCGTGGGGATCGTGCTCTTTGTAGCGCTGCAAGGCGAGGTCGCGATGCTGCACGGCGTAGCAGTAGACGCAGCCGTGGGGGCAGGTATCGTACTCGCCGATGTCGCGGGAGGCGGAGCAGGCGCACTCTTTCCGATTGCCCTTTTGCTTCGTCTTGTTGAGAATGGGACGCCCGGCAACACGTTCGAGGCGTTCGGCATCGACGCAGCGCGCCTCCTCGATGAGTCCGGGCAGCAGGAAGGCTTTCTGTGAGCAGACACGCAACTGCATACCGTGCGAGGCCGCACTATGGGCCAGCTCGGCGGCAAGTTCGCGCGCGGTTGCCAGGAAGGTGGGATCGTCGAGGTTGTGCTCGCGCCAGGTGAAGTCGAACTCGGCGGCGGCGAGCGCCATGTTGCGCGCGGTTTTGCGATAGATCTGGGCGAACGAGATGACGACCTCGTTGGTTGTGCCTTCCAGGGCCGAGGCGAGCGTGGAGAAGTTGCGACAATGCCAGTCCAGCGGAGTCAGCGAGGTGATGATGATGGGATCGTAGCGCCAGATGAGCCGCTCGGGACCATATTCGTGCGCCAGGCGGTGCATGTGTTCAATGGTATGCGAGTAGTTAATGACGCGCGACTCAAGGGCGGGCGGGTAGCCGTTGATGGTGTGCTGGACGAGAAAGGGATAGCCGCGCCGCTGTATCTCGGGCAGATATTGCAGGAAAGGGCCGATGTTTTTGGTCCAGAAGACGAAGCCATCGACCTGCGCGGGCGAGAGGTCGATGGTGTAGACCTGTCGCCCGTAGGGATTGACCATTTTGCATGTGCCGGCGCGCAGGCGGTTCATGAACCACTCGCCGTAGAACGTCGGTATATCTGTTTTGTAGCTCGCTGATATGATCATAAGCATGGACGGGTATGGATCTTCCTTTTGTGTTATACCCTTTTTCATCCACCATTGTGAGCTACGGCACCACGAATGAGGTCTTTCAAAGCAGGCTCATCAACGGTATCGCCCTCACGGAAATCTATTGATCGCGTTTTTTTCGCATCAAGGCCAGCATTGAAGAGTTTCTGCGGATCTTCCAGAAAAGCCCCTTGAAAAAAGTTCATTTTTACGGTTTTCTTGAAAGCGCCGACCGCACAAACCAGTCCCTGGTGAGACCATACAGCAGTATCCCACTTCCATTCCTCAGTGATGTCGGGATCGGCCTCGAGGATAAGTTTGCGCAATCGGGCAACCATTTGGCCACGCCAGTCGGCAAGTTCTGCGATGTATGTGTCGATACGTTCAGATGGATTCATGTACTTCTCCTTGACAGAATGGCTCTGTAGGACGCTTCCAGCCCTTCACAGATCTATTCTCGTTGATGGGAAGATATGCGGAAATGGTGTTGATGCAACGTATCCAAGAAATCTCCGCATTCCCTCCCAAAGATTGCTCTTCCTGGGTGGATCGCTAGATACGATCCATCTCTCTTCTACTTATTGCTTAATGTACCACTTCGATCAGATACCCTTCGTTCGCCCGCAAGGTTAGCAAAGCCAGGTCGATTGTTCCTTCCCGATCCATATGCGTCGAGAGCGCGATGCGGCCCTGTCCCAGCTCTGGCAACTGTACGACCTGCTCCTGGGCTGAGACATTGAGGACGACAAGGTAGCGCTGCTCGTCGTGTTGGCGCAGGTAGGCAAAGCAGGCAGCGTTATCCTGGTCGAGAGAACTATAAGAGCCGAGAACGAGCGCGGGGAGGGAACGACGCAGGGTGAGCAGTGAGCGCGCCAGAGATAGGAACGAGCGCGGGTCGTTCTGTTCGGAGGCGACGTTGTAGGTCTGGTAGTCGCTGGCAAGCGGCAGCCAGGGTGCGACGTTAGCCGGGCAGAAACCTGCGTTGGGACCGCTATCCCACTGCATAGGCGAGCGGGCGGGGTCGCGGCTGTGCTCGGGGTTTCCTTTGCCCTGCGGATCGTACACCTGCTCGGGTGGCACCGGGACGTCCTGTATGCCCAGTTCGTCACCATAGTAACAGGTCGGGGTGCCGCGCAGGGTGAACAGCAGCAGCAGGGCAACGCGAGCCTGTTCCCGGCTCAGGCGCGATGCGACGCGCTTCTGATCGTGATTGCTCAGAACCCAGTTCGGCCATGCTCCGGCTGGCAGCGCCTTCTCGTATGCGTCGACGGCCCTGCGCACGATGGCGGCGCTCCAGTCCTTCATGGTCACGAACTGGAAGTTGAAGGGCAGATGCGCCTCATCAAGCATTTCACCATAGTAATGGACCAGTCTAGGTACATCCAGGTAGATCTCGCCGATTAAGACGCGATCCTTATAGCTGTCCAGCACCGAACGCATTGCGCGCACGAGATCGTGAACGCCGGGCTGATCTTCGGTATACGTGTGAATCTGATAGGCAGAAGGCGCATCTCCGGGTCGCCAGACTGGATTCAATGGGTTATCACGGAACTGATCGTCTTTGAGCATGAGCCAGATGACATCGACGCGAAAGCCATCGACGCCGCGATCGAGCCAGAAGCGCAGCACATCATACATCGCCTTCTGCATAGCGGGGTTACGCCAGTTGAGGTCAGGCTGCTTGACGTCGAAGAGGTGCAGGTAGTACTGGCCGGTCTGCGCATCGTATTGCCAGGCGGGACCACCGAAGTAGCTCGTCCAGTTGTTGGGAGGGCCACCGTCGGGGGAGGGATCGCGCCAGATATACCAGTCGCGCTTCGCACTCTCGCGGCTTGCACGCGCCTCCTGAAACCAGGGATGCTCGTCGGAGGTATGGTTCGGCACAAAGTCCAGGATCAGCTTGAGATCGCGGCTGTGGACCTGCTCAATGAGCGCGTCCATATCCTGCAAGGTCCCGAAGACTGGATCGACCGCCGTATAGTCGGAGATATCGTAGCCGAAATCCGCCATCGGGGAGGGATAGATGGGAGAGAGCCAGAGTGCGTCCACACCGAGCCAGCGCAGGTAATCTAGCTTTTCTGTGATACCGGGGAGGTCGCCCACGCCGTCGCCATTGCCATCCATAAAGCTGCGCGGATAGACCTGATAGAGAACGCCGGTCTGCCACCATGAATGCGTCTGAGTCATGCGATTTCTCCTTTTGTCGTAACTCTTGAGTAGGGATGGGCTTGCCCTCATCCGGCGCGAGGAGCGCGATCACGCAAGGGAGCTGCTTTCTCGGGGAACTGGATGGGGGCAAGCCCCATCCCTACTGTTTTTATTATTAAAGTGTTCGTTCTGGTCTGCACAGGGCCACGACGGATCAGGCACTGCGTTGCTCGTCGGGCGCGACGAATCCGTCGCGGCGCCTCTCGACCTCCGTAATAAGGTTTTCGAGAGGTAGAAGCGCCAGAGAGTTCAGGCGCAAGTCGGCGTGATCCAGAGCGAGCTGGCTGGTCACAGGATTGGGTACGGCCACGCAGAAGATACCTGCGCGCCGTGCAGCCCGGACGCCGTTGGGGGAATCCTCCAGCGCGACTGACTGTCCCGCGCGGACGCCGAGTCCGGCGAGAACGCTCAGGTAGAGCTCGGGATCGGGTTTTCTCTGCGCCACCTCGTCGCCACACTTTATATAATCAAAGCGTTCGAGAATACCGAGGCGCGAGAGATGACCGTAGACCCAGGCGCGGGACGAGCTCGAGGCCAGTCCGATCTTCAAGCCCAGGCGTTTCGCGTCGTGAAGGTAGGACTCGATACCGGGGAGCAGTACCTCGGCGGCGAGCAGTTCCAGGTGGCGTTTGCGGTGGCGGGTCACGATCTCCTGGCGCGGCAAGGGATGGCCGAGCTGAGCTTCTAGATAGGCAAAGACATCGAAGGTATCGGCGCCGGCACCAATACCGGTGGCCCATTGTTCAAGGGAGAGTTCAGCGTTATATTCAGCATAGATCTCGCGCCATGCCTGCAGTGTGGATACTTCAGTGTCGAGAATAAGGCCATCAAAGTCGAAGATAAGTGCTTTCATTACGCTCCTGATTGATCGGGTAGAAGTCATGCCACCCTTATACATATGCAGGTTTATCTGTCCTGACTTGTATTGTACAACAACCAGATGGAAACCTTAAGCCATCCTTTCAATATGCAATTTCTAGTCAGGGTATGGTATCATACATAGTATCTGTAAATCAGTTGACGTAGAAAGAGAAAGTGTATGCGGCGTATCTGTATTTTTGCGGGATCGAATTCTGGTATCCGACCGGAGTACCGGCAGGCCGCGCATTTATTGGGGCGGGAACTGGTCGAGCGAGGACTGGGAATCGTCTATGGAGGAGCGAGTGTCGGGTTGATGGGCATAATAGCCGATGAAGTGCTGGCAAGAGGAGGGGAGGTCATCGGCGTCCTTCCAAAGGGTTTATTTGTGCGCGAGGTCGCGCACGCCGACCTGAGTGAGCTGCACGAAGTTGGGAGCATGCACGAGCGAAAAGCGCTAATGGCGGATCTGGCCGATGGCTTTATCGCGCTCCCTGGTGGGTATGGCACCTTCGATGAGCTCTTCGAGATCACCACGTGGGCGCAGATCGGCATTCATAGCCGGCCCATTGGACTCCTCAATATTGCGGGCTACTTCACGCCCCTGCTGGCGCTCGTCACCCATGCCATGACCGAGGGCTTTATCAGCCCGGCGCACAGCCAGCTCCTGATCCACCGCGACACGCCAGGAGAGCTTCTGGATGCCTTTGACGCGTACCAGCCTCCCGCGAGTCAGGACAAATGGACGCCTCCAGAGCGATAGGTGGCCTGTTGCAGACCTGGTGTTTCCGTACTCTTGTATAGGCGCCTGGACAAAGTATATTGTTCGCCTTAATTAAGAGGAGTGATGTGTACAAATGATACATGAAATTGTACCTTTAGCATGTCACCAATGCAGCCTGCAATCCGTTACATTAACTTGTAGCGTTACTTACTGGCGTTTTCATCCACTGTGAAGGAGTGTCTCATGCCACAGGAATTTATTCCACCGGCAGCGCTGTGCCCACGCACCACAACGATCTTAATCGTCGAAGATGATGCGAACATTGCCCAGTTTCTGCAGCAATTGATTGAGGAGGAAACTCCCTATCAGACAACGGTGATCGACAACGGGAAGACTGCATTGGAAGGGGCCCCAGATGTCCATCCATGTCTGCTTTTACTTGACTACCGGCTGCCTGGCCTCAATGGCCTGGAATTATACGACCGGTTACAGGAGCAAGAGGAGACGCGCGCATTGCCAGCGATCATGATGAGCGCTGCACTACCGACCGTCGAACTGGAGCGACGCGGCATCTACCAGTTACGCAAGCCAATGGACATCGGAAACGTCCTGCGCATGATCACACACGCCCTGGCAAGCTACGAAGAGAGAAACCTGCTGGGACGGTATCAAAGGCCATGAGAAGTGCACGTATAGGGATTTTTCACAGAGAATCTGATACAATAACAGTATTCATGTGAGAGGGGTCACTACGGCCCGTCTCTACAACGCGATCACGAGGAGGTTTTCATGGCAAACAAGGAACAGAAAAAGGTGCAGAAAGCACCCCCGAAATCAAATAAACAGAAGAAAGAAGCGCAAAAAGAAAAGAAGGCAGCGAAAGAGAGCAAGTCGCCGCTCTCTTAACAGGCTCTTTCTCATTTACACCTCTGGTGGAGACGCCTGGCTATCGATGCGAGGCACCTCCACTGGAGCTACAGCCCTCCATCCTCCCGATTCTTCTCCATTAGTTGTAGATGTCGTATCGCGCCACACTTCCACGTCATCATCAGTAAGAGGCAAGCAATCAGGAAGGAATCGAACAGCAAGTAGATACTTGACACTCTTGTTACAATGCAGATGGAGAAGCTTTTATAGAATGGGGGTGCGCATGCAACAACCAGGGTCACATGATGCATACAAACGAGACACCACCCCAGAGCAATGGGTTGAGAAGACACAGGCCAGGCCAGACATGTACGAGAAGCAAGCCGATCAGTGGGCCCTTCTCCGTCACGAGATAGAGGGAGAGGAGACACAGAGGCAGGAGGAGCGAGCACGAGGAGCCTGGGACCAGCGCGACACAGAAGATGACACAGAGAAACATGCTGTGCCAGATCCGCTTCTTGACGAACTCAATGAAGCGCAGCATCATGTTGACATTGTGGTTGTGGGCGTTGGCGGCGGCGGCATGAACGCGATCGATCGCATGATAGCCACGAAGGTGCGTGGAGTACGTTTCGTGGTCATGAACACCGACGCACAGGTGCTGGGGCTCTCACAGGCGCCTCATCGCATCTGCCTGGGACAGCACCACACGCGAGGACTGGGAGCTGGCGGTAACTCAGCCATTGGCATGCGTGCCGCGACCGAGAGCACGGCGGAGATTCGCGCCGTCCTGGGTGACGCGGACCTGGTCTTCATTGCCGCCGGTATGGGCGGAGGGACAGGGACGGGCGCAGGCCCCATCGTCGCATCGATCGCTAAAAAGCTGGGGGCGCTCACCGTTGGCATCGTCACGCTGCCATTCGGCTTCGAAGGCTCGCGGCGGCAACGGGTAGCTGAGCAAGGCTTGACCGAGCTTGCCGCCGAGATTGACGCTCTCATCACCATTCCTAACGACCGCCTGCTCTCGACCGTCGCGCGCGACTGCAACCTGTCCGACGCCTTCAAGGTCGCCGACGACGTGCTGCGGCAGGGCGTGCAGGGTATCGCGGAGGTCATCAACGTACCAGGAATGATCAACGTTGACTTCGCCGACGTGCGCAGCGTCCTGCGCGAGGCGGGAACGGCCCTGATGAGTATCGGACGGGGGACGGGACGCAACCGGGCGCAGCAAGCAGCGGAAGAAGCTATCGCGGGCGGCTTCCTCAACGTCACCATCCGTGGAGCCAGCCGCGTGCTCTTCAACATCAGCGGCGGCGAAGACATGACGCTCTTCGAAGTCAACGAGATCGCGGAACGCATCAGTGAAGCAATCGACAACGCGGCGGACATCACCTTCGGCGCGGTCATCGACCCTGGACTGCGCGACACTATTCGTGTTACCCTGATTGCTGCGGGTATGGAAGAATTGCACACTATACGTATGTCGGCGGTCCATCTAGAGCACGAGGGGCAGATGCGCCCGACGGGCACAGGCGGGAGGAGTCCACAGCAGATGCCGGCCTCCCCGCCAGCAGCGCCCAGGCAATCAGAGAAGCAGGCGGGAAGTGGGACAACGCCAGTGACACCACCACCCACACGACTTCCACCACCGCTGCGTCCCGTCGTGCCGCCGGGGAGGCAGCAGCGCAGCCTGGATGATCTGCGTGGCATTCGCAACATGGGACGACGGCAGGACGCGACCCGCAGGCAGCAGGGGAAGGAACAGGACGACGACGAGATCGATATCCCGCCGTTCTTGAAGCGTCAGGACCGCCAGTAGACGCGAACAGGTAAAACGAGAAGAGGGCAATGGTCATACAACCCCTGTCCTCTTCTTTACAATTACTCTTTCAATTACTCTTTGCTTTCAGGAACGGCGCGCCCACGCTCGCCGCCCTTCTTGCCGATCTTCGAATAGAACTCCGAGCCCTGCTGGCGCTTCGTTGACTCGCCACCCTTTTTTCCAATCTCGGCATAGAACTGCGGCCCGCGCTTCTCCTTCACAGTCTCGCCGCCCTTCTTGCCGATCTTCGAATAGAACTCGGGGCCGTACTTCTCGCGTACAGCCTGGCCACCATGCTTTGCCTTTTGCGACCCAGGTTCGGGTCCTCGTTTGTTGTTTGCCATCGAAAGTCCCGCCTCTCTTATAACTCGTACACCCACATTTACCCAACATACAAAGCGGAGAGACATTCCAATCAGAACATCTCGCTGCTTCCTTACCGCGATTGATGTTCACGCGCCTGCGCCACGCGATTGGCGATCAGCGCTGCGGTAATACCGGCACCGACACCATTATCGATATTCACCACCGATAGACCCGGCGCACAGGTTTGCAACATCGAGAGCAACGCGGCAATCCCTTTGCCGCCCAGTCCGTAACCAATTGATGTTGGCAACCCAATGACAGGCACTGGAACCAGTCCAGCAACGACCGAAGGTAGGGCACCATCCATTCCAGCAGCCACAATAATCGCATCGACCTCGTTAGAGAGCAGATCACGTAACGGAGTCAAAAGTCGATGCAAACCTGCCACACCCACATCATAGATGCAGGTCGCACGACAACCCATCTCTTCCGCGATGAGGGCCGCCTCCTCTGCGACAGGAATGTCGGAAGTACCCGCGCTGATTATCCCGACATGGCCGCCCGTGCTTTTACGCATATATTCAGGGCTGTATATGACCATAGCATGAGCCGCCTCACGTATGCGCACAGTGTATGCATGAAACGCCTCTCGTACCGGCGCGACCGACGTAGGAGGCATGCGACTGATGATCGCGCGCCCGGAACCGTCGAGCAGCCCTTGCGCCATCGCAATGATCTGCGCGGTCCCTTTTGTTTCGCCAAAGATAACTTCCGGGGCGCCCTTGCGTTGCTCGCGCTTGCTATCAGACCGTATCTCAACTACAGATGACAGAGTACCCTGTGTATTTTGCAAGAAGCTGCTAAGCGCTTCTTCATCTTGTTGCTCAGTGTTTTGCCCCCACTGGTTAGTTTGTTTGTCCATAGCTCCAAATTGTCCAGTACCGAGCAACTGGTGTAAAAGCTCTAATTGCTCATCAGCTTCGAAATTCACAAAAACACATCCCTCGGGAAATTACTTGAATATTGGCCTTTTCTATACTGCTGTGACCATTTCTAGTCTAGCACAGTTCTGACCAATGAGCAAGCCGACAGCAGCGAATGCGGCTTCACGATTTGCCGTCTTATACTCAATATGCAGCATAAAAGTGGGTGTCCCGGCTTCCTTGACGACGCATTTCTTGCTGCTGTTCGTGAGTTGCCATTTTATAACGGGTAGATTACTAACGCTACGCGCTACGCCATCTATCATGGCGTTGAGAAAAGTGCTTTTACTGCTCTGATGCTCATTATACATGATTATGAAAGCACAAACAAGATGCCAGAGAATAGTAGTCACACATTGGTTATCCTTCTCATCCATCTCATGAGATAGGGGCCAGCCTTGCGCTGGCCCTGTCCACCGCTCCTAGGGCCAGCGCAAGGCTGGCCCCTACTAGACAAAGCAACACATCGGCACTATAGTTGCTAAAAACAGAGACAAACATTGCATCCATCTCCATTTCTCGCGTTGACCTACGCCCGTTGAATGTACTGCATCACAGCACACCAACTAGGCGGGCGGTTGGACTACGGCCAACCGTTATGATTCTTCCATATCTCGTGCCGCCTGATCAGCACGGCTTTGACATCCTCTTTGCGCTTGCAGGCATGCAGTTCAGTATCCACAAGGCGCCGCTCGATATTGGTGGCTGCATTGAGATCGGCATGGGCGCTGTACCCACAGACGACACAGCAAAACGTTTGCTGGTCCGGGCGATTGGCCCGATCGGGGTAGTGACACACACTGCACTCCTGGGAGGAGTATGCGCTCTTGACACGAGTGGCGGCTATCCCCCGCTTCGCCGTCTCCCAGGCGATCTTCTCTGGGATGCGTGCCAGATTGGACGCGCGCAGATAGGCATTCATCGCGCGCGCCTTGAACTTCATGGAGGCCACTGACAGGTGTTCATAGGCGATCTGGGCGTCAGGGTGCTCATCCAGGCAGACGTTGACCGCACGGTTGATCTCCTGACGCACGTGGCGCCTGAGTCGTTGTCCACTCTTGCTGCTGGTGGAGGGCAGCTTCTTCACGCCCTTCTTTTTGAGGCAGGCCCGTAACCTGGCCTTGCGACGTCGTTTCTCTCGGTCCCGCTTCTGTCGCTCGCGGAGTTTACCGTGAAAGGTGCCGTAGTGCTTACCCTCAGAAGTGGTCACAAAGTTAGCAATACCCACATCGATGCCGATCACCGGGGCGTCCGCTTCGGTCTGGATGGGGATGACCTCATCATAGGAGAGCGTGAGCCACCACGCGCCATTCCTCTTGTTGAGTCGGACACTGCTATTGATGGTTTTGTCTTTGAGTGCTTCTCTATGATAGTCTGCGAGCTTGACTGGAACCAGGAGAGGCTTGCGAAATGCAAGGGTGCTGATCTTCAACCAGTAATCAAAACAGGAGTCTTCCGAAGGCCCAAGGGCAACGACATTGGCATTAGCTTGGATGCAGGTCTGTTGGAGCGCGGGAACGTCCCACTCCTGCCAGACCGGCTCTTTGGCCTCTGTATCCAACGTTCCTTCGGTTTGCCATTCTCGATACTCTGCTCGCTCGTCTAAATACGCTTGATATCCGTTGGCACGGTTGGTTCTCCAGGACTGCGCAACCCCTGCTGCCTGTTGGATGGCGACCCGGTGCCAACGTTCAGAGAGTGGGGTGGCAAAGACAGGGGCATGAAATTTATCGGGGGTTCCTTCCGTGCAAAAGTAGGTGACATACTCTTGACAGAGCGCCAGATAGATCGGAGCCAGCTCGTTCAGAGCCGCAAGCTTACCCGGGTTGGCCTCAAGCAAGCGGATATGGGTCACGGCTTTGGTGATTGTTTGCGGCTTGACGATCTTCTTCCCGCGTTGGCGCTTCTGCTTCATGCTGGTTGCTCCTCATCGGAGAGAACAAGCAAGAGATGTGCCTGCTCTCCCCCTCTACACTGTTCAACTAATTGCACGATGGCCTTCTTCCCTGTTCTTTTCTTCTTGAGTGAGGAAGATGCGGTCATCTTTCCCACTCACCCTCTACTCATACCAGGACGTGCTCGGCTGACGTATGGACAGAGACCGATGGTTCTTCCCGCCCGTTCAAACACAGGTACGCGCCCTCGGCCATGCCACGATCCATGATCTGGTGAGGCTTCCATCCTCGGGCCTGGAAGTACAGTACTGCCCGTTTCGCCTGCTCGACATCGGGGAAACGCACATACTTGCCCGCCATGCGTAGGCAGCCTCGTTGCCCGGCCCCATGCAGAGCACACATCCCCCGCTCGGTGCTATAGATGGTATAGCCCTCAAAGTGCTCATACTAGAGAGAAAAAAGGGTATCAAGGTCGCCAGTAATCGTGTCTATCTCGTCCAGGAAGAGCGAGATTGCTTGAGGCCCAAGGACTTCTTCCATCATGAACTTCTCCGCTTGCCGCTCTTCCCACTGTCTGCGCTTCTCCTCCTTTGACAGGATGGTTGCCAGTTCCGATTTCTGATGGGCTTTTGTCCGCTTGGAGTAACGCCGCTTGACGACGTAGGGCTTAGACATAGCACACCTCCCACGCGGGTTGTGATTCCTGCTCGTGGAACACTGCTTGCCTCTTCTGCAAGAAGCGGGTGGCGGTGCTCCAATGGACCTGCGCCACTCGCGAAAGCGAGGAGGCGGTGATGTTCTTTCTCTCTGTCTGCAACTGTGTATAGGCGTCCTCTAGCCGTTCGGCGCACGATCGCTTCTTGTCCACAGGGGGCTGTGGATGCAGGAAGTGTTTGGCACGCTTGCGACACACCCTTGCTTGCCTGGCAAGGGCACGTTCGGTAATGGTCTTGCCTTGTGTTTGCAGAGAGGCGTATGCCTGCTCAAGCCGTGTCTGTATTTCTGGATCACGCTTGCTCATATGTCGTGATGCCTGCTCAGGTTGACGTGCTTCGAGAAACCTTTGCGCTGTGCGAGAGTGGACGCCCGCCCTGCGCGCGAGCGCGCTGATGGTGATCGCGGTTCCTTCCGCCTGCATCTGAGCATATGCCTGCTCAAGCTGCTCGGCACAGCGCACCTGTGGATCTTGCACAGGAAGCATCCCCCCTTGTGATCGCTATCGGAAGAATGAGCCACTTGCTAGTGAGTATTATTGTCCGCTTTCCAGGTGATCACGACCTGGCTGAGACATGCGAGAAGGCAAGGAAGGCGCATCGCTCCTGCTTTCCCGATGACAGCAAAGTC